>JAHEJM010000132.1 GCA_024638815.1 Acidimicrobiales bacterium | reverse complement strand
TGTCACAACCGATGCGTAGGGTACGGTGGTGGGTATGGCTGTCGTGCTCGATCGTGAAACCGAGCAGGAGGTGGAGGCGGTTCTCAACGCCATGGAATCGGCCGTGCCGGGAAGCAGGGCCGAGTACCTGGGCGGGAGCTACACCTTGAACCGACCACGAACCAACCATCAGTACACACAGATCGAGCTGGCTATCGCCATCCGCCAGATGCTGCCCGAAGGGCTGTCGGTGGTGACCGAGCCCCGGGTCCACCAGGTTGATGACGAAGGATGGATCGTGCCCGACATCGTCGTCGCTCCCACGGAATTGCTCACCCAGGAGCTGGCCATTGTGGATCCAGCCGAGATCGTGCTCATCGCCGAGGTCCTGTCGCCGTCAACCACAGCCAAGGACCGTGGCCCCAAACGGGAATTCTGCGAGAGGTTCGAGATCGACTACTCGGCGGTCGAGCTTGGCAGGCCGTGGGGGACGATCGAGGTCTTCGATTTCGGCCACCGCGGTCTCACTCCTCCACCAACGCCATCGGGCACCGCTGAGGCCACGGACTGAGACCCCTGCCCGGCGACGGACGGAGTTGGAGCGGAGGTTGAGGGAAGCGGGATCAGTCCCGAACAGTCGGGGTCTGGCGCAGTGCGGCCAGGTTTGACGTCGTGAGATACTGCATGGCCGTCGGCTCCCACCCGTCGAGCGGTACCCGAGGGTTGTTGTCGGCGCCCCCTCTCGTGCGGGCCGATGCTGACGATCGTCTGCGCCAGCGCCTCCCCCGGGGTCATCGGCCTGCGGCGCGGTTCAAGTCAGGTAACGGGCCCTTTCGGAGGCATTCGACACCGTCGACGGCGTTCGACCTTTCACTCGAAGGTCAGTTCAGGCTGGCAATCGACGCCGCCGCCGGGCCCGAAGCCGACTCGGCGCTGACCGTGAAAGCCAACGGATCCGGGATGCGACTGACACGTTCGGTTCCCAGTATGCCAACGCTGTCCCGGGCCTTTTCCATGGAACGAGCCGACGACCAGCCGGTTCGCCTGCTGGTCGATCACGGTTCGATCGAAGTCCTCACCGATGACGGTTTATCGGTCATGACTGCGCTTGTGTTCCCCGGACCCGACTGGTCTCTTGCCGTCAGAGGAAGTGGGTCGATCATGATCATCTCGTGAGAGATTCGTCAGATCACTCACCGGCCTCTGCCAGACTGGGTCGGTGTTGCATCGGTGGAGGATCGAGGAGCGGGAATACCGCCGGCACGAGCAGCGTCGGGGGCGCCGCCACGCCTATGAACGCCTCGAACCGACGGCGACGGCGTTGGTGGTGGTCGACATGGTCCCGTTCTTCGTGGGCGAGAACCCGTACTGCAAAGGAGTGGTTCCCGTCATCGAAGGGTTGGCCCGAACCGTGCGAGCGGCGCACGGGACGGTGGCCTGGGTGGTGCCGGCATCACGGAAGCCGAGCGAAGTGGCCATCGAGTTCCACGGAGAGCAGGCCGCAGCGGCCTACGCCTCGTCGGGCGGAGGCGGGGAGCCGCGTGACCGGTTGTGGCCCGACTTCACGGTCGACCCCGGGGATCTCGTGGTGGAGAAGTCGGCGGCCAGCGCCTTCTTCCCCGGTCGCTGCGGCCTCCACCAACGGTTGGTGGAGCGTGGTGTCCACACCGTGCTGGTGGCGGGGACGGTGGCCAACGTGTGTTGCGAATCGACGGCCCGGGACGCCGCCACTTTGGAGTACCGGGTGGTGATGGTGGCCGACGCCAATGCCGCCAGGCGCGACGAGGACCTGAACGCCACGCTTCACACCATCTATCGGAGCTTCGGCGACGTCCGCCCATCGTCGGAAATCATGACGTTGCTTGCCGCCGGCCGGCGGTGAGGAGTCCCGGCCGGGGTCACTCGGGGTGGAACTCGAGGTCGACCATCAGGTCGCTGGCTACGCCTTCCAGCAGGACCTGGAGGCCATCAAGGGTCATGGACTCCGGTGTGCCGACGGTGGCCCGGGCCTGGAACAGGTGCCCACCCATCGGCGCCGGCACCACTTCGGAACCGAACTCCTCGATACCGACCCCGTTCTCCGCCAGCGCATGGGAGATCTCGTACACGATGCCGGGATGATCCTGACCCACGATGTCGACGCTGTAGCGATGCACCGGCGTAGCGGCGGCCGACGGCTTCGCCGCCTCCACCACGATGTGGAGCAATCCCCGGGCTTCGATGGCGTCGAGTTCGGCCTTGAGATCATGGCTGGATGACGGTGGAACCGTGACCAGGACAACGCCGGCGAACTTCCCGGCCAACTCGGCCAGATGGCTCTGTTCCCAATTGCCGCCGTGTCGGGTGATGGCCCCCGACAGTGCATCGACCAGGCCGGCACGGTCATCGCCGACTACCGTGATCACCAGCTGCTCCATGCCCGGCCAGGGTAGCGGCTGGCCCCGGGCCGGGTCCAAGCGGCTGGGTGTCGGTTCATGTCCGATGAGACTCTTCCGGTGGCATCGTCCGGCGCGTCGTGCCATGGTTGTTGCCAGCAGGGGCGGGGTACCTCGGCCCAATCGGGAGGCGCCATGCCGGAGGAGATGACCGAATCGATGCGCCGGGCCATGAGCCTGGCCGGCGACCGGGCCAAACTCGAGGCATTCTACGATCAGTGGGCCGCCAGTTATGACGAGGATGTGGCCGAGCATGACTACGGCATGCCGGAAGCCCTGGTCTCGACCCTGCTCGCCGCCGTCCGGGATCTGACGGCCGTGGACCCCGGCCTGGTCCGATTGCACGGACCCGACACCGACGTGCTCGACGCCGGTTGTGGGACCGGTCAGGTCGGCCGAGCCCTGGTGGCCGCCGGCTACCGAATAATCGACGGTATCGATCTGTCGGAGGCCATGATCGAGGTGGCGGCCACCACCGGCTTGTATCGCCGCCTGGAGGCCGGCATCGATCTGACCAAGGCCCCACCCCCGCATCTGGAGGCCAAGGCCGATGTGGTCACCGTTGGCGGCGTGTTCACCGTGGGCCACATTCCCCCCGAGTCGCTGGTCCAGATCGCCATGCTGGCCCGCCCCGGGGGTCTGATCGCCCTCAGCACTCGACGTTCCTACCAGGAGGAGGTCGGGTTCGAGCTGGTGTCCGAGCGACTGGTCGACGACGGGATCGTCGAGTTGGTTCGTCGAGAACAGGACCTGCCCTACACCATGGATTCCACCGGCGACTATTGGGTCTATCGCCGCCCGAACCGCTGAACGTCAGGTCCGGACGGTGGCCAGCCGTCGCACCACGACCCCGATCAGCAGCACGGCCATCCCGGAAACCACATACGGCCAGGGCAGCGAGGCGATCAGGATCACGCAGCCGGCCAGGCCGACCCAGGCCAGGATCGGGGTCCATCGCCGCTGCTCGTTGGTCAGGGTGAGGGCCGAGGCGTTGGTCACGGCGTAGTAGGTGAGTATCGCCACCCCCGACACGGCGATGGAGCTGCGGATGTCCAGGGTCAGGACGAGCAGAATCACGATGGCGGCCACGGTGAACTCGGCTCGCAGCGGGAGCGCCCGGCCGCTGTCGATGTGGGAGAACCAGGTGGGAAGATCTCGCTGCCGGGCCATGGCCAGGGTGGTTCGGGACACCCCGGGGATGAGGTTGAGCAGCACACCGAGGGCGGCGATGCCCGCTCCCAGCCGGACCACCGGTTCGAGGGCGGCGAGCACGCCGCTCGGGTTCGAGCCCAGGACCAGCTGCAGCGGGGCGTCGGTGGCGGCCAGGTCCGAGGCGTCGACCGAGACCAGCGCGGTGACGCCTACGATCGCGTAGATGACCAGGACGGCGGCCAGGGCCCGGGGCACGGCCTTGGGAATGGTGACCGCCGGGTCCTTGACTTCCTCACCCAGCGTGGCGATCCGGGCGTAGCCGGCGAAAGCGAAGAACATGAACCCGGCCGACTGGAGAATGCCGTAGAACGCCGGTTTGGTCGGCGGGTCGATGGGGGTGAGTCGGTCGAACGAGGCCTCGCCCCCGGTCCATCCGGCGATCACGACCGCGGTCAGCGCCATCAGCGATACCACCAGCAACACCCGGGTGACGGCCACGGTACGGGTCAGACCCCCGATGTTGACCGCGGTGATGGCGATCACGGCCAGCACCGCCACCAGCCGTTCCTGCTCGGGCCACAGGTAGGCGCCCACGGTGAGGGCCATGGCGGCGCACGACGCCGTCTTGCCCACCACGAACCCCCAACCGGCCAGGTGACCCCAGGTGTCGTTCAGCTGACGTCGGCCGTAGACATAGGTGCCGCCGGATTCGGGATGGATGGCGGCCAGCTGGGCCGATGACGTGGCATTGCAGAAGGCGATCGCCCCGGCCACCACCAGGCCGATCAACAGGCCGGTTCCGGCCGAGTCGGCGGCCGGGGCCCAGGCGGCGAACACCCCGGCCCCGATCATGGAGCCGGCGCCGACGATGACGGCATCGGCCACCCCGAGTTCACGTTTCAGACCGGTTGTCGACTCCGTTGACGCCATGGACTGAACCCTAATCGCTTACTGCGCCGGCCCACCCTTCCACGAGGTCGAGTCGGCCGGGGTTTCACCGGCCGGTGGCGGGACACACTTGTTCAGGCCCGGGGTTCGATGCTGAGCCGGTGGAGGAAGAACTGGACCAGTGGCCCGATACCGACGGCGAACCATACGGTGCCGACGCCGACCGACCCGCCGAGCACGACACCGATGAGCAGGGCCGTCAGCTCGATGGCGAAGCGGGCCTTCCAGACATCGATCCCCCTCTTGGCCAGCCCGGTCATGATCCCGTCCCGAGGTCCGGGACCGAGGCCGGCTCCGATGTAGAGCCCGGAACCGATGGCGATCACCACCGGTCCGGCCGCCATTGCCGACCATCGCCAGAGCGCCGACTCCAGGGTCGGGAGCAGACCCGAGGTGACGTCGGCGGCAACACCGATGACGATGGCGTTCAACACGGTGCCGATCCCGACCTTTTCCCGAAGGGGAATGAAGCCCAGCACCACGATCAGCCCGGTCAGGTTGATGATGCGGCCGATCGATTGGCCGGTCAGCTCGGAGACGCCCTGATGGAACACGTCCCACGGTCCGAGGCCCAGGTCGGCCTCGACCATCAGCGAGATGCCGACACCGAATGCCCAAAGGCCGAACAGCAGCGCCGGCATCCGGCGCAGCGTGGTCTTCCACGGGAGCAGGATCACCGGATCAGGCTATTGGCCGTCCTGCAGGCCCGGCGGGCGTCGACGGCCCAGACCCAGGTGGGTGAGCTCGGTCACGGGAGTGGTCAGGTCGGGTGAACGGTGATCTCGGTGGCCTTGACCGAGGCCCAGATGGGGCTGCCCACCGACAGGGCCAGCGCCGCGGTGGCCGCCGGCGTGATGTCGACACCGATCGGGAGGGGGTCACCGAGCATGATCCGGGTCGTCTCCCCCAACTCCTCGACCGCCGCCACTTCCGTCAGCCAGGTGTTGCGGGGGCTGCCGTGGGGTTGGTCGGGGTGGAGCGAGACCGCATTGGGATGGATGGTGATGGCCACCGGTCCCGAGGTGTGGGCGTCCGACGTCTGCAGGGTCAGCGGATGGTCGTTCAGTGTCAGCCGGCCGCCGTCGTTGGTGCCGATCAGGAGGTTGGTCCCGGCCAGGGCGGCCACATAGCCGGTGGCCGGCCGCCGCCGAATGTCCTCGGAGGAGCCGACCTGGGTGATGCGGCCGTGTTCCATCACCACGATGGTGTCGGCCAAGAGGAAGGCCTCCGCCGGGTCGTGGGTGATCACCAGCCTCGGTCCGGCGAATGTCTCGAGGTGGGCCATCAGCAACCGTCGCAGTCCGCTGCGGGCGTCGATGTCGACCGCAGCCAATGGTTCGTCGAGCAGCAGGAGTTCGGGATCGGTGGCCAGCGCCCGGGCCAGGGCCACCCGCTGGGCCTGGCCACCGGAGAGTTCGGGGGGACGGCGCTCGGCCAGCCCGTCGATCCCGACGGCCTCCATCCAGTGCCGGGACCGTTCGGCCGCCACCCGTCGGCCGAGCCGGCGGGACCGAGGACCGAAGGCCACGTTGTCGGCCACCGACATGTGATCGAACAGCAGGTAGCGCTGGAACACGACACCGATCCGGCGGTCCTCGGGAGCCACGAACACCCTGCGCTCGGGATCGTCGAGGCAGCGCCCGCCCAGTTCGATCCGACCGGTTTCGATGGCCACCATGCCGGCCAGGGTGTCGACCACGGTCGACTTGCCGGCACCGTTGGGGCCGAGCAGTGCGGTGGTCGTGCCCGGTTCGATGGTGAGGGCGACATCCAATTCGAACCCACCGTTGCGGCGAAGACCGAGCCGGGCCGACAGCCCGCCGGCCGACGCCCCCGATCCGGAATCGTCGGGTTTCCTCACCGCCCTCTCGGTCGGTACATCGGCAGGCACAGTCACGGTCTCCGAGTGTACGGACCCGTAGGATCAAGATCATGGCTGACAAAGCGAACCCACTGGAGGCGGGCACCGAGGCCCCGGACTTCACCGCCGCCACCTTCGATGGTCGAACCATCACCTTGTCCCAGTACCGGGGCGGCAAGGTCGCCCTCTACTTCTATCCCAAGGACATGACCCCGGGCTGCACCAACCAGGCCTGCAACCTGAGGGACAACATCGACGTGCTGACCGAACACGACATCGCCGTGATCGGTGTCTCGCCCGACGACAACGACCGTCATGAGGCGTTCGCGTCCAAGCACGATCTGAACTTCCCCCTGGTGGCCGACCCCGATCGAGAGATCATCGAGGCCTATGGCGTGTGGGGGGAGAAGAAGAACTACGGCAAGACATTCAAGGGACTCCAGCGCACCACCTTCCTGATCGACGAGGACGGCGTGATACAGCACGTGTTCAAACGCCCGAAGGTCAAGGAGCACGCCGAGGAGATCCTGTCCAAGCTGTAGTCGATCCGGGCCCCGGCCCGGGTCGATCTCGGCCGTCTAGGGGACGCTCCAAAGATGGGCCACGGTGACCCCTTGACCCGAGATCACGGCCTGGCTCTCGGCCCCGGGTGGCGGCTTGGGCAGTGGATGCTGCTCGTGGACCAACACCCGGGTGCCGGACCCGGCGTTTCGCAGTACCCGAGCGGCCAGATTGCAGGCGGCCTCGGCCGGGACGAAGATGAAATACACGGTCCCCGCCGGCAGTGATCCGCTGGTGGCATCACCCTGGTGGATCTCGATGCGGTCGCTCAGGCCGTGTTCCTTCACCTCGGCCCGAGCCGCGGCCACCAGGTCGGGGTCACGTTCCACTCCGATGCCGCGGCATCCCCTGGTGGTGGCGGCGTGGATCAGGACGTGGCCGTCACCGCAGCCCAGATCGACCAGCACGTCGTCGGCCGTGAGGTCGGCCAGATCATGGAGCGTCGGCAACACATCGTGTGGGGTACTGAGGAATGGACCCAGGCGCCGGGCACCGGCGTCGAGCAACCCGACCCGCTCGGCCAGCAGCCGGAACGGTCGGACCACGTAGTACAGGGGCCACAGTGCCTCGGGCAGCGAGACGACGTCGAAGTCGTTGTCGGTGGGTACCGCGGCCTCCGGAAGGCGATCGAGGATCGGAGGGGGGTCGGGTGGCCAGCCGATCTCGAGCACCATGGTGACATCCGAGTTCCGGGCCAGGGTGGCCACGCCCCTCAACCGTCGCCGCACCACGCCGGCCGGCCCGTGCACGGCATCCCACGGTCGGTAGCCGGCATCGGTCAGGGCGTCGATGGCGACCTCGGCCGCCGCCTGGTTCTGGAAGGTCAGTCGTGCCCAGTGACGTTGGGCCGGGGCGGCCGGTTCACCTTCCACCGTGGCCGCCAGATCGCGTTCGGCCAGCACCGCCTTGGCCAGCTCCACCTCCTCGGCCACCCGGTGTCCGATGGCCGTACAGGCCCTTGCCGCCACCGGATCGTCCAGGCCGCCCAATCGGTCCTCGTAGATCGCCGTCATCAGATCGGTTGTACTGTCGCCGGTGCCCATGGTCGGTCAGCGTAGTGGCCCACGAACAGGACCGAACCGCGCCGTTCGGAGATCAGGCCGGAGCGGCGCCACCGCAAAGCCGAACTCGTTCATGGCCCGGATCGTGAACTTCGATCAGTCGTCGCAGCCGGCTGTGAACCTGGTCCCGGTCCACGGTGCACAGCCGTAGGTGCCGACGCCCTCCGCCGGATGAGAACCCGGTTCGACCATGCAGAACACGCTGGTTGTCGAACACGATGGCCTCACCGCTGTTCAGCTTCCGTACGTACTGGAACCGGGGGGAGCGAACCCACCGGGCGAACGATCGGAAGGCAAGGTAGTAGTCGTCGACGATGGCCGGATCGAGATCGAACACGTCGGTGGATCGCTCGTGGAACCTGATCCCAACCACCGGTGCATCGGTCTCACCCTCGCCGAGCGTGATCACCGGACCGTAGGCAACCATGTGGACGTCCTCGCCCTGCTCGACCGAACGGGTGCGGTGGCGCACATACGGGACGGCAACCGTGGCCAGAAGCCGAAAACCGCCGGGGTCATCACGGCGGAGGTGTTCGGCCACGGCGAAGCCGTCGACCAACAGCGATGCGCCGCCGTCACCGGCGGCGGCCTGACAGCAATGCAGGATGCTGATGCCGGACGGTCGGTATCGATAGGGGTCATCGGTGTGAGGGTCCTGGCCCTTGTCCGACTGGGACAAGGTCCAGGCCTCGGGTTCGGTCACGATGTCGAAGATCCGCCCGAAGTCGGTCTCCCTCACGCGGCCCAGAAGCCGGGCGATGTCCTCGGTCGTCGGACCGGCCGGAGCATCGGTACCGCGGTCGGCACCGTCATGAGCCAGGCCGCCGACCAGGGCGAAACCACGGCGGGCCACGGTCATCAGCAGCTCGAGATGGGTCAATGACCCCGGCGTCAGCTCGGAGCCGTCGAATCGTCGGGGCTCGGTGTCGGCGCCGAACAACTCGACCTCGAGTAGCGGGGTCCGCCGGCCGGCGGCTCTCTCGGCCAACGACAGGAGATGGTTCACCGGGTATCGGCTGACGTGGCCGTCACTCCATTCCAACACGAGAATGTCGCCGGGATCGACGTGATCGATCTCTGCCGCCCGAGCCGCCAGATCATCGGGTAGTGAGGCCACCGAGAAGGTTCGCAGTCCCGACTGCTTGGTCGGGAGACTTGGGCACAGGTCTCGTAGCCAGAATCGGTTGAACCGGTGTTGGTCGTCCTCGGCTTTCAGAGCAATGGTGCGACCCCCAGCCTCGATCGACACCGTGTAGCTTCGTGCCCATGAGCCGACGGGAGGCCGCTCAGAGGATCGCCCGGTTGAAGGATCCATTCACGGATCGTAGATCAGCCGTGATCGTGGCGGCCAGTGCGCTTGCACTACGATGACGCCGTGGGCCGTCCGCCGAAATACGACGCCGTGACCATGGTCGATCGGGCCATGGACGTGTTCTGGGTCAAGGGCCGGCGGCAGACCTCCATTCGTGATCTGGAGGAGGCGCTGGACATGAAGGCGCCGTCGATCCACTACCGGTTCGCCGACAAGGACGAGCTGTTCGCCGCTTGCCTGGCCCGGTACCGGAGCAGAATCGTGGAGCGGCGAATCGCCGTCCATCTACCCGGTCGAGGGGATCCGATCGCCGAACTGGAGGCGTTCTTCGACACCGCGGTACTGCCCGAGAAGCCGGGGGCCGGGTCCGGAGGCGAAAAAGGTGCGGTGTCAGACGCGTCCGATCAACTGAGCTCCGAACCCTTGGCCAAGTCCTGGGTCAACGTCCACGGCAAGGCCATGGCCTACCACTCCTCCGGTCCGGACTCCGGTGGGGCGGGAGACGCCGACGCCGGTGCCGTCGTCTTCCTCCACGGCAATCCCACGTCGTCGTACCTGTGGCGCAACATCATTCCCCACGTGCGACCTCACGCCCGCTGTGTCGCCCCCGACCTGATCGGCATGGGTGACTCCGACAAGCTGGAAAGCCCCGGACCCGAGTCGTACCGGTTCGTGGAGCACCGCCACTACCTGGACGGTTTGCTCGACCAGCTCGAGCTCGGTGATCGTGTGGTGCTGGTCGTCCACGACTGGGGGTCGGCCCTCGGTTTCGACTGGGCCCGCCGCCACCCGGAGCGGGTTGCCGGCATCGCCTACATGGAGGCCATCGTGCGGCCTTTTCCACAGTGGAGTGACTTCTCGGAGGCTGCTGTCGGTGTTTTCCAGGGTTTCCGATCGGATGCCGGCGAGGCCATGGTGATCGACAGGAACCTGTTCGTCGAACGGGTTCTGCCCGGGTCGGTGCTGCGGCAGCTCGGCGACGTCGAGATGGACCGGTATCGCCGGCCGTTCACCGAGCCCGAGCATCGCCGGCCGACCCTGACCTGGCCTCGGGAGATCCCGATCGAGGGTGAGCCGGCCGACGTTGCCGCCATCGTGGACGAGTACGGGGTGTGGCTGTCCCGGTCGGAGGTGCCCAAGCTCTTCATCAACGCCGAGCCGGGCGCCATCCTGACCGGAGGTCAGCGGGAGTTCTGTCGGACCTGGCCCAACCAGACCGAAGTGACCGTGTCCGGTAGCCACTTCATCCAGGAGGACAGCCCGCACGAGATCGGCCGGGCTGTCGTCGATTGGCTGCGGACCGCAGTGGGAGGCGCCGGGCGATGACCGACGGTTCGACCAAACAACCGCTCGATCTGCGCCGAACCGGTGGCGCCATCCTGCTCATGACGTATCGAGGCGACTGGTGACCATACTGCTGCGCCCAGCTCGTGAGGCTGGCTCTGCACTACGACCGGATCCACGGCGCCGGGGCCGAGTTTGCCGCCGTCAGCGTCGATGACGACACCAGGCAGTCGGCCATGGCTCAACACTGGGGTTTCACCCATACCCGGTTCGTGTCCGATCCCGGTGGTGAGCGCATCCTTCAGCCCCTCGGCCTGTTCGACCCAGAGGAGCGGGGCGGCATTGCGTTGCCCGGCATGATCCTGGTCGACCCCGATGGCGACGAGGTGTACCGATACCAAGGTCGGGACTTCGCCGATCGCACCAATGACGCCGACATCTTCGCCGCCCTCGACAAGCTGGACCTTCCCCCGGTCGAGCCCGAGCGGTGGCGGCCCGAGGCCGACGTCCCCGTCGACCTCGACCGGTTCTTCCGGCCCGATCAGTTTCTGCCCTACTTCCGGGGCAACAGGTCCGCCGCCCTGGCCATCGGCTGGCGGCTGGCCGCCGCCCTCGACGGTGACGCCCAGGCCGAAGCCCGGGCCCTGGCCCGGGAGCATCGCCACATGGCCGAGGCCAGCCTCGAGGCCTGGGCCGAGTGGCAGGAGCACCTGCCCGAGTAGCG
>JAHEJM010000131.1 GCA_024638815.1 Acidimicrobiales bacterium | reverse complement strand
GCAGCGGGTCACGATCCATGCCCCCGGCCCGGTTCGTGCTCTAATCGCCGAGGCGGATGGAACGGTGGAGACGCTGGCCGGTGTGGCCGAGGTTCTGCCCACCGAGGGTCAAGAGCGTCCTGCCGGCGCCAGCCCGCTGGCCTTCGAGGGCCACGAGGTCCTGATCTCCGGCCTGGTTGACGCCTTGGATGTGGACGCCGAGCGAGCCCGACTGCAGAAGCTGGTCGATGGCAAGTCCAATCAGATCACCGGGTTCGAGAAGCGGCTGGCCAACCCCGGCTATGTCAACAACGCCAAGCCCGAGTTGGTGGCCGAGACCCGCCAGCTGCTGGAGGTGGCCCGCAAGGATCTGGCCGCAGCCGAGGCGGCGCTGGCCGCCCTGCCGTCGACGTGAGCGCCCGGATCGTCCGGTGGGCCGACGGCCCACCGTTCGTGGCGTCGAATCCGTCATCGCCCTCAACCACGTAAAGGATCATATGGACGTCGGAGATCGTGTCGAGAACTTCACCCTGGAAGACCAGGACGGCCGGCCCGTCAGCCTGGACTCGTTGCTCGAGTCGGGGCCGCTGGTGGTGTACTTCTACATCAAGGCCATGACCCCGGGCTGAACCAAGGAAAGCTGTCACTTCCGCAACCTGCGCTCCGAATTCGCCGAGCTGGGAGCCTCGATTGTGGGAGTGTCGACCGATCGGTCTGATCGGCAGAAGGAATTCGACGAAGCCAACCGACTGGGCTTCCCGCTGCTGTCCGATTCGGACAAGACAGTGGCCAAACAGTTCGGGTTGACCCGATTCGGGCCGCTGCCCATCAAGCGGGCCACCTTCGTGATCGACCCCGATCACACCGTGCTGGCCTTGGTCAGGAGCGAAACCGACATGACCACCCACGCCGACAAGGCGCTGGAGGTGCTGCGGGCCCGAGCCTGAGCCGGTGCTACGACACCGGTGTGAACCGGGCCGGGAGGTGCTTCACCCCTCTAATGAAGCTGGACAGCAGCAGATCGGGGTCTCCGGCCGCTTCGATGTCGGGAAGGCGGCGGAACAACTCCCGGAACATCACGGTGATCTCCCGGCGGGCCAGGTGGGCACCGAGACAGAAATGGGGTCCGGGGCCACCGTAACCGACATGGGGATTGGGTTCGCGGCCGACATCGAACCGGGCGGGATCGGCAAAAACGCCGGGGTCGCGGTTGGCGGCGTTGTAGAACATGCACACCTTGTCGCCGGCCGGGATCTCCTGTCCGGCCAGCACGGTGTCTCGAGTGGTGGTGCGCCGCATATAGGTGACCGGGCTGGCCAGCCGGACGATCTCCTCCACCGCCGGGGGTGCAAGGGTCTCGAAGTCCGACTGCCAACGCTCACGCTGATCGGGGTTGTCGGTGAGGAACTTCAGTCCCCAGCTGATGGCGTTCCGGGTCGTCTCGTTTCCGGCCACCACCAACAGGATGAAGAAGCTGCCGATGTCGGCCGGGCTGAGCTGGTCGTCGTCGAGTTTGGCGTTGACGAGCACGCTGGTCAGGTCGGTGCCGTCGCCGCCTGCCTTCGAGTCGGCCACATCCTTCATGAGCCCGGTCAACTCCTCACCCGCTGTCAGTAGGGCCAGCAGGCTGTCACCGGCCGACGACACGTACTCGGGGTCGCCGGCTCCGAGGATGACGTTGGTGTGGCCGAACACGAACTCGTAGTGCGACTCGGGAATGCCCATGAGATCGCACACGATCTTGAGCGGCAGAGCGGCGGCAACGTCGACCACGAAGTCGACCTCGCCCCGATCCTGGATCCGGTCGACGATGGAGACCGCGACCTCCTGTACCGTGCCCTCCAGCCGATTCAGCATGCGGGGGGTGAACCCGGCCGAGACCAGCCGCCGCAGGCGGGCGTGCCGGGGATCGTCCATGGCGATCATGGAGTTGAAATACTCGTTGATCTCGGGCGGAGCGTCGAGGAGGGTGATTCCCTGGGCCGAGGAGTAAATCTCCGGGTGCTTGGACACGTGGAGGATGTCGGCGTGGTTGATCACCACCCAGCTTCCCGCACCCCGGGGCAGTGGGATTTCGGGTGGCACCTCGGGCTCGCAGTGGAAGGTGACACCGCCGGCGTCACGAAGCACCTCCATATCATGGTCGATGGCCTCCGACGGCCGGGTCCAGAAGTCGGGGAACAGCGGGTTGGGCATCCCCGAGCGTTCGTGTTCGATTTCATGGGGTCGGCGGTCGGTGGATCGGCTCATGGTGAGTCCTCGGCTGGGGAACAGGTGTCCTTTCGGGCAGCGTGTCGTTACAGAGGTCGTTGATCGGTGACGGTGTAGACGGTGAGGGAGCGACCCGTGACCAGATCCTTGGACTGGAGGAGCCAGTGGGCCATGTGGTCGCTGGCGGCATGGGCGGCCAGTGCCTGCTCACTGTCCCACACTTCGAACAGCCGGATGGCCGACGGATCGTGGCCGTCGAGGGTGAACGTGTAGTCACGGCAGCCCCCCTCCCGGCGTGACGCCTTGATCATGGGTTGGGCCCTGGACATCAGCTCGTCCCTATCGTCGGGATCAGCATGAAGGGTTCCGGCGATGATCAGCATCTGGGTTCCTTTTTGATTGGATCATCCAACATTGCTCGAGTCTTCCGAAGGTTTCGACCAAAGGCCGAACTGCAGGCGGCGGGTGCTGTTCCGCCGGATCTAGATCCGCTCCAGTTCGTTGCCGTCGAACAGGGGGTGGATGCCGAAGCGGTCCCGATCGGCGGCCAACGCCTCGTCATCGGGATCGGTGGCAACAACCCCGTCGCCGGCATCTGCCATGGCCCCGGCCGCACGGTACACCAACGGCAGCAACCGGGCATCGCTGGTGGAGTTCAGGAAGAGCTCCGTCCGGCCCAGGACGAAATGCACGGCCCTAGTGATGGCCCCTTCATCGGTCAGTGGTTCGTACCAGCTGAATGCCTCCTCCGGTGGTGACGGCCATCGGCCCCGGGCAATTGACTTGATGGTCTGCAACGCCACGTTTCGTTGGACGGCCTGAGCGATCAATTGCTCCACATCATCCCGGTAGGCGGTGATGGTGAGCAGGGAATGGTTGTAGGGGAACAGGACCGAATCGAAGTCGAATTCAGCCAGCGACCGAAGGTGCATGGCGGGAATGCGGAGTCCATGGCCCGTGACGCCGATGAATCGGCACAGCCCTTCGTCACGGGCCCGGGCCAGGGCATCGACCGCGCCCCCGGACGAGAAGGCCTGACGCCATTCGTCCTCCTCGACCAGGTTGTGGAGCTGGATCAGATCCACGGCGTCGACCCCGAGACGCCGAAGGCTGTGTTCGAGGCCGGCCCTGGCTCCTTCCCCGGATCGCTCCTCGGTCTTGGTGGCCAGGAAGACATCGTCACGATGGTCGGCCAGGAACGGGGCGAGACGGACTTCGGATTCGCCATAGGAGAAGGCGGTGTCGATGTGGTTGACACCGGCCTTGACGGCCTGGGCCAGGGTCGTGTCGGCCCGCTCCCGGCTCATGGCTCCGAGGGCGGCGGCACCGAAGATGATGCGACTGGATTGGTGGCCGGTCCGGCCGAAAGGAGCTCGCTCGATCATGGTGCCGACCATAGTGGGCGACGAACGAACAGGCCCATCCCACGCCGGGGTCGGAGGCATTCTCCGGTCATCGAGGGCCCGTAATGGGAACAACTTCCGTCATTTGTGTGGTCGAAATGACCCAAACGTCGTGCAATGGTGAGGGAAATGCCACATCTTCGAAACGTTCGGTCATTTGCTGTGGAATTGCCTCTACGATTGATGATCGCCCACCGGCACGGCCGGTGGAAGTGACCAGATCTCTCAGAATCTCAGATACCGACGACAAGGAGCTCGCCATGGCCAAACAACGATCGAGCTTCGCCAAGTTGCAGCGGGACAAGGCTAAGAAGGAACGGGCGGCCCACAAGCGTGCCGCCCGCCGTCGCCGCAAAGCCGATGACAGCGAAGACATGAACAACGAGGCGGGAGACGTCATCGAGATGGTCTCCGGTGATGGTGAGCCCTCGCCCCATGAGCTCTTGATGTTGGTCGAGGATCTGCACAAGCGCCGGGCCGCCGGCCTGATCTCCGAAGAGGACTTCGAGGAGGCCAAGGTCGAGCTGTTCGCCCGCCTCCAGGGCTGACCGACGTCCGTCCTGGCGCTTCTTCGCTACAGTTGTAGATCGTGCAATCCCAACCTCCTGTGCGCGTGTACAACCCCGCTCGCCGCGGTCCGGGCCGGGCTAGTGCGCGTTGGCGGAAGTGGAAAGAACAGACTGATCTGACCGAGTACGAAGCCCGGTGGCAGCAGATGGAGGCTGACGGGCGGCGAATTCACGCTGAGGCCGACTTCGTTGAGCGGTTCCTGGCCGGATCCGGGCCCAAACGTGTGCTGGACGCCGGCTGTGGGACAGGCAGAGTCGCCGTCGAGTTGGCCTCCCGAGGCCATGACGTCGTCGGTGTCGACAACGACTCCGACATGCTGGATTTGGCCAGGCCGAAGTCCGATGACGTCACCTGGATGTTGGCTGACCTCAGTTCTGTCCGATTCGACCGGCCGTTCGATGCCATCGTCATGGCCGGCAGCGTCCTGGTCTACGCCGAACCGCCCCGTCGCCACCTGATCGTGCCAAACCTGGCCACGGCGTTGGTCAACGGGGGCTACCTGATCACCGGCACCGAGTTTGCCCCCGCTTTCGACCTCGAGGGCTACGACCTTTGGTGCAAGGGGGCCAACCTTCATCTCGTGGAGCGCTATGCGTCGTGGGACGGCGACAAGTTCGTCGAGGGCGGCGAGTATGCCGTGTCGGTCCACGCCGCGTACGATACCTGAGCCATCGTCAGTCGGCCATGGCGGCAAGTGCCCGCTCGATGCGCCGAGCGCTCACCCTGGCGCCTTTCGGGTCTCGCAGTTGCTGGGCGAACGTGGCCAGCCGCAGCTCCTCCAGCTGCCACTGCAGCTCTTCCAGCGCCGGTGTGAGGCCACGTTCGGCCACCTCATCGGCGTGCCGACGCTCCACGTCGATCAGCTCCGCCGTCTTTCGCAGATCGAGATCGGGGTTCTCGATCAGCTTGTCGATCCGGTGGTTCAGGCCTTCGACATAGCGGACGAGGTCGTCGAGCCTGGGCATGCCGAATCCGGTCAGCAGGCCGGGATAGGCGAGCCTGCGGCTGTGAGCAATGGCATCGGACGCCGATGGCCCGAGGCCGTCGGATGACTCCAAGCGCTCGATCCGCAGTGTCAGTTCCACCAAGCTGGGGACCAACCGGTCCATGATCCGGGCCACGGCGGCCAGATCGTCACTCAGCCGGGCTCGGGCGGCGGCCACAAGGCGTTCGAAGCCGATCTCATCCCGGGGTGGCCCCCCCGCCTCCACCACGATCTCGTCGAGGGCGCAGTCGATGGCGTCGTTGTACCAGTCGACCTTGGATTGCACCGGCGGATCGACCAGAGCGAACTTGGTCTGCCGGTCCAGCAACCGATCCAAGGCCCGCACCGGCGAGCCCACATGCAGGCGCAACAGACGCCGAACCCCCAGCCAGGTCGCTTCGTGTTGTTCGTGGTCGGTCGGGAACAGCCGGATCGACACCGAATCACCGTCGTCGACCAGGCCGGGATAGGCCTTGATGTTGGTGCCTTGGGGCTCGACCACCGACGGCAACGAGCCGAAATCCCATGTGACGATGCCCGACCGCTCGAGGTTGGTGGAGCGGGCCGACAGCTCGGAAATGGCCTGTCTGGTGTGGGTGGCCATCAGGTCCTTGACCGCGGCGAGGTCCTTGCCTTCGGCCAGCAATCGTCGATCGGCATCGATGACCCGGAACGTCGGCCGGAGATGATCAGGCACTCGATGCCAGTCGAAATGCTCCGGTGAGATCTCGACCCCGGTCATAGGACCGAGGATCCGGGTCAGGACCACGGCCGGCGGACGGTCGCCCGGGGTCCGATCATCGCTGTCGAGCATTGTCAGGACTCGGTCGACGGTGTGAGCGATGGGGGCAAGATCCTTGCGGATCGACTTGGGGAGTGAACGGACCAGGGCCTCGAGCAGCTCTCGCCGGTAGCCGGGTACCGACCATTCGAACGGGGTGGCCTCCAGCTGGTTCAGCACCTCCACCGGCACGTGCACACTGAGTCCGTCCCGCGGGCTGGCCCCGTCGAACTCATAGGCGAGTTCCAGCCTCGGCCCGCTCCCGTCGGCCCCGTCTCCGATGGTCCAGGAGTCGGGAAAGTCAGCCGGATCGGCCAACTCGGCTCCCTCGGCCACGAGTTGATCGACGCTGAGGTGGAGCAGCCGGGGTTCCGACTCTCGCATGGTCCGCCACCAGGTGTCGAAGTGGGCGGCCGAGATGATGTCGTCGGGCAACCGATGATCGAAAAAGGCGTACAGGGCCTGGTTCTCGGCCGTCAGATCCCGGCGTCGAGCTCGTTGTTCCAGTTCGGCCAGCTCAGCCCGCAGCTCCCGGTTGTGGACCACGAAATCGTGATCGGTGTCCCACTCGTCCTCGACCAGGGCGTGATGGATGAACAGCTCCCGACCCTGGGCCGGATTGACCGAGCCCACCGTGATCCGCCGCCCCGACACCACGGGCAGGCCGTAAAGCGTGACCCGTTCTATGGTGTAGGCCACGCCGTCGGCCACAGTCCAGGTCGGGGTGTCGTAGCTCCGGGTGACCAGGTAGTAGCCCAGTTCCTCGATCCATCGGGGGTCGACCGGCCCCACGATGTGGGCCCACAGCCGGTTTGTCTCGATCAGCTCGGCGGCCATGACCCAGTTGGGGGCGTTCTTGGCCAGCGTGGAGCTGCGGGCGATCCGGAAGCGGCTGCCCCTGGCTCCGAGGAACTCGACCGGTGGTCGGCGGTTCCGACCGCGACTGCTGGACGTCCTGTTTGCGTTGTCGGAGCCGGCGTCCTTGAGCCCAACGTGGGACAGAAGCCCCGACAACACGCAGCGGTGGATGGTGTCGGCCTTGGCCCGGTTGCCGCTCGTGGTGTAGCCCAGCTCCCTGGTCATCTGCTCCAGCTGGTTGCGGGTGTCCTGCCACTCCCGGACCCGGTTGTGGTTGAGGAACTCCCGACGGCAGAGCTTGCGGAATTGGTTTGCCGACAGCGTCGATCGCTGCTTCTCCAGGTAGCGCCACAGGGTGAGCAGGGTGAGGAAGTCGGAGTCCTCGTTTTCGAACCGACGGTGCAGGGCCGTGGCCCGGCCGTCGTCGTCCCGCGGTCGTTCCCGGGGATCCTGGATGGCAAGCGCAGCCACGATGACCAGCACCTCGGCCAGCGCTCCATGGTCGGCGGCCTCGATCAGCATGCGGGCGAACCGGGGGTCGACGGGCAGGCGGGCCAGTTCCCGGCCCATGGGGGTCAGCCAGTCCCGAGTGCCGGCATGTTCGGGGTCGAGGGCGTCCAGTTCCTCCAGCAAGGCGATGCCGTCGCCGATGGAGCGGTGATCGGGAGGGTCGACGAACGGGAACGAGTCGATGTCGCCCAGATCGAGGGCCGCCATTTGAAGGATGACCGAAGCCAGGTTGGTGCGCTGGATCTCGGGTTCGGTGAAGTCGTCCCGGGCCTCGAAATCGGTCTCGCTGTAGAGGCGGATGCAGATGCCGGGCCCGATCCGGCCACAGCGCCCTGCCCTCTGGTCGGCCGAGGCCTGGGAGATCGGTTCGATGGGCAGCCGCTGCATCTTGGTGCGCTTGTTGTAGCGGGAGATGCGGGCCGTGCCGGGATCGATGACAGAACGGATGCCGGGAACGGTCACCGAGGTCTCGGCCACATTGGTTGCCAGCACGATGCGACGACCGGGATGGGGGCGAAATACCCGATGCTGGTCGGCTGCCGACAGCCGGGCGAACAGGGGAAAGATCTCGGTGTCGTGAAGGTCGAGTTCGGCCAGCGCCTCGGCCGTCTCCCGGATGTCCCGCTCACCGGGCAGGAACACCAGCATGTCGCCCGGACCCTCCCGGATCAGCGATCGTACGGCTCGGGCGATGGCATCGGTCTGCGACACCGGTTCCGTGCCGTCTCCGGTTCCGGCCCGGTCGTCGTGGGTCGCCGGTTCGTCATAGGGCCGGTACCGCAGCTCCACCGGATAGGTCCGGCCCGACACCTCGACGATCGGTGCGCCGTCGAAGTGCTGGGAGAACCGCTCGGTGTCGATGGTGGCCGAGGTCACCACCACGTGCAGGTCGGGGCGTTTGGGCAGAAGCTGTTTGACATAGCCGAGGATGAAATCGATGTTGAGGCTCCGCTCATGGGCCTCGTCGATAATGATGGTGTCGTAACGCCGGAGCAGCCGGTCCCGCTGAAGCTCAGCCAGCAGAATGCCGTCGGTCATCAGCTTGATACGGGTGCCGGCACTGACCCGATCGTTGAATCGCACGGCGTAACCCACCACGTCGCCAACCGCGGTGTCGGTTTCCTCGGCGACACGTTCGGCGATCGAGCGGGCCGCCAACCGCCGGGGCTGAGTGTGGCCGATCAGGCCCTTGAAGCCCCGGCCGGCCTCCACACACAACTTGGGAAGCTGGGTGCTCTTGCCCGAGCCGGTCTCACCGGCGACGATGAGCACCTGTTCGGAGGCCAGAAGCTCCAACAGCTCGTCCCGGTGGTCGGTGATCGGCAGCTCGGACGGGTACGACAGTCGTCGGCGGAATCGCTCGAATTCCGGACCGGGTTCCGGTGGCGGTCCGGCGTCGGAACGTCGCCGGGGTTTGCGCCGCCGGCTCACGACCGGGCCTTAGGGCCGGATGGCGCCATGTCCGGAGATAGGGCGGTGTCCGTAGACGGGGCCCAGAGGCGGATCAGATCTCGCCCAGCCACACCGGGGCGCGGTCAAGCAGGAACTCGCTGACCTGATAGCAGCGATCGAAGATATCGCACAGCGACTCGCGATGCATGAACAGATCGTCGAGACCGAGTTCCAGCGGGGCGGTGATCGACAGGGTGCGTTCCGAGGCGTCGGTCACCTCGGCGGTGGAATCGATGGCCGCGACCTTGAGCGGCAGATCGGCTCCGCCCACACCGGCTAATTCGGTGGCCAAAACCAGCAGATCGGGGGCCTCGGCCAGCGGTGGCAGCACCCAGGTCAGCACCAGGGGCAGGGTCAGACCGGAGGTCGGCTCGACGTCCTCGGGTAGCGTCATCAGGTGATCCTCGAAGGCCAGGACGGTGCGGGGATCGAGATCGATGGAGAGATGGAGATCCAGCGGGCCGCCACAGGCCTGCTCGGGATGAAGGTCAACCTCCCAGGCCTGGCGCATGGAATAGGTCTCGATGAAGTGGCGCTCGTCGTGGATGTGAAACTGGTGATCGGTCGCATGATCCTTGAGATCGGCGACAAAACCCGGAACATCGATGACTGCCACGTAAACACTCTCCCGTCCGTCGGCCGGACGCCGATCGGAGCGCCTCCATTGTAGATGTCGCAGCTCTCACCCGCATCACGTCTCGGACAAACCACGCCGGTCTCAGTGGCCTGCGAAGTCCAGCGCTTCGTCCAGATACGGCCCCCAATCCTCGGCTGCCTTGATCTCCAACCATTCCTTGAAGACCTTGCCCACCGGTGCCACCGGCGAGCCGCGGCCCGACTCGAGGAGCTCGGCGACCCGCTTCGCCGGGAGCTGGACCACCATGCCGTCGGACTCTTTGCCGGGCATGGCCACGAATGTCTTGCCGGCACGGACGCAGCGAAAGCCGAACATCGTCCCTTCCTCCAGTCGGCCGGCCGCCTGCAGCGGCGCCACCTCGTCCCAGAATCGATCACTCATGCGAATCTCCGTTCTTCGATGGACTGCAGGGCTTTGCCGCCAGTCGTGCGGTTGTCGGATCGAACGGGAGGGTATTCGAGCCGCCCGTTTGGGTTTTGGTCCTTGGGCGGCAGTGCGGGGCCCGGCTCGGTCGCTCCCGGCCCCTACAGTGGCGGGATATGGACCGACAGACCGATGGTGTGGCCAGAGCCGGAGCGGAGCAGTACCGGGATGCCGATGCCACCCTGGAGTTGTTCGAGGCGCTGGTGGACGAGCTGGTGGAGCGGCTTCAGGGCCATGACGACTGGGGTCCCTCCGGGTTGCGCCGTTCCCAGTACAGCCACGATGTGGTTGCCGACGAGGCGATGCTCGGCGGGCTGCATCGGGCCGGGTTCTCGGTGCTGAGTGAGGAGTCGGGTCTCACCGGCAACGGTTCGGTGATGGTCGTGGTCGACCCCGTCGATGGATCGACCAACGCCGCCCTGGGCCTGCCCTGGTTCGCGGCCAGCCTGTGCGCCGTCGACGAGACCGGCCCGTGGGTGGCCGTGGTGGCCAACTTGGCTTCGGGAGAGCGATACCGTGCGGTCCGGGGCCGTGGTTTCGAACGGGTTTCCGGTGTGGCCGAAGGCGCCGGGACCGGGGGAGTGGTGGACCGATTGGCCCGGCCCGGGCTCGGCCCCAGCTCGTGCCGGGACCTGGGCGATGCCGTGATCGGGCTGTCGGGTCTGGCTCCGGCACATGGGGGTTGGCGTCAGTTCCGGGTCTACGGTGCCGCCGCCCTCGATCTGTGCGCCGTGGCTGTGGGCCGGTTGGACGGCTACGTCGACGTCAACCGGGCCCACGGTGCGTGGGACTACATGGGTGCGTATCTCGTGTGCTCGGAGGCCGGGGTGGCCATGGTCGACAGTGGGGGAGAGGAGCTGGTGGTACTCGACCACGACGCCCGCCGCGGCCCCATCGCTGCCGCCACCCCCGAGCTCTTGGAGCAACTGGTGACCATGGAGCGATCCTGGCGGTAGCCCGAGGGTTCGGTCGCCTCGGTTTCCCACATCATCACCGGGATGGCTCGGATACACTGCCCTCCTGCCGTCGCCCCGACACCTCGGATCGGCGGCGAGCTCCAGGGCGTTTAACTCAGTTGGCTAGAGTGTCTCCCTTACAAGGAGGAAGTCGGGGGTTCGAGTCCCTCAACGCCCACCGCCCAGAACGGGACTGGACGAACAAGGAGATCGCAGCGGAGACTGGGTTTCATCCGGCCGCGATCGCGAAGTATCTCGCCGCAGTTGGGCCACCAACGAATGTGCTGCTGATGCTCAACGACGACGTGCCCGGCGTGGTCGGAGCGGTTGGCAATGTGTTGGGTGAGTACCACATCAACATCGCCGAGTGGCGCCTGGGCCGGGATGTCGTGAGTCGGTCATCCAGGCGCGAAAGCTCGCCGACCGCTGCGGGTTTGACATCAGTTAGGGCCGAAACGCCATCTGGGCCATGAGCTGCGCACGGAAAGACGCGTCGGGGCCTGCCGCTTCTGAGCCGTCGGCAACCTTGTCAAACCAGTTTCCCTCGGAGGGGCATACGAAGCCGTCAATGGCAGGGGCATTGC
>JAHEJM010000032.1 GCA_024638815.1 Acidimicrobiales bacterium | reverse complement strand
ACTAGTACCGGTAGTGATCGGGCTTGTACGGCCCCTCGACCGGAACACCGATGTACTCGGCCTGGTTCGGAGTCAGGGTGGTCAGCCGGACCCCCAGGGCGTCGAGATGGAGTCGGGCCACCTTCTCGTCGAGAATCTTGGGAAGGGTGACCACGTCGAGCCCGTAGGACTCGGCGTTGCGGTGCAGCTCGATCTGGGCCAACACCTGATTGGTGAAGCTGGCCGACATGACGAAGCTGGGATGGCCGGTGGCATTTCCCAGATTGAGTAGTCGACCCTCGCTCAGCAGGATGATGCTCTTGCCGTCGGGAAAGCGGAACTCGTCGACCTGGGGCTTGATGTTGATGCGCTGGATGTCGCTCTGGCGCATCAGGCCGGCCACGTCGATCTCGTTGTCGAAGTGACCGATGTTGCCCACGATGGCCCCCTGCTTCATACGGCTCATCATCTCGGCCGAGATGATGTTCTTGTTGCCGGTGGCGGTGATGAAGATGTCGGCGCTGTCGAGGACCCGCTCGAGGGTGTTGACCTCGTAGCCGTCCATGGCCGCCTGCAGGGCGCAGATCGGGTCGATCTCGACGATGATGACCCTGGCCCCCTGGCCGCGGAAGGAGTCGGCGCAGCCCTTGCCCACGTCGCCGTAGCCGATGACCACACAGCGCTTGCCGCCGATCATGACATCGGTAGCCCGGTTGATACCGTCGATCAGCGAATGCCGGGTGCCGTAGCGGTTGTCGAATTTCGACTTGGTCACGGCATCGTTCACGTTGATACCGGGGAACTTGAGGGTGCCGGCCTTCTTCATGTCGTAGAGCCGGAGCACGCCGGTGGTGGTCTCTTCCGACACGCCGCGGATGTTGGACGCCATGTCGGTGAAAAGCTTGTCGTCCTCGGAATGGAGCCGCTTCAGCAGGTCGATGATGACGTGCCACTCGTCGGGCTCGTCGTCGGTGGCGTCGGGTACGGCGCCGGCCGCCTCATACTCGGCCCCCTTGTGGACCAGCATGGTGGCGTCACCGCCATCGTCGAGAATCAGCGTCGGGGCACCGAAGCCGTCGGTCCAGCGCAGGGCCTGCTCGGTGCACCACCAGTACTCCTCCAGGGTCTCGCCCTTCCAGGCGAAAACCGGGGTACCGGTGGGATGCGCGGTGGTGCCTTCTGGGCCGACCACCACGGCGGCGGCCGCCTCGTCCTGGGTGGAGAAAATGTTGCAGCTGGCCCATCGGACCTGGGCTCCGAGGGTGGTGAGGGTCTCGATGAGTACGGCGGTCTGGACCGTCATATGCAAGCTGCCGGTGATGCGAGCCCCGGCCAGCGGCTGTTCGTCGTAGTACTCCGCCCGTAGCGCCATCAGGCCGGGCATCTCCTGCTCGGCCAGTTCGATCTGCTTGCGACCGATTCCGGCCAAGCTCAGATCGGCGACCTTGTAGTCGCCGTCGGCGACGGTTCGGGGTCGGCTCTCGGTTACAGACATGGTTGGGGTCCTTGTTCTTGGGATCGTGGAGGGATGAGGGCGGCCGGTGACGGCCGAAGACTATCAGCCGTTATCGGGGGCGAAGGTGAAGTCGATTCCCTCGCCTGACGCCTTGTCGACCAGCCGCCGGTGTTCGGCCTCGTCGACCGTCTCCGCCTCGTCGATCAACATCACCGGAATGTCGTTCTCGATCCGATACCGCCGCATGAGACGAGGATTGTAGAGAGACCCCTCGCTCTCGAAGTAGAGCAATGGTCCCTTGTCCTCTGGACAGGCCAGGATTTCGAGTAGACGGGAATCGAGCGACACCGGTACCTCCGTGGTAGAAGACCCTAGGTTATCGTCCGATCGTGGCCCGCCAGGCAACCGTGGAGGAGGCATCGAGCCGGAGCCGAAACCGGGAAACGTCGTCACCGACGAACACAGCCTGTCCTGGACGCATCGCCCACCGATCGATACCGGATTCCACGATCATGGGACCCCCGGTGGCCAGCACGATCTCCGGCCCGCCGACATCACACTCCAACCAACAACCGGGCTCCATGTCCGGCCCGACAACCATTCTGACCAGGGAAAACTCCGGTATTGGAGGGGCGAATCGATGCTCCGCCCCCTCCGGTTCCAGTATCAACGGCCGACCCGGGGTGAACTCGGCGATGGCCAGAAGCTCGTCGACATCGACATGTTTCGACGTCAACCCGCATCGCAGCACGTTGTCGCTGTTGGCCATCAGCTCGACTCCGACACCCGAAAGGTAGGCGTGGACGTTGCCGGCCTCGAGAAACAGGCCCTGGCCCGGTTCGAGCACGATGTGGTTCAGCAGCAGCGCCACCAACACGCCGACGTCAGGGCCGTAGCAGTCGTGGGCTCGCACCGTCCACGCCACCGTCCGGGCCAGCTCGGCCCGACCAATCGGGCCCGTAGTAGCGTTCACTCGCCGTTCCAGATCGCCATCGCCGTCGTTCTCGCCCACCATCGACCGGCACTCGGACACCGCAGCGTCGACGATTTGGCCGATTTGAGCCGGTGACAGGGTCAGCAGGCGATGCATCAATTCCTTGATCACGACGGCTTGGCCATCGTCATCCAGCCGGGCACCGGCGGCAAGATCGAGGGTGGAGAAGACCCGGGTTACCGGCTTGGTCCGAAACAGCGATGCGACCTGGCGCAAACCATCCATGGTTCGGAACCCGCACTTCGCCTCCATGGGCCTCAGGGCACAGATCAACTCCGGCTTGTGGTTGCGGTCCCGATAGTTGCGGGTCGGCGAGTCGATCGGGATTCCACGCCCATTCTCCCGCTCGAATCCGGTCGAGGCCTGACGGTTGTTGGGGTGAGCTTGGATGGACAATGGCTGGTCCACGGCCAGGATCTTGAACAGAAACGGCAGTTGACCGAACCGCTTGGCCGTCGCCGGGCCCAGGGCGGCGATCGGGTCCGCTGCGATCATCTGCTCGAGTGTCCGGGGCGGGCCTTCCTCCGTCGCCTCCAGTACCCGACTGGGGGCCCTGTCGTGGGCACCCAGCCAGTACTCTGCCTCGGGCCGTCCCGACGGCGGGCGGCCGAGCAGGGAGGCCAGTGTGTGCTCGTCGCCCCAGTGATAGTGCTGGACAACCCCTTCGAGGCGCCACATCGCCGGCATCACCGGCAGCTCACGATTCGGTACTCAACCATCGATGACCTCGGGGTCACAACAGGGAGCTCACGACGCGGCCGCCATCACCGACTGGACCTCGGCCACGCCGGCGGCCACCGAGGTGTCGTCCGCCGCCTCCAGGTTGAGCCGGAGCAACGGCTCGGTGTTGGACGGCCGCAGATTGAACCACCAATCACCGAGGTCAACGGTCAGGCCATCGAGCCGGTCGCTGACGGCGTGGTCGTAGGTCGAGGCGAAATACCGGGCCACATGGTCGATGACGCCGGCCGCATCCGACACCCGGGTGTTGATCTCACCCGAGGCGGCATAGCGATCGAGAGGAGCCAGCAGCTCCGACAGCGGACCGTCGTACCTTCCCAGTTGCTCCAGCACCATGACCGAGGCGATCAGACCGGAATCGGCCCGCCAGTTGTCCTGGAAGTAGTAGTGAGCCGAGTGCTCGCCGCCGAAGACCGCACTCTCACGGGCCATCGTCTCCTTGATGAACGAGTGGCCGACCCGCGACCGCAAGGCCATACCACCGGCCTCCGAGATCACCTCGGGTACCGCCTTGGAGCAGATCAGGTTGTAGATGACCTTGGCACCGGGGTTCGACGCCAGGATCGACTTGGCCAGCAGTGCGGTGGTCAACGAACCCGAAACCGGCCTGGCCGTTTCGTCGACCAGGAACACCCGGTCGGCGTCACCGTCGAAGGCGAGACCGATGTCGGCTCCGGTCTCCAGGACCCGGGCCTGGAGATCGACCAGGTTCTTGGCTTCGATGGGATTGGCCTCGTGGTTGGGGAACATACCGTCCAACTCGGGATACATGACCTCCAGCTCGAACGGCAACTGCTTGAACACCTCGGGCACCACGAGTCCGCCCATGCCGTTGGCGGTGTCGGCCACCACCCTCAGCGGGCGAAGCCCGTCGGTGGAGATGAAGGAACGAACGTGGCGGCTGAAGTCGTCAAGCAGGTTCCGGCTCGACCGGGATCCGGCCCGGGTCGCCGGCTCGGGACCACCCTCGATGGCGACCTGCTTGATGTCGGCCAGCCCGGAGGCCTCACCGACGGGGGCGGCACCGGATCGGCACAGCTTGATGCCGTTGTACTCCGCCGGATTGTGGGAGGCGGTGAACATCACACCGGGAACATTCAGCGAACCGGAGGCGAAGTACAACATGTCGGTGGAGGCCAGGCCGATATCGATCACGTCAAAGCCGTGGGCCATCACCCCGTGGGCGAAGGCGTCGACCAACTCTGGACCTGAAGGACGCATGTCCCGGCCGAGAGCCACCGCCGTGGTGTCGGGCTCGACCCGGGCGATGAAGGCGGCGAATCCCTGGCCGAGCCGAGCGACGACGTCGGCGTTGATCTGTCCGGGGTAGACGCCTCGGATGTCGTAGGCCTTGACGATGGTGTCGAGCACGGTGGACAGCTCCTGGCTCGGTGGTGTTTCGGTGGACGGTTCTGGGGTCACGCTTCACCTGTTCGTCTCGGCGGGTAGGGCCTTATCCTAGGCCTTGTTCCACTTCGGTCATGAGGATCCGGGCCTGTTGGGCATCGGGGCGATACAGCCCCTTGCCCACCCAGCGGCGTATGCGTACCAGGTCGACCAACAGGGCGAAGGAGTCGGCCACGACCCGAACCGACGAGCCCGGCCGATTCTCCACGGTGACCGGCAACTCCTGGAGCGAGAGCTGGTCCTGCTCGGCCATCAGGAACAGCTCCACGTCGAACGCCCAGCCGTCGATCCTGGTCCGCTCGAACAACACTTTGGCGATGTCGGTACGGAAACCCTTGATACCGCACTGGGTGTCGCGGAAGTGCCCGAGAAGCACAAGATGGGTGAGCCAGTTCACGAACCTCCCACCCAGTTCTCGGATACGGCGGGCTCGGACCAGGGTGTTGGTGTGGTGATGGCGTCTGCTGCCGACCACCATGTCCCATCCTTGCTCCAGCTGTTCGAGGATCGACAACACCAGCCGGGGCGGATAGGCCAGATCGGCGTCGGTGAACACCACCGAACGACCCTCGGCAGCCAGAACCCCGGCCCGCACCGAGGCTCCCTTGCCTTGGTTCGTGGGCTGGACGACAACCCGGGCCCCGGCGTCGGAGGCTCGAGCCGCAGTGCCGTCGCTGGAGCCGTCGTCGACCACGATGATCTCGGCCTGGCCAGGTCCGAGGGCGGCGCTCAAGTCGGTGTCCAGACGGCGAACCGACCGGGCGATGTGATCCGCCTCGTTGTAGGCCGGTATCACCACCGACAGCCGAAACCGGCCGGTGGCCGGCGGCCGCACTCGTCGCACGGCCAGATCCCGTCGCACCTGGTTGAACAGCACCCACCGGTAGACGAACCAGCGGACCGTGGCCGCCCCGACGATCGCCGCCGACTTGATCGGAAACAGGGCCTCGTATCGGGTCAGGAGCGCGGCCATGATGGCCATGTCCAGCGCACCGGCCACCACCGCAGCGGCGGCGAAGATGCTGGGATTGCTGACCCAGCGAGCCGACGTCTCACCTCGGAAGGTGAACTGTCGATTGCCGGTGTAGCCCACGATGGCCGCTGCGGCCAGGGCAATAGCGTCGGCCCACCACCATGCCCATCCTCTGTCGGCCAGGGCCAGGAACACCCCGATGTCGACCGTGGTGGCCAGCAGACCGACCAGGGCGAACCAGCGAAGTCGACTTCTCACTCGCCCGTATGTCCCAACGGGACCATCTAGTCGGCTCTCGCCGCCGGATCCCCGTCGGCGGCTTCGTCACTCACGGCATCACCACCACGGTGGTGATGCCGTTCAGGGGGGGAGTCGGCCGGGACGGCACCATCGGCGGGTTGCTCGACGCCGCCGTCCAGGGACCCCATCTCGACCGGCGACGGGCGGATGAGCGGGGCCTCAACCGGTCGAGCATCGGGAGGACGGGCGACCGCCCCAACGGTGCCGGCCACCGCAGGGACATCGTGCCCGATGACAACGGAGGCGCCCGGCACGTTGCCTCGCTCCAACCGTCGCAGCCCGACCAGGGCCCCCAACCCCACCAGCGTCACGACGATGGACAGCCACTCGACGCCTGTGCGCCCGTAGCTGAGGGTGACCTCGTTGGCCGTTGGCACCACCACCATGAGATTCGGCCCGGCCCGCCATGGCCCTTCTGCACCGTCGACACTCCAATTGGGGAAGAACGAGGTCTTGACCAGAACCGGCTCGCCGAGCTGATCGACGGTGAAGGACACCGTCGAGGTACCGGCTTCGATCTCGGAGACCTCGGCCCGATCCACCGGTTCACCGTCGTCGACGGTCAATGACTCCCGGCGAATCCAGGCGTCGGGACCGTCCTGGGCCGGCAGGGCCAGGAAGGCGGCGGGGTCGTTGTACTGAGCCACGGCCTGACCGACCCAGCCGATGTCGAATCGGCCGGCCGATTCTTCACCGACCTGCTCCTCGGTCCGACCCGACACCACCACCGGTGAGTAGTCGAGACCTTCGACCAGGGCCGAGCCCGCAACCTCATAGATCACGAACGGTTGGGCCTCACCCACCCGGGTCAGATCGGGATGGTCGTCGGCGGCGGCGATGGCCTCGTCCGACTGGGCCATGTAGTAGCGAACACCCATGAGCTGGAGCTGGTTCACGCCGAGATCGATGTCGAAACTCTTATAGGGAAGGTCGCGTTGGGCCCGGGACGGCGAATCCGACAGCACGCTCTGGTTGAGGAAATGGAACGGCGTGGTCGCCGACGACTCGAAGTAGAGACCCTCCATCGAGCCGATACAGCCATCGGTCCAGTGCGGAAGCAGCATCAGCGCCATCGGCGTTCCGTAGCGGTCGAGATCACTGGTGTACTCCCACATGGCCCGACCGCACCCCTCGTCCCGGCCGATGCGGTCCATCTCGACGACGACCTGGCGATACTCGGCGTAGGACTCCTTGCGCTCGTAGCCGCTGTAGTTCCACTCGGCCCAGCCCGGCACTGCGCTCCGGGCCCGGTTGGTGAACACCAACCACTGGTAGTGACCGTCGTCGGTGATCTGGCCGAACGGCATCAACCGCAGCGGCATGGCCACGGCCACGAACACTGCGGCGGCGCCGGCCACGGCGGACACCGCCAACACTTCGGAGTTGGGCCCTCGAAGGTTACCGCTCACCAACGACGCTCCGAGCCGCACGACGAAGGCCACACCGACTGCGGCCACCACGTAAACCGACAGATAGTAGAAAGGAAGGAGGCGGGCGTTCCACAGCGGCCCCTCACCCAGGTTGGCCACGGCGGCGGCGAAGACCGCTCCGGTACCGGCGAAGATCATGCCGATCCGTTCCCGGGCGGTGTAGGCGAGCAGCAGACCGATGGCCGCCACCGGCAAGGCCAGTTTCATGGGAACCGTCAACATCGGCGGTCCGATGTCGTTCAGACGCTCCCAGCCCATGTCATTGAAATAGGGCTCGCGAAGGTAGAAGGGCAGAAGCCAGAAGGCGGACAGAGCAATGGCCACCGGTCCGACGGCCATGAGCCACCACGATCGCCGGGCCAGGACCGAATCGCCATACATGGCGGCCAGGAAGACCACGAGCACGGCGACCACGGCCAGGCCCCGGATGGCCACAGCCGTGCCATCGGCGAACGCAATGGGCACCAGACCGAGGGCGACGGTACCGGCCGCCGTCCAGGCCCGGGCCGACGTTGCGCCATCGGACAGGGTGGCCAACATGAGGGCCGGGATGATGAAGAAGATCGGGATCAGGTGGCACAACGCCACGAGGGCGATCACGATGGATCCAGGCACTCGCCACCGATCGTCGTCCATGCCTCTGATGACCAGGCCGATGGCCACCAGGGTCAGACAGAGGCTCATGGAGAAGGCGAACTCGCCGGCCAGGGTGGAGGTGATGTTGCCGCCGTAGATGGTGAAGTTGGTGTCGAAGAGGAAGATGAACGCGGCCAACGAGAGAAAGGCGGGAACCGGCTCGGGAGCCCGAGCCAGCCGGCCCATGGCCCACGCCGTAAGTGGAAAGGCAACCAGACCCGACACCGACACCAGCTTGAAGGCAATGCCGTAGGGGAAGGAGAACAGGAGCAGGCCGAGGGCTACCAGCACCGCGGCCACGGCCCCTGTCGACCGGGGACCTCGCCACCACGACTCCCGGGCGGCGCGGTTGATCCCGTAGCCGGCAGCGGCCAACATCGGCAGGGCCACGAACCAGGGAAATCCGGCGTTGAGGACGACGATGGCCAGCGACGGCACCACCATGTAGAAGTGGTAGGCGGGGAATCCGGCGTACCAATCGGCGGTCCACCCGGTCAGCCGGAGTTGGGGCAGGAGATGGTCCCGCAGGTAGGCGGGACCCCAGACGTGGGCCCCCATGTCACCGCCCGACGGCGTGGTGTCGGCGAACAGAAGGGGGTCGGTGAGGTCGTCGATCGACGATGCGTCGGGCCAGTTCATGAGCCCGAACACGAAGGTGGAGCAAACCAGTGCCACCAGCAGGCCCAGTCGACCGCGACCATCGGTCAGGCGGTCGCCCAGGGACCGGACGGCCGAGAACTCGACGACCGGCGGTCGTTGCGACCCCACCCGCCCCGGACGGCCGTCGCGGAGTCGGTCGGCGACCGAGCGGTCGCGTACTGTGGGCTCCCCCACGGTGGTCACGGCACCGCGCTCCGCCCGCCGTCCCCCACCATCACCCATCGCCAGTCGGCGGCGAGGGCGGGCTGGACGACCCGGTACCGGAAAAGACTCACCCCGGGGACGATAGTAAGAAAACGGGCTCTAGCGGCGGCGGCCGGTGTGTTCACCGACCTTGTTCAGTACCCGGTCGAGGCTGATCGCTTCGCCCGCCATGTGCCACCGTCTGGAATCGCACCCGTCGCAGGATTCCATGACCAGCACGTTGGCCTCCACGGTGATGTTGATGAGCGACACCTCGGCCCCGCAGATCTGACAGCCGGCTTCCTCCGGCGTTCGCCCGTCGGCACGGACCTGAACATCGGCGTCTTCGAACACCGGTGAGGACTCGACCCACGACGCCCCGGGCCGCGGCTCGGGTTCCTTGGTTGCCGTTGAGGCAGCCCACATCTCGTTGTTGCTCATCTGACCTCCAGTGCCCGTCCTCGTTTCGGTCGGCCCGGCTCTCAACGTTGTTAGCGCCGGAGCCGGGGTTGGGCCGTCGGGCTCATCCGGTGGGTGGGTCCGACCGAACGTCAGGCCAGGGCGACGAGCTGGACCACCGTCGTGGCATTGAACGCCATGTGGGCCACCACGGCCGGGCCAAGACGCCCGGTGGTGGCGGTGAGCCAGGCGAGAACACAGGCGAACAGGAACAGTCCGGGCACCACGACCAACTGCCCGTGGGCCACGGCGAAGATGAGCGATGACAGCACCACGCCGGCCCCAAGCCCGAAACGCCGGGTCACAACCGGCAGAAACATGCCGCGATACATGCGTTCCTCGGCCAATGGGGCGATGATGACCACCGCGAACACCAGGAAGGCCACATCGGGCCAGCGCTCGATACGGTCCACCAGGTCAAGGGCGGCCTGACCGGGATCGTCGTCGAACCAGCCGCCGATGGCCCAGTACAGCAGCGGAATCACAACCAGCTGCACTCCAACCCCGATGGCGGCGGCCGCCGCCAGCTCGCCGAGGTCACGACCAAAGGCGAAATCGTGTTGAGGGCCCTGGCCCAGACGCCGACTCACGAGATCGGGGATCAACAGGTAGCACAGCCACAGCCCGAAGCTGGCGGCCAGAGTGAGCAGCAACGGAAGGTCGTCGGTGGAGGTGGCCGCAACCCCGGCGGCGGCAAACACGGCGGCCGCCCACACCACACCCCCGACCTGGGATCCCAACCAGACCCCGATCGTCTCCATGAAGTCCCATCGGACCTGTGGCGGCTGTGGTGGCCAATCGGCCGACGGGGAACGGAACATGATGGGCTCGAACGAAGGTGGGGCTTGTGGTGAAGCGGATCGGGCCCGGCGGACCGGGCCCCGTTGACTGGGCCGCGGGCCGGCACCGACAGCCACCAGTCGACATCTGCCCCAAAACCCGTGCCAACCAACTGGGCAAACGTATGCTGTGTCCGGGTAGGACCGGGGTCCGATGAAACCCGACCCGAGCCGAGCGGTTCAACCCTAGCCGGGCGCGGACTGCGCCACGCAACCTCGGACCGGGCAGCGGCCGCCCGCAATCGCACCGCCGGCGGCGTCAGCGACATGACGAGCAGGGACGGCGAAAATTACAACCGACAGCGAGAAAATGGCCGTACTTTAGATCTTCTTTAGCCCGCTGTGGTTAGCGTACCGAAGGCGGTCCAGGAGAGAAACCGGTGCCGGTCCTCTGCCCCGTACCGGCTCTCGACGATGCAACCGGAGCGGCCGTGAAAACGTAGATACCGACGACAACACGTCATTTCCTGAGCCGGAATTCCGACTGGAGCACTCGATGATCAAGCTCGACATGAATGCTCCCGGTTCGGCAACGGCTCCCCGTCCAATTAGGCTGATGTTATGAGTTCTGAAGGCTCCCCCCCGCCACCAAACCCGCGAGGCGGCAACTCGAAGGTTCCGGGTCGACCCGACTCGGGTTGGCCCCGCTGGTCGGCTTGGATCGTCATCGGTGTGCTCATCGCGCTGCTGTTCCTGGCCTCGACGATGAACACCGAGCCGTCTGACGAGATCTCGTTCACCCAGTTCCTGGAAGAGGTGGACGAGGGGGACATCACCGAGTTCGAGTTTGACAACACCACCTACGAGATCACCGGCACCAGGGAGAATGGTGAATCGTTCTCGACCACCGGATTCCGGGAGTTCTCGGAGCAGGATCGCCAGCTCTTCGACGAGCGTGGAGTCGAATACAAGCCGATCACCCCGCAAACGAACTTCTTCGTCGGGCTACTACCCCTGTTCCTGCCGTTCCTCATCATCATCGGGTTCTTCTGGTGGATGGCTCGCCGTCAGCAATCACAGATGGGCGGCATCATGTCCATCGGTCGTAGCAAGGCCAAGACCTACTCGTCCGAACGCCCGGGTACCACTTTCGACGACGTGGCCGGTTACGGCGCGGTCAAGAAGGAGATCACCGAGGTGGTCGACTTCCTGAAGAACCCGGCGAAGTTTGCCGACATCGGGGCCCGCATCCCCAAGGGAGTGCTGCTGGTCGGGCCTCCCGGCACCGGCAAGACCCTGATCGCCCGTGCCGTGGCCGGCGAGGCCGGCGTTCCCTTCCTGTCCGTCACCGGCTCGGACTTCATGGAGATGTTCGTCGGGGTTGGGGCCAGCCGGGTTCGGGACCTTTTCAACGAGGCTCGCAAGTTGGGCAGGGCCATCATCTTCATCGACGAGATCGACTCCATCGGCCGTAAACGAGGCGCCGGCCTCGGTGGCGGCCACGACGAGCGGGAACAGACGCTCAACCAGATGCTGTCGGAGATGGACGGCTTCGAGGCCACCGAGGGCATCGTGATGATGGCCGCCACCAACCGTCCCGACATCCTCGACCCCGCCCTTCTCCGACCCGGTCGTTTCGACCGGCAGGTCGTGGTCCCCCTGCCGGAACTCGACGACCGGAAAGCCATTCTCGGCGTCCACATCAAGCACAAGCGCATCGGCGACGACGTCGACATCGGCCTGATCGCCCGAGGGACCCCGGGTATGAGTGGTGCCGACCTGGCCAATCTGGTCAACGAGGCCGCCCTGTTCGCAGTTCGGAACGGTGAGGACAAGATTCACGCTCGGCACTTCGACATGGCCCGGGACCGGGTGATCATGGGTGTCAAGCGGGATTCGTTGGTCATGTCGGAGACCGAACGGGAGATGACGGCCTACCACGAGGCCGGACACGCCCTCTGCGCCGCGCTCCTCCCCGACTACGACCCCCTGCACAAGGTGACGATCATCCCCACCGGCATGGCCCTCGGGGTCACCATGACACTGCCCGAGGAGGACCGTCATTCGCTTCGACGGAGCCACGCCCAGAACATGATCATCATGATGCTGGGCGGCCGCAACGCCGAGCAGTTGGTGTTCGGGGTGGTGTCATCGGGAGCAGGCGATGACTTGCAGAAAGCCACCGGCCTGGCCCGTCGCATGGTGAGCGAGTGGGGAATGTCGGAGAAAATCGGGCCTATGGCCTTCGGTACCAACGGTCCGGTCTTCCTCGGTGACGACATGATGCAGACCAAGGAGTACTCCGAAGAGCTGGCCCGCGTCATCGATGAGGAGACCCAACGCATCCTCATGGAGCAGGAAACCCGGTGCCTGGACTTGCTCTCCACCCATCGAAACGCGTTGAACCTGGTGGCCCGCAACCTGTTGGAGCACGAAACACTCAGCGGGGAAGAGGTCAATCGCCTCATCACCGTGGCCGGGGGTGAACTCGACGATCTGTCTGATACCGACCACGAGCTGACCGCCGACACCACCTCGGTCGAAGCCTAGAGCCAAAGTTTCCCGATCCCTGACCCGTCGACAACCGCTCCTGTGAGCGGTTGTCGAGGTTCAGCGGCCCTGAGCGGCATCGATGGCGACAGCCAATTCGTCGGCATCGACCGGCCCGAAGAACGCGTGGACAACCACCCCTTCGCCGTCGGCGATGACCGTGGTGGGAACCCCGTCGATGCGATACCGCTTGTGCAGCCTCGAATCGTCCTGGACGGTCACATGCTGGACGGCCACCGTCGGGCCACCGCTGGGCTCCACGTCGGCCCAGACCTTTGGGCATGTCGTGCACGTGGTGGATGCGAACACGACAACCAGCACCGGATGCTCGGGTTGTTCGAAATCGGCTCGGTCGAGCTGGCGAGGGGCACGGTAGCTGGGAGCCGAGGGGGGATCAGGGCGCCGCCGTTGAAGGAGGTAGGCAACGAGTACGGCGACCGCCGCCAGCACCAGGAGCAGAATCAGTCGTTCCACGATGACTCCTGCTTCGTCATCGGATGAGCGGACATCGGCGTCACCTCAACGGTCTCGGGGCGTCGCCTCGGCTCGGAGCGGAGAACGCGGTCCCGCCGCAAGCTACTCGACCTGGCGGCGGACGGTGGGAACGGCGGCCACGACATCGAGCCGCTGATCGGCTTCCACCACCAGAGCCTCGACCGCCACCGGGGCATCGGCCACAATCTCCACCGCTCCTCCTTCAACCCCCGGCACCGAGAGGGGGACGGTCCGCCGCCCCCCTGCCGGGACCGTCACCCGGAACGGGCCGGCAAAGCTGCCGTTGGCCAACACCCTGACCTCGACCGCGGCCTCGTCGGTGGCGGCAATAGCCACCGTGGTCGAGTCGCCGTTGATCGACACCCAGGGAATGACCCATCGCTGGGACAGCTGCTCGACCCCTCGGCTCGTCCCCAGACCGGTGGAGGCGATGGGCTGCAGCAGTGGTTCCTCGTCGATTCCGAGGACGGGGATCTCGAAGTCACCCTGAGGGCTCTCGGAGTCCTCGTTGTCGGCGTCGTCGTCGTCATCGGATGTGTCGAGCAACACGCTACGTTCCTGCAGTTGTTCGCCCACGTGCCAGCGCTCGACCACGATCGGCATCTGGTTCTGGGACGTGACCCGCACCCCGAGCTCGTAGGGCAGGGGGAAGCCGAATCGCGCCGCCTGGGCACCGAGGTCGATGACCTCGAAGTTGCCGGGCCGGACCTCCCGGGTGGCCGTGACCACACCGTAGAGGGACAGATCGGTCGGATTGTTGGGCCAGATTTCGATATCGATCACCGCCAGGTTGGGATCATCGGCTTCGACCACGGTTTCCTCGCCGGTTTCGGGGTCGGTGCCGATGACCGGCGTCACCGGCTCGGCCGGGTTGAATACCGTCAGGATGTGATCACCGCCGGAATGGATGCGACCGGCGGGCAGTATCCAGCTCGTCGCCGGGGTGGCCACCCCAAGCTGCAGTGCCGCCCCTTCCGCCCCCAACTCACCGTCGAGGACCTGCAGCCGTTCGGCCACCAGCCGACCTCGTTCCGTGGTGACGATCGTGGCCACCGATGACTCGTTGGAAATGTATTCGCCCACCTCGATGACCCGAACCGAACGGGCGGGCACGAAGGCACCTCGAAGAGCCTGGGGTTGACGACGGCGGGCAAGTGTGCGGAACTCGACACTGAAGACCGCGGTCTCCGGAAAGGGGTTCATGAGAGCCAGATACTGCTTGGAGTCGACTTCGGTGCGACCCCCGGCGAAGATCCACTCGTTGGACACCGCGGTGGCGCACGGACCCTCGGCCACGCCTTGGGCCGTGCGTACTCGATGTCCGACTGCGCCCTCGCCGGCAATGATCTCCACCACCGCTCCGGCCACGGTGGACTCCTGGCTGTCGGACAACGCGATCTCCTGAGTCGATTGCGGTTCCAGTTCCACCCGGCGACCGGCCCCCTGGCCTTCACCGGTCAGGACCGTCAGATTGGCCACGGCCGGCGATTCCGACAAGTTGGCGATGACGACCTCGTGATCGGCGAATCCGCCGGGGCTGGACGAACCGGCCGGGCAGTACCAGGCACTGTTGAGCTGCGGCGGATCCGACATGATGGGGGTCTGGACGTCGAGTTCGGCCCGGGATTCAATGGCCACGGTGGGCATGGTCGAGACGCGATCGAAGACGACGGCAGCCGCCGCCAAGCCGATCAGAACAAAGACCAAGGGCCAGCGAATCATCGGCTGCACCTCCCGGCGATCTCGTCCATCACTCGGTCACCTCCCGCCTGGTCTGGGCCAGGAGTGCCCCGACACCAACGATGAGGAACTGACCGAGAATGGCGAAACGGCGACGGGCCCGAGGGGTGTATTCGACCGTGACGTCACCGTCCGGTCCTGGTGGCAGCACCAGAAGATCATCAAAGCCCGAGATCGACTCGGTACGAGCCCCGGATACCTCGAGGCCGGCGTTGGTCAGAGCCACCAGCACACTGGCGTCGGCCGGGGCCTGGATCGTCCACACGCCGGGTTGCTCGTTGATATAGCCGGCGCTGTCACCGGTGAGGTCGATGTCGAGCTGCTCGGCCGCCGTCGTGGCCTGGGCCTGATCCGGTGACGGCAGGAGGGGGGCCACCCCGAACGACGAGCGATTGCGGAAGACGATGAGATTGGGGACGCCGGGCACCCGCTCGAGGTCCAACTGCTGGGAGAGTGATGACAACACGCCCGGTTCGGCCGGAACCACCGGTCCCTCGTAGGGTTCGGGGGCCAGCTGCTGGGTGACGACCACGTAGTCGATGCCATAGGGGGCTAGGAGGCGGCCCAGCCGGACGATCTCACCCCGGCGGGCCAGATCGATCTGACGGCCGATGCCATCGGTGGAGCCGACGGGCCCGGCCAGCCAGCGGCCGAAGACGTCGTGATAGCCACCGTCGGTGACGACATAGGCGATCCCGGTATCGGTCTCGAGGGCGTCGAGCGGCAACACGCTGTCATCACCGATCCAGAGCACCCGACCCTGCGTGATGACGTCGGCCTCATCGAAGCGGCGCTCGACGAGGAAGTCGACCGGGGTGGCGAAACTGGCCTGGGGTGTTCGCCATGCGCCATCGAGGGCGGCCAGCGTACCGACCAGGAACATGGCCGCAACTCCCACGGAACCGACGATCACCGTAGCTCGCCGGAGACGAGCGGCACGGGCCGACAACCCACCTCCGATCAGATCGATCTCGACCGAGCGGACCCCGGCGGCAACGGCGTAACTCAGACCTGCGGCCGACAGTGCCAGGAGGGTTTCCGGTGCCGGGATCTCGAACGGGATCCAGCCACGACGCTCGGCCCAGGTCAGCAACCAGAAGGTGACGGCGATGGCCCAGCCGTGGGCCACGAGATGAAACAGTTCGTTGCGGACCACCAGCACCGCCAGCGCCGCCACCACGATCAGGGAGAAGGCCATGAGCTGGGGATCGAGGGCGCCGGGAGCGAACTGGATGAGCTCCAACATGCTCGAGAACCCGGCTTGGGGCGGCTTCGGACCGACCAGCCAATCCCAGGAGAAGGCCTGCAGCACATCGAAGCTCCACGGACCATGGAGGGCCACCGGGGCGACGATGGAGAGCGCTCCCGCCAGCAGCAGTTCGAGGGGCTTGCCCATTCCCAGCACGAAGCTGACGGCGGCCATGACCAAGGTCAGCACGACGACCACCGGGATGACGGCCGGCACGAAGGCGGCCGTCAGGGCGACGAGGAAAGCGACCCGGATCAACCGAACAGGAACCGAGCGGTCGACCACCGTTGGACCGGCCACGCCGGTGTCCCGGCCGAACGGCCCGTCACCGTTCAACTTCAACAGTCCGGCGATCAGATAGGGGGCGGTGGCCAGCACGACCATTGAGTCCCACCGGCCGGCCGACATTGCCGACGGGATCAGAGGGGTACAGGCGTAGAGGAGGGCGGCAACCATGGCAGCCCGGCCGCTGGCCACCGGGCGCAGGGTCCGGTACATGGCCAACGGGGCCAGGAAGATGGGACCGATGGCGACCAGCGTCTGGAACAGGCCCGACCCCCAGAACATGACCAGGCGCCCTCCGGCCAGGAGCAGGAGGGCGGTAGGAGGATTTCCCGGCCCCCCGACACCGGTGGATCGCCAACCGCCGAACCACTCACGCAGCAGGTCGAGACCGCCAGGCACGTTGGGGATCTGCCCCACCGGCACCACACCTCGGGTCAGGAGATGACGACTGCCGAAGATCATCAACAGCAGGACGAAAACGAAGATGACGGTGGCATCCCGGACATTGCCGGCGTCCTCACCGGCAAACGATGACCGCACCGACCCGACCAGGTCTGAGAATCGATCCTGCCCGGCGTTGAACTGACCCCGGGCCAGGTCGGACATTCGGGCCGAACCCCGCATCTGCAGCTCGGCCACGTCTTTGTTGCTCTGGGACCTGGTCCGGCGAACCAGCTGCCGCCGACGTCCAATGTCATCCAGCCGGGACAGGTTCCACGGAATGGCGGCAAGCAGATCACGGGCCTGGCCGCGCCGGCCGGCCACCATGTTGTAGAAGGCCTCGAGTACCAGCAACAGCAGGCCGAGGGGTATGTGGGTGAAGAGCGTCCGCCGCTCGGCCGTGATCAGAACGGTCCGCAGGCGATGCCGAGCCAGCAGTCGCCGTCGATCCCGATGATCGACATTGCGATCCATCGATTCGAGGTGCCGAGCCTTGGCTCCGGGCACAACCAGCACCGTTGCCCCGGCGATCTGGGCCCGCCAGCACAGGTCCAGATCCTCGCCCAGGACCTTGATGGTGGGGTCGAAGCCGCCGAGGGCGGCGAAGAGATCGGCCCGGACGAGCTGCACCCCGCCGGGGGCGACGAAGACGTTGCGGACGGAGTCGTACTGATCCTGGTCGAACTCACCCCGCTCGACCTGATCGAACATCACCCCGAAACGGTCGCTGCCCATGCCGAGCTGGGCAAGGCGCCGCGAGTCGTCCCAGCTCACCAACTTGGGACCGGCGATGCCGCCGTTGTTCCGGTACAGCTCGCTCATCAGGGTCGAGACACAGTCCGGCTCCAGCCAGACGTCGTCGTGGCAGAACAGTAGGAAGGGCGAACCCGAGACCAGTTCCAACGACTGATTGGCGGCCACGCTGAACCCCGGATCACCGGCCAACCGGTGCAGATAGGCCTTGGGCAAAACGTCGGCCACCCGTTCGGCGATCGGTTCGTCGCTACCGGCGTCGACAACCAGGACGGAGAGGTTCTCGTAGTCCTGCTCGGCCAGGGACACCAGCGTCGACTCGAAGTTGGGACCGGGATTACAGGCCACGACAACGGCGACCACAGCCGGCACGTCACGGCGAACCTGCTCATGCGAGCCGGACGTGGTGGCGATGGTCGACACCGACGCCGCCTCAGTTGTTGGTCCGGTGGAAATCTCGCTCACGAACCCCGAATGCTACTCTCCCCCGCCGGTCAATGCGCCTATGCCCTCGATGTCGAAGGTCACGAGAGTCGAGCCCTTCCCTTCAGCATCCGATCGGCTCATGCCGACGGCTTTCCATGACCTCTCGAAGCCCCTCGGCGGTATGCTCAACAGCTGTGACCGGCCTAGAATCAGCGGGAACCGAGGCTCGGCCGACACCGTCGGCACGGCCATGAGAGCGCTCGTGACCGGGGCTTCAGGCTTTGTCGGACGCCACCTGGTCGATCATCTGCGCGCCGACGGCGATGACGTCATCGGCCTCGACCTGGGCCGTGGCCCTGATCTTCGCGACCATGATGCATGGCGCAAGGTCGTGGCCGAAGCCGAGCCCGACGTCATCTACCATCTGGCCGGTTGGAGCGACGTCGGCGGATCCTGGAAGGATCCGTGGGAGACCTACGAGATCAACGTGTTGGGCACGGTCTCGATTCTCGAGGCGGCTCGTCGACCCGGTGCCGGTACCAGCATCCGGGTGGTCCTGGTCAGCAGCGCCGACGTCTACGGCACAGCGGACCCGGACAGGCTACCCCTGACCGAGCACGCACCGGTCCAGCCTCGCTCGCCGTACGGGGCCAGCAAGCAAGGGGCGGAGGCGGCTGCGCTGGCGTACGGGCGGGGATTCTCGGTGCCGGTTGTCATTGCCCGGCCGTTCAATCACATGGGTCCGGGCCAGAGTCCGCGATTCGCCGCGCCCTCGTGGGCCCACCAGATCGCCGCCATCGAGTGCGGTGTGGATCTGATACCGGCCGATCGGCCGGTATCAGATGCCGAAGGCGATGCCCACGTGGTCAGCCACGGAGATCTCACCCCGTGCCGAGACATCACCGACGTACGCGACGTCGTCAGGGCCTATCGCCTCCTGGCCGAACGAGGTGAACCGGGCCAGACCTACAACATCTGTTCCGGCCGGGCGGTTGCCATGCAGGAGGTGTTCGACACCTTGACCGGCCTCAGTTCGGCCCCCATCACCGGAGTCGTCGATCCCAAGCTGCGACGTCCGGTCGATCTTCCCGTGCTCTGCGGCGACAACGGCAAGCTTCGAGCCGCAACCGGCTGGACTCCTCGGATGGAGCTGGCGCAGACGCTGGCGGCAGTACTCGACGATGCCCGACGACGGGTGCAAGCGGCGGGGGGTTCGGCCGAGAACGCCAACGGGTGAATCGTCCGGTCCGGCTTCCACGGGCGGCGGCCGGTTTCGGGCTACGGTTTGCACTAGTTCCGCTTGATGAGGTGACTGCTCACAAGACTGTCAAGTTCAGCGGCGTTTGGCCGGAGGCCAAACTCGATGAAACTCGGTGGGTTTCCGTGAGCCGCCCCGTCGGCGAATACTAGGTTTTGCTGTCTTCGAGAACTGGATCCCATCGTGAAACGCGCACTCATCACCGGCCTCACCGGCCAAGACGGCTCGTATCTGGCCGAGTTCCTGCTGGATAGGGGCTATCACGTCATCGGCATGGTCCGCCGCACCAGCACCCTCAACTTCGAGCGGGTGGCTCCCATCCAGGACGACATCGAGATCGTTCAGGGCGACCTCCTCGACGAGACCTCGCTGCGCCACATCATGAGGGAGCATCGTCCCGACGAGATCTACAATCTGGCGGCCCAGTCGTTCGTCCAGACATCGTGGCAGCAGGCGGTGCTGACGGGCGAAACCACGGCCTTGGGGGTGACCCGGTTACTCAACGCCATCCAACAGTGCGATCAGGATGTGCGGTTCTACCAGGCGTCGTCCTCGGAGATGTTCGGCAAGGTGGTCGAGGTGCCGCAGACCGAGAACACGCCGTTCTATCCCCGTAGCCCCTATGGTGCAGCCAAGGTCTACGGCCATTGGATCACCGTGAACTTCCGGGAGAGCTACGACCTGCACGCCTCCAGCGGCATCCTGTTCAACCACGAAAGCCCCCGTCGCGGCCTGGAGTTCGTGACCCGCAAGATCACCTACAACGTGGCCAAGATCAAGCACGGCCTGGCTCGGGAACTGCGGTTGGGCGACCTCGACCCCCAGCGGGACTGGGGATTCGCCGGGGACTACGTGGAAGCCATGTGGCTGATGCTCCAACAGGACGAACCCGACGACTACGTCATCGCCACGGGCGAAACCCATTCGGTGCAGGAGTTCTGCGAGTTGGCGTTCGGCATGGTCGGTCTCGACTGGCGGGAGTGGGTGGTGCAGGACGAGCGATACATGCGTCCGGCCGAGGTCGATCTACTCATCGGCGATCCGTCGAAAGCGGCCACCGTGCTGGGATGGAAACCAAGGACGGCTTTTCCCGAGCTGGTGGCCATGATGATGGAATCGGACATGGAACTGGTCGGTCGCCAGCTGACCCGGCCGGCGTAGCGGGCGCCGTGGGGCGGGAACGATTCGACGGTTCGGTAGCCGTCCTGTGTGGGGGCGTGGGCGCCGCCCGGTTCCTGCAAGGTCTGCGTCAGGTGATGAGCGACGACGACATCACGGCCATCGTCAACGTGGCCGATGATCTCGTGCTCCACGGTCTGCGCATCTCTCCCGACATCGACACCATCGTCTACACCCTGGCCGGAGCCGGCAGCCGGGAGCGGGGTTGGGGCCTCGAAGGCGAGACCTGGCAGGCGATGGACATGGTAAGGCACTACGGCGGCGTGGACTGGTTCAGTCTGGGCGATCGGGACCTCGGCACCCATCTGTTCCGAACCGAACGGCTTTCCCAGGGGGCGCTGCTTCACGAAGTGACAGCCGAGCTGGCGGCCGCCTGGGGGCTGAGGCTGGCCGTCCTGCCGGCCAGCAACGACCGCATTCGGACCATGATCACAACCGTGGACGAGGGCGAGATCCCGTTCCAGGAGTACTTCGTGCGTCGCCGCCATGATGTGACCGTCACCTCGGTTCGATTCGCCGGCGCCGACGGGGCCCGCCCCGGGCCCGGAGTCCTGGAGGCGCTGTAACGGGCCGACGTGGTCGTGATCGCCCCCTCGAACCCCGTGGTCTCCATCGATCCCATCCTGGCCATCGACGGTGTCTGGCCGATATTGGAGGCCCGACGGTCCTCGGTGGTCGCGGTGTCGCCCATCGTCGGTGGCAAGGCCCTGAAAGGTCCGGCCGATCGCATGCTGGCGGAGTTGGGTCACCAGGCATCGGTGGCCGGCATCGCCGGCTGGTACCGGTCGATCGCCGGCACTCTGGTCATCGACGAGGTCGACGCCGATCAAGCACCGGCCATCGAGTCGCTAGGCTTGTCCTCGGTGGTGACCGACACCATCATGAGCGAACCCCGCCGGGCGGCCGATCTGGCCCGAACCACGGTTCTGGCCCCGACCGGACGGCGGTAGCGAGCGACCAGCCCATGACCCAATCGGATTCAGCGTCTCCGAGAACCGCCGATACGGCGCGGCCGATCGGGCTGCAGATCATCCCGGTACCCGGCCTCCCGGAGATCCGGCCCGGAGACGATCTGGCCAGGCTGATCATCGACGCCTGCCTCCAGTCCTGCGGTCTGCACGACCACGATGTGCTGGTGGTGAGCCAGAAGGTGGTGTCGAAGGCCGAGGACCGCCTGGTCCCGGTCGACCCGGGCGATCCCCTGGCTCACAAGCCCCTGGTGGAGCGGGAATCGGCTCGTATCCTGCGACGGCGGGGTGATCTGATCATCAGCGAGACCAGGCACGGATTCGTCTGCGCCAACGCCGGGATCGATCGATCGAATGTGGCGCCCGACGTGGCCGCACTCTTACCCGAGGACTCCGATCGATCGGCTCGAAGGATTCGCGATGCGGTGGCCGGCCGCCACGGGGTGAACGTCGGGGTGATCGTGGCCGACACCTTCGGCCGGCCATGGCGGCGGGGCCTGACCGATATCGCCCTGGGATGTGCCGGTCTCAAGCCCATTCTCGATCTGCGAGGCACCCCGGATGCCGGTGGGCGGCAACTCCACGTGACCGAGGTCTGCCTGGTCGACGAACTGGCGGCGGCGGCCGAGTTGGTCAGGGGCAAGGCCACCGGGATCGCAGTGGCCGTCATCCGGGGTGGCGGTCCGGAGTGGTTCGGGCCCGGTTCGGTGGCCGAGCAGGTGATTCGCCATCCCGGCGAGGACCTGTTCCGGTGAGCATCGAGGCTGCGCAACCTACCGACGTCCCCTCCCTGGTCGCCTACCTTCCGCCCGGTTCCGGTCACGGAGCCGGCAGCGGTGAACCCGCACCGGACGAACTGCTCGACGGATTCGTCGATTTCGCCGTCACCCAGGGCATCGAGCTCTATCCGGCCCAGGAGGAGGCCATCCTTGAACTCCTGGCCGGCAACCACGTCATCCTCAACACCCCGACCGGGTCGGGCAAATCTCTGGTGGCGGCGGCCGGTCATTTCATGGCCCTGGCCACCGGTCGCCGCAGCTTCTACACCGCCCCCATCAAAGCCCTCGTCTCGGAGAAGTTCTTCGCCCTCCGCCGCGACTTCGGAACCGAGCGAGTGGGCATGATCACCGGCGACGCCTCCATCAACCCCGATGCCCCCATCATCTGTTGCACGGCGGAAATCCTGGCCAACCGGGCCCTTCGGAACGGTGAGGACACCGATGTCGACATGGTCATCGCCGACGAGTTCCACTACTACGCCGATCCTCAACGGGGCTGGGCGTGGCAGGTGCCGCTGCTCGAGCTGTCCCACGCCCAGTTCCTGTTGATGTCGGCCACCCTGGGATCCACCGACTTCTTCTGCGAGGATCTGACCCGCCGCACCGGCCGGCCCACCACCCTCGTCACCTCGGCCGAACGGCCCGTGCCCCTCGAATTCGAGTACCGACGAACCACCCTTCACCAGTCGATCTCCGACCTGCTGGAACAGGATCGGGCCCCCATCTATCTGGTGCACTTCACCCAGCGGGAGGCAACCGAGGCGGCCCAGGGCTATCTGTCGCTCGACCCGTTGTCCAAGACCCAGAAAGACCTGGTCAAGCAGGCCGTCGGGGGCTTCAAGTTCGACTCACCGGTGGGCAAGGATCTTCGCCGCTACATTCTGGGCGGCGTCGGCGTCCACCATGCCGGCCTGCTGCCCAAGTATCGACTGCTGGTCGAGAAGCTGGCTCAGGAGGGGTTGCTCAAGATCATCTGTGGCACCGACACCTTGGGGGTCGGCGTCAACGTCCCGATTCGCTCGGTGCTGTTCACCCAGCTCTACAAATACGACGGATCGACCACTCGGGTGCTGACCAATCGGGAATTCCAGCAGATCGCCGGCCGGGCCGGTCGTCGGGGCTTCGACCATGTCGGCTATGTCTGGGCCCAGGCCCCGGAACACGTGGTCGACAACCTCCGAGCCGAGGCGAAGGCGGCCCAAGCGGCCAAGGACAAGAACAGGAACCGCAAGAAGGTGGTCAAGAAGAAGCCCCCGGAGCGGCGCTACGCCCACTGGAACGAGGACACCTTTGACAAGCTGATCACCGGCGAACCCGAGCCGCTGACCTCATCGTTCCAGGTGACCCACCAGATGCTGCTGACCATGCTGGACCGACCGGGCGACGGCTGCGGGGCGGTCAAACGGCTGCTGACCGACAACCACGAAACCCGGAAACGGCAGCGGGGCCACATCAAGCGGGCCATCGCCATGTACCGATCGTTGCTGGACGCCGACCTACTGGAGCTGCTTGACGAGCCCGACGCCGAGGGACGCACGATCCGGGTCAACTTCGACCTCCAAGACGAGTTCGCCCTCCACCAGCCGCTGTCGTTGTGGGCCATCGAGGCCGTCGACGAACTCGATCGGGACGATCCCGGCTACGCCCTGTCGGTGTTGAGCACCATCGAATCGGTGCTCGAGTCCCCGGGCGTCATCCTGGCCGCCCAGATCAACAAGGCCAAGGACGAACTCATGGCCGACATGAAGGCGCGGGGGGTGGAGTATGAGGAGCGCATGGAGAAACTGGCCGAGGTCGAGCACCCCAAGCCGGAAAAAGACCGAATCTACGAGAGCTTCGACCGTTTCCGGATTCATCATCCCTGGGTCGGTGGCGACAACGTCAAGCCGAAGTCGATCGTGCGGGACATGCTGACCCAGGCCATGACGTTCAGGGAGTACATCAATCACTATGGGCTGAAGCGTTCCGAGGGAGTGGTCCTGCGTTATCTGACCGACACCTACAAGGCCCTGATCCAGAACGTACCGGCCGATTCGGCCACCGACGAGGTGATGGATGTCGTCGAATGGCTGGGAGCCGTGGTCCGCCAGGTCGACTCCAGCCTGATCGACGAGTGGGAGCAGCTCACGGCAGCGGCCGATGACCTCGACGCCGACGTCCCCCACTCCCCCTCCGTGGGCCCGCCGGGGGTCGACGCCGACGACATCACCACCAATCGGCGGGCCTTCACCGTCATGGTCCGCAACGAGATGTTCCGATGGGTGGAGTTCATCGCCCGGCATCGTTACGACCTGCTGCCCACAGGGTCCGATGATCGGGATCCGGAGGTCGAATTGGCCCACTACTGGGACGAATTCGACGAGGTGCGGATCGATGCCGAGGCCAGAGCACGAACCCGGTTCTTCTATGATCATGACGCCGGGCTGGCCACCCAGACCCTCCACGACCCCGATGGCATCGATGCCTGGCGCATCGAGGGCCGGGTCGACCGGGAGGCATCGGCCGACACCGGCGGCGCCGTGCTCGCCTGGCTACGGGCCTACAGCCTCTAGCCCAACAACCGAGACGATACCCTCCGCTGAACTTTGAGCGTCCCACGACCCGTTTGTGGGTCGTGGGACGCTCAAAGTCCGCAAAAAAGGGGCGGAGTCGATCAGGAGTGCTCCGAGGGCGGGGCCGATGGTTCGGTCTCCACCCCCAGTTCCATATTGATTCGAGTGCTGGAGTCTGCCTTGGCGTCGCCGCCGACCGCGAACACCATGTCCACACCACACTCCTCGCACACCGCCGACTCGGGAACGAACCCGGGTTGCCGATCGCCGCCGTTGGCGAAGATCAGGTGATGGTCCGGGTACTTGGTGGCGGCGAGACGAATGGACTCCGACACGGTTCGATCCTGGTCCACGGCGATGAAGGCATCGTCCACCGCGCGGAGGGCGCGGACAAGGCGAAGCCGATCTTGCTCGTCGAGGATGAGCTTGCCCTTCTTGGCCAGCTGCTGATCGTTGTTGTTGACGATCACGATCAGCCGGTCGCCGAGTCCGGCTGCGGCCTCGATCATGTCGAGATGACCGACGTGAAGGGGGCTGAAGTAGCCGCTGACAATGACGCCGATCGGGCGGGCGGAGGCCTCGGAACTCATCGGCGGCCCAGGATCGGACCGGTCAGGGACCAAAGCCCTGAGAAGGTCGCAGTGTCGGTGGCGCCCATCGTTACCGTCTTGTTCACAAGGCTCGTTTCACAGGTTGTTGTACAGATCATTTCACGGGTCGCTGCGGGCTCGCCGGCCAGTCTCAGCTCCTCCTTGCGGCTTGTCGGTAGGCGGGTTCTCGATTTGGCGTCTCGGTAGAGGGAAGCACAGATCTCGAATCAGGTATCTCGCATTTGGACGGTCGAATCGGCACGTCATGGAGAACTCGGTTGTCCCGGCATTCGCCGGACAATCCGTCGTTGTCGGCGGATTGACCATTCGACCTTACCGACAACCACGGAGGCTATGACCACGGATGCAGGCATCCGAGCCTTATCGGACGATGACCCACCGTCACCTCCAGTTGCACGGTCGGCGCCATACGGTCTCACCCCGACGATCTCCGCCGTGGGATCAGATCCCGGAGCAGGGTGTCATAGGCCTCGGCCTGGGCTGCCGGAGTCAGGCAGGTTTCGGCGTAGCCCCGTGCCCGCTTGCCCATGGAACGAAGCTCCTCCGGATCGGCCAGCAATTTCTCCAGGGCTTGGACGAACGCCCACGGATCGTCGGGTGCGACCGACAAACCGGCTCCTGAGCGCCGAACGACCACATCGACCTCGCTTCCGGTGTCGATGCTGGCCAGAATGGGACGGCCGGCGGCCAGGATGCCGTAGAGTTTGGACGGGGTGCTGGAGGCGGCGAGCCCGGACTTGAGCAGGATGAGATGGAGGTCCGCCGCGCCGAGTATGTCGGGGATCTCATCCCGCTGCCCGAAATCGACGATGGACACATTGTCGAGGTCCCGGGCCCAGGCCTCAACCTGGTCTCGTGCCGCTCCCTCGCCATTGATGACGAAATGGACCCGTTCATCGGCGGCCCAGGTCTCGGCCCCGGCGCGGATCAGATCGAACGATTGCGACAACCCGACATTGCCCGAGTACATGACCACCGTCTTGTCCAGGAGCCCGTGCCGGCGCCGGTACCAGTTGTCCCAATCCACCGGTGTGATGCGGTCGACGTCGATGCAGTTGGCGATGATGCGGATCTTGTCGGCGTCGGTCTCGTTTCGACCGGCCAGCTTGGCCCGCACGTTGTCGGCCTGATCCTCGGACAGCACGGTGATGGCATCGGCCCGCCGATAGACCGAGAGCTCATGGCGGCGGGCCAGCTCGATGACCCGCGGGTTGGTGAGTGCCCCGAGCTGTACGGCGATGTCGGGGAAGATGTCCTGGGTGTTGAACACGAACGGGGCCCGGCTGCGTCGGGCCGCCAGCCACGCGGCGTCACCGAAGAAGATGGGCGGCGACATCCCTATCACCGCATCGTGGCGTCCCAGGGTGGCGGCCAGCCCCGAGGCCAGGGCGGTCTGGGCCAGGAATCCGGCGGCACGGGCCGGTACGTTGATCTTGGTGGTGGGAAAGGGCCAGGCCCGAACGATGCGGCCCCACTCGGTGGTCTCCGTTCGCCACGGTCGTCCCCGCCATTCGGGCTCGACATCGTGACGGTGGTACCACGGCAGCGAGGTGACGACATCGATGTTGTGGTCGAGCTCGGCCAGGCTCTCGACCAGCTGGGTCATGACTTCGCCGGTGGCGGCGTACAGGTCAGGGCGGAAGTGGGGACAGATGAGCAGGAGTCTCATGTCGTCTCGGAGTATCGGCGGCGGGCGGCGGATGAGACCGACCGGAACTCAGGTCTCATCCGGGGACAAGGGTAACCGGAGGGCCTGGCGATAGACGCCCACGAGCTGCCGAGCGGCCCGTTCCGGAGTGAAGTCCGATGCCCTGCGTCGACCCCGCTCCGCCAGATCGCGGGCCAGCTCCGGCTTGGCCCGCAGCTCGACGATGGCCTGTCGCCAGGCGGCGACGGAGCCGGTCGGAACCACCACACCGGCGTCGGCCACCACTTCGGGCAGCGAACCGCTGTCGCTGACCAGGGCCGGACAGCCATTGGCCATGGCCTCCAGGGCCGGATTGCCGAACCCCTCGTACTCGGAGGGGAAGACCAGGGCGAGGGCCCGACGATAGAGCTCGTCGAGCTCCTGCTCGCTGACCCGCCCCGGCATGTGCACCCGTTCCTCCATGCCCAACCTCCGGACCTGGGCCCTCAGCGAGTCGGTCTCGGGGCCGGGCCGACCGGTCATGACCAGTCCGACGTCGTCCAGGGGAGCCAATGCGTCGATGATGTCCCGGTGACGTTTGTGACGGTAGGCAATGGCCGGAAGCAACACATAGGGCCGTCCGTCGGATGGCACCGGGCCCGCCCCACTCCCGCTCCCCCGGTGAACCTCGGGGGCCGGATCGTGGTCGGTTCGGGGCCCCCGGGCGTGATCCTCGTCGGCGGCGCCGACCGGCACGGTCGGGGCCGCATGCCCGTGGTACACGATTCGCAGCTTGTGCTCGGGAACGCCGAGCCGGTCGGCCAGCCGATCGGCCGTGAATCGGCTGGGGCAGATCACGAGACGGGCGGCCCGAACCGAATGCGGCAGCATGGCCTCCAGCCAGAGCCGCTTCAGCGGACCAAAGTTGTCGGGCAGATCCAGCGGCTGGAGGTCGTGGACGGTGACGATGGGGGTCTGCCATCGGATGAGGGGAACCACACCCCCTGCGTGATGGACGACGGAGTCGGGGGACGAAGCCGTGGCCAACCAGCTGTTCTCCAGGACGATGCGCCACCCCTTGCCGTAGGCATGGCCCGGCATCACCGCGACCCCATATCGGTCGATCAGGTCGGGATAACGCCGGAACAGTGCGCGGCGCCCGTAGAGCCGGAGCCGGAACTCTCGAGGATCGAGATCGGACACCGCCCGGAGCAGGCGAATCGTGTACTCCTCGGAGCCGCCGACCACACCGGGGTCGAGCCAGGTCAGGTTGACTCCCACTGTGGGGACGGACCCGTTCGACATCAACCGGTGCTCCGGCTCGCCCCGAGGGTGGTGGCCAGATGGTCGATGATGGCCCCGTAGCCATTGCCGGTTCGATCCCACGTCATGGAGCCGGCCCGGGCCCGGCCACGCGCCACCAGGTCCAGTCGTAGACCTTCGTCGGCCAGCACCCGGTCCAGGGCTTCGGCGATACCGCGGCGGTCGGACGGGTCGACGAGAAGGGCTGCCCCCGCCGCCACCTCTTCGGTAGCCGTACCGCCGGAGGTGATGACCGCCGTGTCGTGGACCATGGCCTCGAGCACCGGCAACCCGAACCCTTCCCGGTGCGACGGGTAGAGCAGCACGTCGGCACCCCGGTAGAGCGCACTCAGCGTGACATCGTCGACGTCACCCAACCTGGTGACCCGGTCGGCCACCGAGTCGAGTGCTGCCTCGATCCGAGGATCATCGGTCACGGCCCCGACCAGCACGGCCCGACAATCGACGGCGACAATGGCCTCGACGATTCCTTCCGGATTCTTGCGTGGTGTCATGCCCGCCACCACCAGGACATACCCGGGGTCGAGTCCGAGCCCGTCCAGCACCGCCTGGGAGTCGGCACTGGAGCACCGGGGCGGGTCGACTCCCCACGGAACCACATCGATACGAGCCCGGTCGATCCCGTGTCCGGCTAGGTCGGCGGCCACGACCGTTGACGGGCACACGAACCGATCGGCCCGCTCCCGGGCGACCCGCCACATCAGCGGGAAGAACTGCCGCCCCCTTGGTGTCAGATACTCGGGATGGCGGAGGAAGTCGAGGTCGTGCACGGTGGCCAGCACCGGACGGGACGTGGGGGGCACGATCAGGCTGGAGGCCCAGACCACGGTGTCCTCCCGACACCAGCGGTCCACCGACGGACGCCCCGACCGAAGCCACGACTCATAGAGTGCGGGCCTGGGCAGACGATGATGCACGAGGGTGGAAGACGGGGGCATCCGGGTGGCCGGCCCGTTGCCACGACGGCGATGCCGGGCCGCCACCCCGGTTATCGTGTATCGACCCGAGTCGTGCAGCGCGGCGAGCGTACGTTCAGTGGATCGAGCTGTCCCCCCCGGCAGCCGGTGCCAGAACTGCTCCACCACGGCGACGACGTGCGGCATAGGTTTCCATTGTGGCACCACCGACCGACGTCACCGACGATGAGGGCGTATCCACCCTCGGGCCGGTGACGACCAATGGTCGGCGATCAGACGCCGAGGATCCGTGCGAAGTAATCGGCGGTGTGGCGAATGCCCTCTTCCAGCTCGACGACGGGCGCCCACCCCAGCTTGGTGGTGGCTTCGGTCAAGTCGGGCCGACGGCGTGTGGGATCGTCGGTCGGTAGCGGGGCGAAGGTCAGCTCGCTCGAACTGTTGGTCAACTTGATGACCAGCTCGGCCAGCTCCCGAATGGTGAACTCGTTCTCGTTGCCGATGTTGATCGGCCCGGTGTGATCGCTGTCGAGCAGGGCCAGATGACCCGACACCTGGTCGTCGACATAGCAGAAGCTTCGGGTCTGGGAGCCGTCGCCGAACAGGGTTATGGGATCGTTGCGCAGGGCCTGTGTGATGAAATTGGACACCACCCGCCCATCATCGGGTCGCATGCGGGGCCCGTAGGTGTTGAAGATGCGGACGATGCGCACATCCATCCCATGCTGTCGGTGATAGGCCATGGTCATGGATTCAGCGAAGCGTTTGGCCTCGTCGTACACACCCCGGGGGCCGATGGGGTTGACGTTGCCCCAGTAGGTCTCGGGTTGGGGATGAACCAGCGGGTCACCGTAGACCTCGCTGGTCGACGCCAGGAAGAACCGAGCCTCCTTTTGTCGGGCCAGGCCGAGCAGACGATGGGTTCCCAGCGAGCTGACTTTCAGGATCTTGATGGGAATCCGTTCGAAGTCGATTGGAGACGCCGGCGAGGCCAGGTGCATCACGGCATCGACGGGGCCCGGCACCCAGACATAGTCGGATACATCGGTCTCGACGAACCGGAACCCCTGGTTCCCGAAGAGGTGCTCGACATTGTCGGTCGAGCCCGTTATCAGGTTGTCGAGGCAGACTACCTCGTCACCCCGTTGAAGGAGGCGATCACACAGGTGTGAACCAAGGAATCCGGCCCCGCCGCTGACCACCACGCGTGCCATGTCAGCGACCAACTCCCCGATAATTGAAACCTCGACGGCGCGGAATGGTGGGGTCGAGCAGGTTGCGGGCGTCGACGATATTGCGACCCTTCATGATCTCGGCCAGCTTGTCGAAGTCGAGCCAGGTGAACTCATCCCACTCGGTGAGGATGGCCAGCGAGGCCGCTCCTTCGGAGGCGGCGTAGGGGTCGGAGACCACCTCGATCTTCAGGTCGGGGTAGATCTCGAACAACCGATTGTCATCGACCAGCACGGCCGGGTCATAGGCCTTGACCGTCAGTCCTGCGTCCACCACCCGCTGTAGTACCTCGATGGAGGGTGAGTCGCGGAGATCGTCGGTGCCGGCCTTGAACGTCAGGCCCAGCACGGCGATGTGGGCGTCGCTGAGATGAGCCGGCACGGAGTCGATGAGCTTCTGTGCCGTCCGGGTGAATTGATCGTGGTTGACCCGCAGCACCTCGTTGAGGAAATGGAACTCGTAGCCGGCGTCCTCGGCGATCTTGGCCAGAGCACGGGTGTCCTTGGGAAAGCAGCTTCCACCCCACCCCGGACCTGGTCGCAGAAACTCCCGACCGATGCGGGAGTCGTAACCCATGCCGAGGACAACGTCGTTGACGTCGGCCCCCACGGCCTCGCACAGGGTGGCGATGGCATTGACGAACGAGAGCTTCGAAGCCAGGAACGCATTGGATGCGTATTTGATGGTTTCGGCCGAGACCGGGTCGGTGACCATGATCGGGGCGGCGATCCGGGAGTACAAAGCGGCGACCCGGATGGCGGCTTCCTGGTCCCTGGAGCCGATGACAACCCGATCAGGCTGCAGAAAGTCCGCCACTGCGGTTCCCTCACGCAGGAATTCGGGGTTCGATACCACGGCCACATCCGAGCGACCGAGAACCCGAGCCACCACACGGGTCGATCCGACCGGAACCGTCGACTTGTTGACCACCACACTGTTGTCGGGAAGAACGGAGGCAATCTCGGCCGCCGCCGCTTCCAGGTAGCTGAGATCGGCGGCACCGTCATCACCCTGCGGGGTGGGCACACAGAGGTAATGGAACTCGGCGTCCTTGGACGCGTTGGCCGCGCCGAGGACAAAGCGCAGCTTGCCCGAGCGCAGCCCCTCGTCGACCAGCCGATCCAGTCCTTTCTCGACGATGGGGATCTCACCGGCCTGCAGGCGCCGGACCTTGTCCTCGTCGATGTCGGCGCAGATCACATCATGGCCGAGGTGGGAGAAGCAGGCACCCGTTGTCAATCCGACATAGCCGGTGCCGATAATTGCGATTGAGGCCACTGCACTCTCCTCCGGAGCCTTCCGTTCCTGACTGTGCCATCTGCGGCCATCGCCGCTACAGCTCAGATCGTCCGTCCCGCCGGACGTTCATCTGAGCCTTCTCATTCCGCCGCTCTTGAGACAGTTCCTTAACCTGAGCGACACGAAGCCGCACTGGATTGTAACGACTTGGCGTCCGTGGCGTCGCCCGCAATGGTAAACGAATTGCCAGGAAATGCGCCACCATCGCCGGTGGTGGCGCTCGCGTCATCCGACGACACGTCCCCTGTTTTGGGGGGATTCGACGAGTCGGCATCCCCCGACATGGAAGATTCCCCATCGCCGGATCCGCTGTTCGACCCAACGGGCGGGGCCGCTCCGTCGGAGCCATCGAGCTCCGTGACCGTGGGCCCGACGACCACTTCGACCCCTCGACCCACGACCCGGCTGTTCTCGCCGACGGCTGCCGGCACCTCGAGGGCATCGCCGGCCACCTCGTTCACCGCGGCCGCAGCGAGGGTGGCGGCGTGCACACCGTCGGGGCCGTGGACCAGGCGAACACCGCCCGGAGCGTCGGCTCGCTCCTGGATCTCCACCGTGAACCCAGCGGCCCGAAGTCCGGTCACCAACCGTTGGGTCAGGGCGACGTCGTCGGCCGAGGCGCCCTCGATGGTCACCACCGTCACTGGAACCGTACTCGGGTGGTCGAAGCCGATACCCCGGAACAGGCGCAGGATCGGTTCGGCTTCACCGACTCGGGGAAGCAGCACCTGGTTGCCGTCAATGGTGGCATCGGCGGCGGGGATGCTGTAGGCCTGCAGTTCCTCGGGCTGGAAGGACTGGAAGGCCGAACCCAGATCCAGCAGCAACTGGGGTGTCAGCTCCTGGTCGATGGCCACATTGTCGAGGCCGGTATCGACCAGGTCGTTGAGCACGAACGGGTTGCGGGCCCCCCGGTCGATGGCCTTCTGGAGTAAGCGCCGAAGGAAGTCCTGCTGGCGACGGATGCGGCCGAAATCGGAGGTCGGGTCGGTGGTCCAGTCACCGTCGGCATCCTGGGTCTGGTAGTAGCGGGACCGCACGTAGGCCAGCGCCATCTCGGGGTCGAGCGAGTGACAGCCGGCTTCGCCAACGAGGAACCCGGTCTGGGACCGCGGCTCGGGCTTGGCTGCCACGTTCCAGTCCCGAGCCGGAGTCTCGAAGTACACATCGACCGACCCGACGGCCTCGACCAGGCCCTTGAAACCGGCGAAGTCGACATTCACGTAGTGGTGGATGGGAACGGCCAGCTGATCTTCGATGGTGTCGATCAGCGCTCCCGGACCTCCCAATTCGAAGGCACGGTTTATCCGTGCCTCCCGGTTGGTACCGGAGATGGGCAGCCACAGGTCACGGGGTATCGACAGCAGGGCCACGTCGCCGGTTCGTTCGTCCAGGTGGGCGATGATGATGACATCACCGAACCGTTCGCCCTGTCGACCGATCTGAACCGGGTCGTCGGGATCGAGACCGGCGGAGCTGTCGGATCCGACGAGCAGGATGTTGAGCACCCGTTCTCCCGGGGCGGCATCGGAGGGAACGGCGGTCAGGCTGCGATCGAGGGCGATTCTGGAGATGCCGGCGGCCTGTCGGTAGCCGTAGAGCAAGCCGCCGGCCACAGCCAGAGCCGTCATGATCAGCACTGCGTTGAGAAACAGCACCGCCCGCTGCAGCCAGCTGCGCCGACCCGATCGGGCACGGGACCGGATCGAGAATCGTGTCCGGGTGCGAACGTCGTTGCTGGTTGGGCCGGCCGAGGCCGACCGGCGACCAGAGCCTCCCGGGCCGGGTCGACCGACTTTGCGACCGGGCGGGGCGGATTCGGGCCCGGTGTCCACGCCGGGTTGGTCGACAATGGTCACCGTGGGCCTCCGGCCACCACGTCCAGCGATTGAACAGCCATGATCACACCATCGGTCACCGTGATCTCGGCCTGAACCAAACCGGGAGGCAGCCCTCCGGCCCCGGCATTCGGCTCCGACGGACCGGCCTGGAAGACGTTGCTGACCCCTCGTGCCGATCCGGGAAGCAGGATCTCGTGCGTCAAGGGATACGCCAGATTGGTGGTGCTCACACCGAAGGCCGGACCGTGCACGGCCAGCAACGACACCGTGTCGCCCGGTCGGCCCACGAGCCGGGCCCGATCACGAACCACGGTGAACAACGAGTCCCCTACCACGGCCCGGACCTCGAAATCCTCGGTCAGGGGTCCGGCCAGCACCAGCATGTTGGCCAGCAGATGATCGAGGCGTCCGCCCCCCACCCCGAGGACGAGCAACTGGGCGCCGTCGAGCTGCGTCATCCGACGAGCGGCGGCCTCGAGCGACAATTCCAGATCCGTCTCGTCCTTGTCGGCCGGGTGTCGCCGGATCTCGGACCCCGTCGAGCGGGCCCACTCGAGCGCAGCGGGACCGGCCGAATCAAGATCGCCGATGACCAGGTCCACGGGCATGTCGAGCGACCGGGCATGGTCGACTCCGGAATCGGCGGCGATGGTGAAGGTTGGCGGCGGCAAGACGGCGGTGAGGGTGGGGTCAGGTCGGTCGCCTCCAGCCAAGATCACGATGACTGGTCGTTCGGCGGCCAAGCTGGCTTGGGTGATGATCGCAACCGGCCCCATGGTCACAGGAGCCTATGCGACATTCACAGGATGCCATAGTCCTGATCGAATTGCGGCCCTCCGGCCGAATCGATGGATCTGACCGGTCGTCGACAAACCGATACCATCCGGATCATGCTGCGACGAACGATGTTCGACGACGAACACGAGCTGTTCCGAGATGCGGTGCGTTCCTTCGTCGAACGGGAGATCGTGCCCAATGCCGACAAGTGGGAGCAGGCCGGTGTCGTCGACAAGTCGATGTTCCGCACCGCCGGCGAGGCCGGCTTCCTGGCCATGGAGATCCCGGAATCGCTCGGCGGCGGCGGTGTCGACGACTTCCGGTTCAATGTGGTCATCAACGAGGAGATCCAGCGGGCCGGGGTGATGGCCTCCGGGATGTGCATCACCCTCCACAACGACGTCTGTCTGCCCTACTTCACCGAACTGGCCGACGACGAGCAAAAGGCCCGGTGGTTTCCCGGTCTGGCGTCGGGCGAACTCATGACCGCCATCGCCATGACCGAACCCGGTGCCGGCTCGGACCTGGCCGGGATGAAGACAACGGCCATCGCCGACGGCGACAGCTATGTGGTCAACGGATCGAAGACCTTCATCACCAACGGGATCAACTCCGACCTCGTGATCGTGGCGGCCAAGACCGACCCGTCACAGTCCCACCGCGGTATCAGCCTGCTGGTGGTCGAGGACGGCATGGCGGGTTTCAAGCGGGGTCGCAATCTTGACAAGGTCGGCATGCACGCCCAGGACACCGCCGAGCTCTTCTTCGAGGACGTCCGGGTTCCGTCCGCGAACCTCCTGGGCCGAGAAGGACAAGGCTTCTTCCAGCTTGTCGACAACCTACCCCGGGAACGGCTCTCCCTGGCCATCTCCGCCCTGGCCCATGCTCAGGCCGCCTTCGATTGGACAGTGGAGTACTGCCGTGACCGTCAGGCCTTCGGCCGGCCCATTGGTTCGTTCCAGAACTCGAAGTTCACGCTGGCCGAGATGAAGACCGAACTCGACATCGGTCAGGTGTTCCTCGACCGCCAGGTCGAGGCCTATTTGGCCGGTGAGCTGACCGCCGACGATGCGGCGGAGGCAAAGTGGTGGTGCACCGACCTCGAGTTCCGAGTCATGGATCAGTGCCTCCAGCTCTTCGGCGGTTACGGCTACATGGAGGAATACCCGATCGCCCGAGCCTGGCGCGACGCCAGGGTGCAACGCATCTATGGCGGGACCAACGAGATCATGAAGGAGATCGTCGGCCGCTCACTCGGATTCTGAGCCGGTCACGACATCACCGACCCGGCATCGGCTACCGGCCCACACCCCGCATCGAACCCTGGAGCGAGTCGCCGGCGAGGCTGTACAGGGTGCAGATGTAGCCACGATCACCGTCGGCCCAGCTCTCGGCTGACGGGAAGATGAAGCTGTAGTCGAACATCGAGGCGTCGTACCCGATGCCGACGTAGGGCTCGAAGAGGGCCAGACACTGGCCGTCCACCTGCTGATTCACGGCTTGTTCACCGGGGAAGTCGGAATCGGGCAGCGCCCCCAGGTAGTAGACCTCGTAGGTATGGGCGTCGGTGCAGGGCTTGGCGTCGACGGCCTCGATTTCACTGAATTCGTCGCTCAGCGTGCTGGGGTCGACATCGTCAAAACAGTCGCCGGTCTGCAGCCGGTTGACACCGACCCGACCTCCGTCGACGATGACGCCGTCCTGTCGGGTCGACTGATCTTCGTTGGGCGACGCACAGCCGACGAGTGTCAGCCATGCCACCACAGCCACGGCGGCTGCACCGGCTGGAGAGATGAGGTTCCGAAGCGCCCAAGGGCCCCTGCGGTCGTGGCGGTGTGGAACCTGGGGCCTCGTACGCACGGCACACAGGATAAGAGGTGGCAATCGCCGTCGTGTCCGTCTTGGCCAATTGTTTGTTGACCGGTTAGTTTTGCCCGGCCTCGAGTTCATCGATTCGAGCCTCGGCGGCGTCCAGCCGACGCTTGACGTCGCGCAGCTCGGACCGCAGCTCGGTGACCACCGCGGACTCGATGGCAACGGGGCCGGTGTGGGCGGCACTCACCGTCGGAGTCGTGGTGGCCTCGAGACCGCGGCCCGGGGCATTGTTCCCCGGCGCGGTGCCATCGCCCCCGTTGGCGGCGACATGACCGTTGATGGGCGGCCGGCCGTCGCCATCGTGAGCTCCTCCGTCTCCCAGGAGCTGGATCCAGCGAGGCTGGGACTGGCCCGGTCGGGTACCGATGTTGTGGACGAGCGGCACAGCCCGATCAGCCAGTACCTCCAACTCACCCACGACATCGGCGAACGAGTCGAACGCCACGTAGCGTTCCGTCCTGGTCTTCAGCTCCCCCGGCGACTGAGGGCCCCGCAATCCCAGCACAGCGACCAGCGCCTGCTGACGGTCGGTCAATCCGAGCTTCTCATCGATCACATGTTTGTGTTTGTTGGTCCGGCCGCCCGATGTCCGAATGGTCCGGGCCCAGCCATCGGCCCGAAGTTGCTGCATGACCTGGTCCACTTGATTCGTGCCGTAGTTGACCACGGGATCCCGGCTGGTCTTCTGGTTGCAGGCGATCACCAGCGCATTGGTGGTCAGCGGATAGTGCTCGGGGGTGGTGTGGGACTTCTCGATCAGACAACAAAGGACACGGAGCTCTTCGGCGGACAGTTCCATGGGCCCGATGCTAATGGTGCGACCCCTGGTTCGGCGCCGACGTCTTCGGTCTCCTCAGTCGATCCCGGGATAGATCGACGGGGGCGGACCCGGCGTTCCAGGCCCATCGCACACCCAGCACTGAGAGTCGGCGGCGCCGGTCCAGGCCACTTCACACGGGGCACAGTTCATACGAAGGCCGAGACGTCGGTATCGGGATACCGATTTCGCCGATCGGCCCAGCTCGAGATCGGCACGGATGGTCACGGTCCCGATATCGGCAGAACGGGCACCGTCCTGAGAACACGCCGGGATCTGCGGCCACAGCGCCGAACGCTATGGATGCTCCGTACCCGGCGATGGTCGAGTCAACGCCGGAGAACGAACGATCATGACGCAGGTATCAGTAGCTCACGCCCGGCTTCATGTCCTTGGCCTGGGCCACCCACTTCTCGACCTCGCTGAGCGATGGGGGACGGCGGACGATGCTCGATCCCTTGGCAATGGCGGAATCGTTCACCTCCTTCATCTTGGCCGCGAGGTTGGCGGGCTTGCGTTTGCGGAGTTCCTTCACCGTGTCGACGCCGGCTGCTTCGAGGAGATCGCTGTACTGGGTCGACACCCCCTTGATCCGCATTAGATCGGCCCGATTGACCCATCCGAGAATCATCGACTCCTTCATGCCGGTCTCCTTGGCCAACGCCTTCCTGCCGGACTTGGCCCCACCGGCCTGCAGCAGTGCGTTGACCGATTGGACGCCGGCGGTCCGGAGCTTCTTTCCGTTGGCCGGCCCTATACCCTCGATGCTCTCGATTGTTACCATTGCTTGCCTTCCTTTGCAGTAGCTGGCGGGGTGTGTGACGATGAAACTAGACGAAACGTCGCGAGATTTGGTGACCATCGAAGAAACTGTGATGGCCGAAATGGCTCAGCTTGGTGTGGAAATGGTCGGTGCTTGGGCAACAATCCAGATGGTGGGTCTAAGCTGTGTCGTCGGGGCGACAGTGCTCTGGTCAGCCCTTTTCGATGTGCCCGTCCGGTGCCGCCGCCCTATGCGCCGACCCCGGACCGACGCGATTCCCGGGAAAGCGAGACGACTCCAATGAGCGAAGCTACCGACGACAACGACTCCAACGAGGAAAACGGCCCCGATGGCGGCAACGGCACAACCGACGAGACCGCAGCCGACGAGACCGCAGCCGACGAGACCGCAGCCGACGACGACACAGCCGACGAGACCGCAGCCGACGACAGCACAGCCGACGAGACCGCAGCCGACGAGACCGCAACCGACGACAGCACAG
>JAHEJM010000130.1:7842-11417 GCA_024638815.1 Acidimicrobiales bacterium | reverse complement strand
CCGGGACCGCTGAGGGTTTCGACCAGACCGGCGGCCTGGGCTGCCGCAAGCAAGGTGGTGAAGTCACCGGCCGCAGTGGCCACATCGACGATGGTGCCCGCTTCGGCAGCCCCGTCGTCGGTGGCGTCGTCGGTCGTGTCGTCGGTCGTGTCGTCGGTCGTGTCGTCGGTCGTGTCGTCGGTCGTGTCGTCCGTCGCCTCGGTGGTTGTGGTCTCCGCCTCGGTTTCCTCGTCGGTTGCGTCGTCGCCACAGGCGGCGGCACCGAGAGAGAGGGCAAGAACGACAGCGGCGATCTTTGCTTTGTAGCTCATAGTTGGAACCTCAATGTTTTTGATTTCGAAGAGCATGTATATCCCCCGCTTTACGTCGACTGAAACCCATTGGATGCGGTTTCTTCTCTCGTGTGTCGGACGCCACTCGACGTCTCAATGGAGCTGCAGGGCTGGGATGATCCGGTGTCGACACGACTCCAAACACGACTATCTAGCGGCTGAATTCAGCCGTTGAATTCGACCCGTAGCCAGTCGACCTGGAGTGAAATAGGTCTTGTCACCGTCGGTGTCCGGGCGGGGGTGAGAGGAGAGTCATAGGCATCGAGGCGAATGGTCAACTCCAGGTTCCGATCGGGAATGACAGCCGGATCGATTGATAGTACCACGGGCTCCTCGCCATCCACCGTCACCGTCACCCGGTCCTTCCGCCAGTCCAGCCGGTAGATGTGCCAATCGGTTCCCGAGATCCCGGTGTGGGTCCGGACCAGAAACGGGCTTTCGTCCCCGGAGCCGGGATGAAGGTACGCTTCGACCGGAGTGCGGGTGGAGCGGTTGGCCCAGGTCTCGAAGAAGCTGAGCCGCTCATACTGTGGTTGGGTGTCTGCGGCGCCCAGCACCAGCGCCCCGGACGTGACCTGGTCGGGATCACCGTCGATACGGACCCGGGCGCTGTATCGACCGTAGGTTTGGCCGAATCCGATGAGGGTCATCGCCCCCGACACGACATCATCGCCCTCCTCCTCGGTGCCCATCGTCGCCGTGATCTGCAACATGTGACCGCCCGTGGCCGCTTCGTCGGCGACGACCGAGACCGCCGACGGCCGACGTGGCCCGAATCCGGTTGGGCTTCGGCCATCGTCCAGTTCCCAGTTGTCGATATCCAACTCGCCCAAGGAGAAGTCGTTGTAGTAGCGCTCGACGAACGAGTCGGTCCCGTCGGCGGCCGGGTCACCGCCTTCACCGATGTCGCCGTCGACCGCGGACTCGGTGTCGTCGCCGGCGTTCGGTCCGCCTGTGCCGTCGGCATCGTCGCCGTCGTGGCCGCTGTTGCCATTGTCGGACGGATCGGTCGGGCTGGGAGTGGTGGTTGACGGTCGGGGGTCGGCGTTCACCGAGGTCGTGGTGGTCGATCGATCGGGGTTCGGTGACGACGTGTCCGCATCCGAGATGTCCTCGGGCACTGGGCTGAGGACGTTGGCGTCGATGTCGAGGCCCGGCTCGTGATCGTCGAACGCCAACCGATCAGGGCGGCCCTCGTCTCCGGCACCGGTGTGCTCGGCAAACGTGAGATCGGCTCGGACCTGATCGCCCTTGCCCCCGGGGATGTTGGGGGCGGCCACCGCGATCACCGCCAGTAGACCGGCCATGACCCAGGCAGCGAGTGGCCATCGGCTGGTCATGCGCACCCATCGGCCCGGTTGATCGGGTTTCAAGGAGCTGACCTCGTCGCACCGCCCGCAACGCACGTTCCGCAACGCACCGCTCTCAGCCGGCCATCGACAGCGAACACCATCCGTCGTCGACCGGACGTCGAGCGAGACCGGCCGGTCCTTCGGGAACCGGTGGGTTCTCTTGGTAGTCTCGACTGGGTGCCCGGGCCCGTCGGTGGAATAAGCATCAAAGACCGGGTCATCGCCTTCTTCGACACCGTCTCCATCGCCAGTATCCTCGGAACACTGTTCGTGGTCGTGGTCGTGGCGGGAATGGGATTGGCGATATTCAATCGATTGAGTGGTGAGCAGACCTCGGTTGATCTCGACAACGAAGAACAGCCAATGGCCACAACTGCTCCGACATCCATGCCGGACGAGGACCAGACAACACCATCTGAACCGTTCTATGTGGTAGGTTCAAGGATTGTCGATCCTGGGGGCAACGTCTTCGTTCCCGTCGGTGTCAATGCCGCCATCAGCGCCATCGATTTTCCGTTTGTGTTCGAGGGAGGAAACGGTGGCGTCAACGACCATCTCGATGCCGTCCAGGCCTGGCAGTGGAACACGGTACGGGCCACCCTCGACTGCTACGAGGCCGCCGCGCCACCACAGGAGGACGTCATTGCCGGGATCGACGAGACCGTGCAGGAGTTCACCTCCGCCGGCATCGTCATGATCCTCACCTGCCAGGACGGCACCGGCCAGAACCTGACCCTCGACTCCCCTCTGGAGGTCGAACTCCGGAAGTTCTGGGATGTCGTGGTCGAGCGGTATCGGGACAATCCGTACGTCTGGTTCAACTTCTTCAACGAACCGTTCGAATCGGACGATCTCGAATCCTGGCAACTCCTCCATGAGTTTTACGTCGACCGGTTTCGATCGGCCGGGGTCGAGAACATCATCGTGCTCGACCTTCCCATCTACGGTCAGGGCATCGAACTGGCCGCCACCGACGATTTCGCCGACGCCCTGAGCACCCGGTGCAACACCGTGCTCGGGTGGCACGCCTGGGGTGCCATCAATGGTGCCGAAGCCACCACCGAGGACTACGACGTCAACCTCCAGACGGTGTTGGGCAAGGGTCTGGCCGTCATCATCGGCGAGGCCGGTGTGCCCAACCCACTGGACGCCGGAACCGCCGGCAACCCGGAGTGGAACGCCAGCGGGTTCTACTCCGCCCTCGAGGTGGCCGAGCAGCGCACTATCGGCATGTTGTGGTGGCACGGTACCGGCGACACGGTGGACGAGCTGTACTACCCGCTCACCGCCGATGCCACCGGCTTCTGGACCGCGGCCGACGGCACCAATCTGAGCACTGCCGGTGAGCGGTTCTGGCAGTTCAGCAACAGGGATCGACCGGTCGTGAGGTTTTTCGGTGACCTGGCCGAGAGTGGCTGCTCGTCGGCCACCGGCGACATGCTGACCGAGCTGGGCGAGCCCGTCGCCGGTTAGCCGGGTTTCTGACGTCGGCGAGCACCGTCTCGCTGTACTAGGACTTGGGGAGATCCGGTCTGATTTGGGCCCGCAGCGAATCCACCCACTGCTCGGCCTCGGCCCAGGCCCGTTCCGCCTCCTGTCGGGTTTGCGTCGATCCCTCGCCGGCGGTGCCGTCGCTGCCCAGGAACTTGACCTCGGCGCAGCTGGCCTGGATGCCGCGCAGACAGTCGTCCGTCAGCTCGTCGGCGATGTGGCCCTCGAAGTCGATGAAGAAGCAGTAGTTGCCGAGGCGGTCGGTCCTGATCGGCCGTGACGACAGTCGGGACATGTTATGCTCCGGGCGGCGAACTGCTGGAGGATGGCCACCAGCGAGCCTGGGCGGTCCTCCCGCTGGGTCAGCACCACCGTGGTCTTGTCGTGGCCGGTGGCGGGG
>JAHEJM010000130.1:0-7742 GCA_024638815.1 Acidimicrobiales bacterium | reverse complement strand
GGCGGCTCGATTCCCTCTACTCGACCCATCCGACAGTACATCGAGTTTGGGCAATGTTGGGCCGAAGGCCGAACGTCAGGCGGCGTGTGCCGTTCCGCCGGACCTAGAATTGACACATGGACTCAACCGATGACCGCCTCTACTTCCGCCAGCTGCTGAGTGGAGGCGACTTCGCCACCGACAACATCATCGCCCGCCAGATGGTGAATTTCGCCTACCTCATCGGCGACCGCCGAACCGGTGAGGTCGTGGTTGTCGACCCGGCCTACGACGTCGACGGGCTGATCGCCGTGGCCGAAGCCGACGGCATGACCATCACCGGTGTGCTCGGCACCCACTATCACCCCGATCATGTCGGCGGGGACATGATGGGTCATTCCATCACCGGCATCGCCGAGCTGCTGGACCGCATCGATGTGCCGGTTCACCTCCAGGCTCCCGAGGTCGACTATGTCACCAAGGTCACCGGCGTCCCCGCCGGCCAGCTTCACGGTCACGAGTCGGGTGATGTGGTGACGGTGGGCGAGGTCGAGATCGAGCTCATCCGTACTCCGGGTCACACTCCTGGCAGCCAGTGCTTCCTGGTCCGGAACCGCCTCGTCTCGGGTGACACCCTGTTTCTCGACGGCTGTGGCCGCACCGACCTACCCGGTGGTGACGCCGAGCAGCTCTATTGGTCGCTGACCGAGCGGTTGGCCAAGGTGCCGGATTCGGCTGTGTTGTTCCCGGGCCACAAGTATTCGGCCGAGCCGTCACAATCCATGGGGGAGACGCGGCAGCTGAATGTGGTCTACAAGCCGAAGACGGTGGAGCAGTGGATGATGATGTTCGGACGATGAGTCGGGTGGGCGGTCCGGGTCGAGGTGAGGCCGTCACGGCCGAGGGGACATCGATGGGCTCTGCTGCGGTCAGGACAGCGGGTCAACGCCCATGATCGCGGTTCTCTCGCTTCTCCTGGTGGTCACCCTTTTCATCGTGGCCGCCCGTGTGGCCACCGTGGCCCTTGTCGGCACCGGCATGGCCACCGACGCTGCGGCCTTCCAGGCCCGCTCGGCCCTCATGGGCGTGGGCTACACCACCTCCGAGGCTGAGGACGTCATCAACCATCCGGTGCGGCGCCGCATCATCCTGTGGCTCATGACCTTCGGCAACGCCGGCATCATCACCGGCATCACCTCGCTCCTGCTGGGCTTCGTCAACGCCGGTTCGGGTCAGGTGGCGGCTCGGCGGGCTCTCATGCTGGCCGTCGGTCTGGTCCTGCTGATCCTGCTGACCCGGTCTGCTCTGCTGGAACGGGCCTTGAACCGTTTGACCAAATTGGCACTCGCCCGTTGGACCCAACTCGAGACCAGGGATCTGGCCAGCCTGCTCCGCTTCGGTCACAATTACGGAGTGATCGAGCTGGCGGCCAAGGAGGACGATTGGCTGGTCGACAGGCCCCTGGCCGAACTGCATCTCCCGGCCGAAGGAATCGTGGTTCTAGGGGTCCATCGCCGGAATGGCCCGTTCACCGGAACACCAACCGGCAAGACCGTGGTCCATGCCGGCGACATGGTCATCGCCTACGGGCGGCTCGACCACCTCCGAGATCTCGACGAACGGCACAAGGGAATGTCCGGCGACCTGGCCCATGAGCATGCGGTGGAGGAGACCATTGGCGAACTTCGGTCGGTGTTCGACGAAGAGTGATCGGCGCCAGTGCGGTTCGCACACGGCTCAGTAGTCACACGGCTCAGTAGTCACACTGCTCAGTAGTCGCACACCCCGTCGGGGAAGATGGCCTCCAGTCGGGCACCCTGGTCGGCGGTCGGGATCCATGGGCCGTAGGTACCGTCGGCGATGGCCTCGCTCACCGGCTTGAGGTCACACTTGAACACATCCCCGGTGATGGGTCCACCGGCCACGATGCGGGAGGTGGAGAAGATGGGGAAGCGCTCGGTGCATGGTCCGACGGCGCTGTCGTCGAGGATGCCGGACCAGGCGTCATTGCCGGCGTGGATCAGGTTGCCGTCGGCATCGAAACAGGAGTCGATGGCCCGGGCCGGCTTGTTGCCCGCCACCCCGGCCTTGGGATCAGCGGCGATGTTGGTCATCCACTCCTCGATCACCTCGAACGCCATCGGGGTCTGATCGAATCGGGGTTGGCCCTCGATGGCGTCGGTGAACCAGATGACCTGGTTCGAGGCGTCACCGTCGTGGTTCAACAGCCGCTGGCGGGTGGCGAACGACTGATGGGAGTTGTGCATGTCCAGCTCACGCTCCAGATAGTTGCGCCAGTCGATCATGGGGATCTCGATGGCACCCCGGTTGACCAGACCGGAGGAGATGGCGGCCTCGATGGCGCCGTCGTCGGCCACCCGTCGGGGAGCCGGTGTGGCCCCACCGTCGGGGGAGAGGGCCATATTGCGGGCGCTCCACGGGTCGATGATGTCGGGCCAGATGTCGGGCACCGGGTTCAGCCCGGCCAGATCGGCCGGACTGGGGCACAGGAAGCTGAGGAACGGGCAACCCTCCTGGACCATGTCGGGCTCGTTGTTCCACGAACCGGCATTGGCGTTGACGTCGAGGAACTGCTCGGGGCCGATGTTGCCCTCGACCAGGGCCTGGAGTCCGTACTGCACACCGACGTTGTCCCAGGTGTTGTTGGCGAAGCCGTCGGCGTTGCGGCCGTACACGTTGATGGCATCGGCGTAGTGGGTCCACTCCACCGCCGCCTGCTGAGCCGGGGTGATGCCCTCCGCGGTGCCGAAGTTGGGGTTGAGCACGAGGGGCGAGAGACCGCGCCAGGCGTTCACACACTCCGAAGCTCCGGCCGGGAACCCGGGGGGCATGGCCGGGCCGAAGTCGTTGTCCTGGTCGTTCCAGGCGGCCAGGCCCTCGAGCCAGGTCCGGTTCTCCCAATCCGCCCAGGTCGGATCACCGGCCAGTACCCGGAAGTCCATCCACCGCTCCAGCAGTTCGCAATCGCCGATGTGGATGGTCTGGGTGATCATGTCGGGATACGAGTACTGGGGAACGCCTGCATCGATCAGTCCGGGATGGTTCTGGGCGTACACATACTGCTGGATGCCGCCGCCGGAGCCGCCGACGCCGACGGTGTAGTCGGGGGTGCCGTAGGTGCTCACGAACCGGTCCTTGACCATGATGGCGGTCTCGCCCCCGAGCACCAGGTTGTAGTGGGTGCCCGTCTTGGTGCCGGTGGAGTAGGCCACGGCGTAGCCCAGTCCCAGGCCGTGGTCGTACAGCATGCGGCTGCGGCTGGGGTCACCCTGGTAGTGGCCGACGGCCACGCCGCCCTGGAAGTAGTAGATGAGCCGCCTGTTCCAGGCCGACAGATCGGGGCTGTCGACGTCCTGGCTGTCGGGCGACAGCATGGCCACGGAGTAGATGAAGCGATTGACGGTGCCCCGTTCCCAGCGCACGATGTAGTCGACCGTGTCGCCGTCCATGGTCGTGGTGGTGCTCATGTCGGCCGGGCGGGGGGCGTCGGGATCGTAGTCGGCCCAAGCTCCGGCGGTGGTCCGGTATTTGAACGACACCCTGGTCTCCATCGAGCAGTCGTCGTCGACCGGCCCGTCGAGTTCGGCGTTGTCGTAGTCGTTCTCCACGGCGCAGAAGAACGGATCCTGCTGGGGGCCGGAGAAGATGGGGCCGGTGACGGCGTGGTTGACCAGGCTGAGCGTCGCCCGGGCCGGGTTGCCACTGGCGGCTCGACGGTTGACCACGACGGTGACCTCGTTCGGGCCCAGGTCGAGTTCGTCGACCACACCCTCCAGCACGCCGGTGCCGATCTCCGAGAAGTGGTCGGTCTGATCCTCGCCGTTGACGAGAACGGCGAGCTTGTCGGCCAGGCCGGGGGGAACGTTCAGGCGGAGGCGGGCATCGTCACCCGACACCTGGTCGGCTGGACTGGAGGTGACCTCGATGTCGATGGAAGCCGGTGCCGGGCGGTCCACTGACCGGCCCGATGATCGGGCTGCCGCCGGTGAAACGAGGAATGCCGGAATCAGCAATGCCAGCGCCGCAGTAAAAGCGAAAACACGTCGTCGAACCATCGATGATCCCCCTTCGATGCCCCCGCTTGTTACCACCTTAGGCGCTCAGCTGCCGTCGCTCTAAACCGACACGATGCGTGAGGCGACAGGGGACCGGTTCAGCCCAGCACGGTGTTGGCGGCGTCGGGGTCGACGGGGCGACGTCGGCTGAATGTGGCCAGATCGATGGCCAGCCCGGTGTGGGGCCCGGTCACCACCAGGGGTTCGGTGTCGTGATCGTGACCGGCCTCGACCGCCGTGATCAGTTCGGCCATGACGTGGCCGGCGATACCGGCGTTCTTGAACTGGTTGCCGCTGGAACCGCAGGCCATGTAGAACCCGTCCAGGCTGGACTTGTCGTACAGCGGGGTCCAGTCCTCCGACGCATCGTACAGGGCGACAAGCCCCCGCTTGGAGTGGGGAATGCCGAGGTCGGGGAAGCGACGGGCGGTTCTCATCATCGACAGTTGGAACTCGTCCTCGGTCAGGGTCTCGTCGAACGAATCGGGATCCTCCACCCACTCCAGCTCGTCGCACTCCGGCTCGGTGCTGCCGACCAGGATGTTGTCGCCCCGCTCCGGCCGGTAGTACACGCCGATATCGAGATCGCCGACCATGAACCCGGTGGTGTTGTCGTAGCCGGCCGGTGCGGGGCCGATGTAGACCTCCCTGCGCAGGGGTCGGCCTCGCCGTGCCATGTCGTCGGTGACATCGGCCAGCTGGTTGATCCGCAGCGAATGGGGACCGGCCACATTGACCACGATCGGGGTTTCGATGCCGGTCCCGTCGGCCAGGCGCACCCCGGTCACCCGAACTCGACCGTCGCCATGCCCGGACGGCCCCCGATCGGAGCGCTCGATGGCAACCACTTCGGTCTGATAGCGGAATCGGGCCCCCGATGCGGTGGCCGCTGTGGCCAGGTTCTGGGCCGCCAGTTGGGGATCGGACACATATCCGGCCTGGTCCATGATCAGAACCTGATCGAAGGCCAGCGCCGGCTCCCCCCAGAACGGATTGTCGGCGTCGTCCAACCGGGCCGGGGGTCCGAACCGGTGGAGGTCCACCGTCATGGGCCAGCCGTCCACCTCGGACGCGGGACGCAGCTCGTAGGGGATGCCCAGGGTGTCGAAATGGCGGACGTAGGACGGCCGGGGTTCGGCGCTGTCGAGGAACATGACCACGGGAACCGGCACGTACTCGGCCAGCGACTCGTGACTCACCGTGGCGGCGGCGACGTGGTTGTCCCAGTCCAGCCAGTAGTGCAGACCCTCCCACGACATGGCCACGCTGGCCTCGGTCGAATAGTGGAACCGGACCACGGCGCTGGAGCTGCTGGTCGAGCCGTAGCCGGCGGCCGGGAGCTTGTCGACCACGGTGACCCTCAGGCCCCGCCCGGCCAGCTCGTAGGCCACCGAACTTCCGATGACACCGGCACCGATGACCACGGCGTCGGCGTCTGCTCCGCCATCGGAGTGGGAGTTCATCTGGGCATACTAAGGCCGGGACCAAGTGTTTGCAGCCTCGGCTGTCGTCATGACACGTCAGCCAAGGAGTGCACGAATGTTCCCGTCGCCGTCACCTGGCCACGGATGGGAGCCGCCCCATCACCGTCACCATCGTCTCGTCGTCCGCCCCGATCAACTGATCGAGGTCGCTCACCGGTTCTCGGCCTCGGCTCGGGTAATGAGGACCTCGAGTCGGCGCCTCAGGGCTGCGGCATCGGCGGTGCGGCTCAACGCGGCCGATCCCGGTGTCGCCGGCCTCGGGCGGGGCGCCGGGCCGGCAATGGAGGCGATCGAGGGGCTGTTGGCCGAGGGCCGATGGCTCGAGCAGGTGGCGACCGAGCTGGCTGCGACCGCAGCGGCGGCATCGGAGGCCGACGGCGGGATGTGGAGCGGGCCCGTCTTCCCTGCGGTGGACCGGGCGACGTTTGCCACCTTCGGTCCCGGTAGCCGCTCTCTTCACCCGGCGATGATCGATCGGGTGGCCGGTGAGCTGTCGGTCGCTGCGGCTCGAATGCTGCTGGCACGGTTCGAGGTGCTCGACCACGGCTTGGACGTCCGACACGGTCGGTGGACGGGGGTCGCCCGCGCTCCGAGGTCGGCCGGGCCCCCGACGGCCTCGGATCGGGTATACCGGCGGCGAACCATCGGGTGGTTGGGGCCCGGCCGATCCGCCGACCCTTCCGGTGACCGAACCTCACCGCCGAGGGCTCAGCGGACCCGGGGTGTCCGGGCCGTGGCCGAGGCCCTGGATCTGACCGCCGCCGGGCACCTGATCCGGGCCGACGAGATCGGGCTGATCGAGCACGGAGACGGGGTCTACACCGTGGTACTTCCCGGTGTCACCGATCTGTCCCGACCGTCGTCGGGGTGGAATCCGGACCATCGAAGTGTGCGGGATCTGGACATGGCCGCTTTCGACTCGGCCCGATCCTCGGCGACGACCGACAACCGGTATGCCGGCGCAGTGGCCCAGGCACTGGATCGGGCCGGGGTCGAATCGGGGGCCCGATTGACGGTGGTCGGTCACAGCTACGGAGCCGACACCGCTCTGGACCTGGCCGCCGACCGACGCTTCAACGGGCTGCGGTATCGGGTCGAGTATGTGGTGGCTGCCGGCTACTACTCCCAGCCTCAACTGCGCCACGTGCCCCCGTCCACCGATGTGCTCGTTCTCCAGAACCGACGGGACGTCGTGATCGAGGTCGAACGTCTGGCCCGGTGGGCGGTGGCGCCGATGGAGTCCCTGGCCGCCACCGTGATGGGCACGGCGGCAACCGGGACCGGAACTCGGAGTGGGGTGACGGTCCTCGGCTTCAACGGTGGCAGTAGGGGAGCGGGCCATCATCCCGAGAACTACCGCCGGTTCGTGCAGCGCCTGGGTTCACGATCGTCACCGGGCATCGCCGGCGCCGGCCCGACGGGCTCGATGGAGACGGACCGATTCCTGACCGGGGTCGGGGCCGGTCCCTGGGGTCGCGGCGGTCGGCTCGACGCCGTCAATGTGTCGGTGCCGACCTGAGTGGAATTTCACCCGGTGCCGACAACCTGGTACAAAAACACCTGTGACCGCTATTGAGGATCAACCGACTTCCCCGCCCAGCTTCGAAGAGGCGTGCGCCATGGTGTGCGCCCCCGGCACCCTGTTCGAGATCATCGAGACCGAGGTGGGCGGAGTGCCGACCAAGGTGTTCGCCGGAGCACCGCCGAGCCTGCGAACCCTCTACGACCTGGCGGCGGCCCGTACCGACGACTACATCATCTACGAGGACGATCGCTGGACCATGACCGAGGTCCTGAGTCTGGCCGGCAGGATCGGTTCCGCCCTTTTTCACGACCACGGTGTGGTCAAGGGTGACCGGGTTGCCATCGCCATGCGGAACCGGCCGGAATGGGTGGCGGCGTTTGTGGCCATCACCTCGATCGGTGCGGTGGCCGTCCCCCTCAACGCCTGGTGGCAGGGCGATGAGATGGCTTTCGCCCTGGAGGACTCCGGGTCCAAGGTGGTTCTCCTCGATGGTGAGCGGCTACGGAGATTACAGGCCCACGAAGGGGGCCCGCCCGAGATCGAGCTGGTGCTGGTTGCGGCCGATGCCGAGGCCGACACCGGCGGCATCCCCGTACTTGGTGACGAACTGGTGGAACAGGCCACCATGCCCGAGGTCGAGATCGATCCCGACGACGATGTGACCATCCTGTACACCTC
>JAHEJM010000003.1 GCA_024638815.1 Acidimicrobiales bacterium | reverse complement strand
CGTGGCCGGCAGCGCCCCCATGACCAGGAGCTCGGGACCGGTGACCACCAACAGGATATGTCAGGGAGGCTTCAGTCCGGGGCCCTCGACGTGAGAAAATCGGTCCTGGTGACGATCTTTTTCCCGTCGCCGGATCTAGCATTGTCAACAAGCACCAACGGGTGAACCATGAGCTTTGTACGAGGGACCATGGAGGTGCGGTCTCTCCTTCATTCGGGGCCATTCTCCCGCCTGCGTTTCACACATTCATCTTGTGACTTTCTTATGTGCAGGCCTCGAGTGAACCTCATCCGTTAGGCGTTATCCATTGCAGCGAGCATTCGCTGCCTCTCACAGAGGATTCTTCAACCATGCGTCTACGCACGCTTCTTTCCCGCGCCCTCTTGGGCCTGACCATCATCACCACCATGCTCGTATTGACCGCCGGTCCATCGGCCGCCGCGAGCAGGTTCTTTTCCAAGACCACCGGTATCACCGCCGACGCCTACTGGACCCAGATCGACGGAACCGAGGTCGGAACCTCACCATTCGGCAATGTCCACCTTGGCTACCTGTACGCCTACGAGATGGTGTCCGGGTCACCGGAGGTGTTCGCCTACATCGACGACTTCGACTGCCCCGATGGCCTGCTCCCCAGTGGCGGGCACGGTTTCGAGGACGAACCGGTCGACGGCTGTGTCTATCTCGGCAGCCGCTACGGGTACGGCCAGAACATGGTGCTGACCGTCGATTCCAAGCTCACCTCGGCCACCTTGACCGGCAGCCTGGTGTTGGCGTCGGGTGGTGGTCACGGTGGCGACGGCACCGTGGTCGGCAACCCACCGGTCGACATGACCTGGACCGGCGTGGGCGACCTGGCCAAATCCCGTTCCACCTACCGCTACACCGAGAACGGCGTGACCTACTCCTTCACCGACCGCTCCTCGTCCCGGACCGCCGTGGTCGACGGCACCATCGGGCCAATGAGCTTCGATCCCGACCTGTCCGGCGGCTACCTGACCAAGTTCTCCAGCACCAGCAAGGAACGCATCAAGTGAGCCGCCGGACGAATCGGCCCGTGACCAGGCGCCGGTTCCTGGCCACCGCGCTGCAGGCCACAGCCGGCGGCGTGGTGATGTCGATGGCCGCACCCGATCTTGTGGGTGCGGCCTCGGCCGCTTCATCCCGCCCTCCGGGTCGGCCCGGGCTTCCGCCCAAGCTGCTACCTGCCGATGACCTGGTGGCCTGGTTCCGCCATGTCTACGACCAGGTCAAGGCCGAGCGGTGTACGCCACCGTCGGCGGCCCGAATCTACGGTCACGTCATGCTGGCGGCCTACGAGGTGGTGGCGGCCGGATCACCCCATCTCCGGTCCATGTCGGGTCGGCTGAACGGGCTGGCGCCCATCACCGCCCCCGTCGGCGTGCACTGGCCGCTGGCCATGAACGAAGCGGTCACCGTCGCCGCCGCCGCCGTTTTCCGCGATCGCTCGGCAACGGCCCGCGAGGCCATCGACGCCTACGGTGCCGAAGAACGAGGCCGCCTGTCGTCCGGTTTGGCCTCCGCTCTGGTCAACCGCTCGGTGGCCGAGGGAGCCCGAGTGGGTCGGGCAGTGGCCGATCGAGCCGACGGCGACGGCTACCTCAGCATCTTGGGCCGGCCCTACACCCCACCTGAGGGCCCCGACAAGTGGGTTCGCACCCCTCCCAACTTCGGGCCCGCCCTCGAGCCGCATTGGGGGGAGGTGCGATCGTTCCTGTTGACCACCAACGACGAGTGCGGACCCGTTCCCCCCGTGCCCTACTCCGAAGAAGCAGGATCGCCGTTCTGGAACCAGGCCAATACCGTGTACGAGACATCAAAGATAGTCACCGACGAACAGCGGCAATTGGCTCTGTTCTGGCGTGACAACCCTGATGGCACAACCGGTCTCCCATCCGGTCACTGGGTGAATATCGCAGCGCTCGCCGCCCAGGGAAAGGGCCTGATGCTCGATCGGACAGCGGAGACAATGGTGGTGGCGGCCATCGCCGCCGCCGACGGCTTCACATCGTGCTGGACCGAGAAATACCGGACCAACCTGTTACGTCCGGTCACTTATGTGCAGCGCCACATCGATTCGACGTGGAACACGTTCGTGAACTCCCCTGCGTTTCCCGAATACACCTCCGGCCACTCGGTGGGATCGGGGGCGGCGGCCGGGGCGCTCACCGGGCTGCTGGGTCAGGTGGCCTTCACCGACACCACCGGGCGACCGAACGGCCACCCCGATCGGCATTACTCCTCGTTCCAGGAGGCGGCCGAGGAAGCGGCACAGTCCCGGTTGTGGGGTGGTATTCACTACCCCATGGGCATCGAGCAGGGGCTGGTTCAGGGTGACCATGTGGCCCGGCTGGTCATGGCCCGAGCGGCCACCCGCTAGACCGCGTCGGCTGCGTCCGGTCTTTCGAGAGGACCAATTGGACTACCCACGTCGGGGTTTCTGAGATCCAAACCGCAGGAGGCTGGTGCGACCGGGCCGGCGTCGTGTACGGTCGCCATCCATGACGACCCCGGTTCCGCTCGACACGGTGGCCCGCCTCCATCAGGCGACCACCGGCTTCCATGTCTTCATCTACTTCGCCCGGGAGGCGACCGACTCCTACGCCCAGGAGGGCGTGCACGATCGGGCCGGCTACTTCGCCTCCCGCACCGCGGCCATGGGTGCCCTGCCCACCGAGATGGTGATGGCGACGTTCTACAACTTCAACCCGGAGCTGGTGGCCACGGCCATGGACGGGGTGTGGAACACCACCACGGCCGAGACGATGCAGCTGGCCCGGTGGCGGGCCGTGGCCGAGGTCCTGGACAAGACGTGCCGGCATACCTTGTCGGAAACCGAACAGGCCGAGGCCATCGAGATCGCACAACGTGCCGTGAGTGGTCTGCGGTGGGACGGCCGACCGCTGGCCGCCGGCAACGCCGCAGCCATGCGACTGCTTGACAACAGTGACTTCGCCGATGACGATCTGGTCCGGCTGTGGCAGCTGGTCACGATCATCCGGGAGTGGCGGGGCGACACCCACATCGGCCTCCTCATCGCCGAACCGCTGACCGGGGTGGAGTGCACGGTGGTCACCCACGCCCGCCAGGGCGGGTTCACGAAAGCCAGCCGATCGTGGCCGGAGCAGGCGTGGGACACTGCGGTGGCCGGGCTGGTGGAGCGGGGTTGGCTGGTGGACGAGGACACCCTGACCTACAAGGGGTTGGAGCTCCGGAAACGGCTCGAGGATCGGACCAACGAGCTGTCGGCCCCCATCTGGAACGGCATGGACGAGGCGACCGTGAACCGACTGGGCGATCTGCTGCAACCGCTGGTCGACGACATCGCCCAACACGGCTACCTCAAGCCGTTCGGCATCCGACCCAAGGAGCCGGCCAAGGAAGCCGACGAAGTCTGAATCCCAGCGGGGCGGCCTCGGCCCGGGTCAGTTGCGGTGGGCTCGGAGCCGCTCGGCCACCGAGGCGTGTCCGGTGGCATTGTCGGGGTCGAGATCGACCAGGAGCTCGAACTCGTCCGCCGCCTGGTCGTAGCGACCGGAGGCGGCCAGCGCTCCGGCCAGCTGGAGACGATCGCCCTCGGTGGCCACATCCAGCCGACACCGGAAGCGCAGCACGTCGACCATGCGACTCAACATGCCCAGGCGCTGGTAGGCGTTGACCAGATTGTTGAGGGTGCGCACAGCGACATCGGCGGCCGACATGGGCAGCGTCATCTCCGGACGCAGGGTGGCTCCGGGCTGAAACTGCTGGAGTAGCATCTGCAGCTGGATTCGCTTCATGGGGGCGCCGGCGGCAAACGGGTCGAACCAGTGGTCGGGGGTCAGCTCGTCACCGACCAGCACGTGACCGGGGAAGCCGACCACGGTGAGTCGACCACCGGCCCGGCGGGAGATCTCGGCCGCCACCACGGCCAGGGTCAGGGGTATACCCCTGCGTCGGTGCAGCACCCGGTGGATGAGCGAGTTCGAGGGGTCGTAGTAGCGGCCTGTATTGCCGACGAACCCAAGGGTGTCGAACACATAGGCCACCAGCTCCTCGGCCGCCGGGCCGGGGGCATCGGCCGCCAGCTCGTCGAAGTGGCCCACCACTTTCTCGGCCGGCCAGGCCGACGGGTCGAGGGTGGCGATCAAGGCCAGAACCAGATCGAGCCGATCCGGTTCCTCGGTGACAACCCGGTTCAGGGCGGCGGCCGCCTCCTGCCATTCCATGGTCATCCCGGCTCCATCACTGCGGGAGTCGGAGTCGGATCGGGCCCCTGGCTGTCGACGGGTCGACCACTCGGCCCTTCTGGGTGATCTCCAGCTCGCCCCGGGCCACCAGCCGCCGGGCGGCCCTCCGAGCCGGTTCCATCAGCTCCCGCCAGCCCTCGGGTTCGGCCCTCGAGCCTGACGCCGGCGGCACCGATCTCGACCCGTGGACCGAGCGAGCCGCCTCCGACGGGCAGATGGTGGCCCCCCGCTTTCGGGCATCGAGCAACTGCAGTATCCCGGCCTCCAGGGCCCGGTCGAGTTCTGACACCCCGGTCGACCGACAGGCCTTCGAGCAGTACCGAACCTCGTTCCAGTTGTCGGCCCACTTGCGCCGCCACTCGATGGTCCGCCCACACGATCGGCAGATCTTGGACTCACGGTGAGGGGCGGATCGGGGCACGGACATCTCCTGGTCCCAGCCTACCGTCCGAGTGTTGGACGGGTCGGCCGGGCCGGCTCAGTCGACCCTGGATATGGGGTTCACCGAATTCCTCGAACCGACGGTCGGTGACGAAACCCAGCCGTTCCATGGCGGCGATAGCCCGGGCATTGTCGGCGTGGCTGACGGCGATGATGGACGGAGCGTCGGTGTTGGCCCACGCCCAGTCCACTACCGCCAGCGACAGCTCGTGGGCAAAACCCTGACCCCAGAACTCGGGCAACAGCTGCAGCGACAACTCCAGATCGCCCCGCCAGTCCTCGAGCGCCACCACGCCGATGCGCTGACGCTCACCGGGGAGATCCGATTCCGGAAGGTGAACGATGAACGTCCCCCACTGGGGGGCCAGGGAATGGGCCTTGATCCACTCCACGATGGCGAACGATGCCGGCCCGCCGAGGAACCTGCGGACCGGGTCATCGGTCAGCATCTCGACCACGAACATGTTGTCGGCCGCGGTCGGAGCCTTCAACACGGTGCGCTCGGTCACCACCTCTTCATCACTCCAGACCAGATCGAGCCAGAGGTGGATGTCTGCCTCGTCCGACTCGGTGACCTCGAAGCCCGAGTCCTCGTAAAGGGCCACGGCGTCGGTCCACGGAGTGTCGGTGCTGATGATCACGGCGTGATGGCCCCTTGACCGGGCCCGGGCGATCAGCTCGGCGATCAGGGCCCCGGCAATGCCCCGCCGTCGATGGCCACGAGCCACCGACATACGCACGATGCGGCTCAGGCCATCGGCTTCGGGCACAAGAATGCCGATACCGACAACCTCCTCGTCCCCGTCCGACTTCGACAACGTGGCCACGACCACGTCGCTGTCGGGGTTGGCGTCGGGATCCAAGCCGTCACCCCACCGGTCCCGCAGGCCGGCCTGGATGATCGCTCGAGCCGCCGCCTGATCAGCGGGGTCGAAGTCACGGATGGTGGGGACGCGGCCGGCCAACGGCGAGCCTCAGGTTTCCCGGGCCGGGCCCGGTTCGTCGGCAACCAGCGGGGCCAGCACGAAATGGCCATGACTGGTGGCCACGGTCTTGGCCCGCTCGGCCTGCCACAGGTCGCAGCGCACATTGGCCACCCTGCGGCCCTGGCGGGTCACGGTGGCTCGACCGTAGGTACTGTGGTCGGCCCGGACCGGGCGCAGGTAGTTGAACGACACGTCGACCGTCTTGGGCAGCCGCTCACAGTCGGTGTCGTGCAGCAACTTGAGGATGGCCGTCATCTCCAACATTGCCCCGACCACACCACCGTGAACCGCCGGCAGGTTGGGATTGCCGGTGAGATGGGGTGCGGCCGGCAACTCGGTGATGATCTCGTCACCCAACTGGTGCACGCACAGACCCAGGAACCGGGCATAGGGGATGTACTCGAGCAGAGCGGCCAGATCGTTGGCCCGACCCTGCTCCCGCAGCTCGATCAGGAACTTCATGCTGCGCCCCGGTCGTCGGTGCCTCGGTTGGCGGACCCCCGATCCCCCGCACGATCCCCGCCGTTCGACTCCGAGCCGGGAAGGGGCCGGGGGGCGTTGGGAGTGCCGGTCATGAAGGTGGCGGTGCCGGTTGCGATGGGGTCGTCAGGCGAATCGTGATAGGCCACGGCCCGGACGAAGGTGATGCTACGGGTACGGTGGTAGCAGGTGGCCCGACCGATCACGGTTCGACCCGGAGTGGCCGGGCCCATGTAGTCGATGCGCAGATCGAGGGTGGCGATGGCGATCTCGGCCATGGTGGTCCGGGGCGGGCGGCCGGCGAAACCGGCGGCGTTGTCCAACAGTGCGGTGATGGCGCCCCCATGGATCACTCCGGTGTCGGGGTCCCCGACCAGATGCTCGTCGTAGGGCAGGGCCAGTTCCACGAAGTCCTCCCCACTGTCGTGATAACGAAGACCGAGGGCTCCGGCATGGGCAATGTGGGAGAGGTGGTCGTTCACTTCCGCTTCCGTGGTCACCCGACCGAGTGTACGATCGACGAGTGGCTTCTCGCCGCACTAGGGTTTGGGCATGGCCGAATCTCAGCCGTTCTCCGGTTTCCCGGTCGAGGGTCTGCAGTTTCTTCGCACTCTGGGCACCAATGACACGGTGTGGTTGGTGGAATGCGGCGACGTCCACCGCTGGTTCGTGCAACACCCGAGCTGACGCCGGTGATCGGGCGCCCGTCGACCGTTGTCGTCACCACCGCTGTGGCCGTTACCTGCCTGACGGCCGCCTGTTCAGGACCGGAACCGACGACGGCCGGAACCGTACCCGAGGCGCCCGTCGTGTCCACGACGACCGATCAACCCACCGTCGTGGAGTCGAGCTCGACGACCGTCGTCGAAGCCGTCGATGACCCTGCGGAGAAGGCCGAGGATGAGGCCGTGGATGTGGGCCCACCACCGGCGGTCATCGAGGCCTACCGTAGCCGGGCCGCCATTGACGTCAGCCCCCTCGGTGCGCCGCTACCGCAGGATTCCTCGATGATGGCGGCCGCCTTGACCGAGGCCGAACGGGCGGTGAGAGACCCGACACTGGATGCCGATGAACTGAGCCGATGGGGTCGATGGCAACAACGGCTGTACCACCATCTGGCCGCCGGGCCCGACATGGTCGAGCCGACCCTGACCGCGGTGGCTCGCACCGCCGACGAGCCGCTGGCCGAGGCCGTGGCCCTGAACTGGGAGGCCAGGGAGAACCTGATCAGGCTGCTGGGCACGGAAACCACCCATTCCGTCGTGCCGGCGTGGCGCATCTCGGCCCCGCCCCCGGCCGACGAGCTGCTCCGGTACTACAAGGAGGCCGAGGCCGAGACCGGCGTCGCCTGGCCCTATGTGGCCGCTATCAATTTGGTCGAGACCCGCATGGGTCGCATCCAGGGGGTGTCGACGGCCGGAGCGGTCGGCCCGATGCAGTTCCTGCCCTCGACCTGGGCCGAATGCTGTGACGGTGACCCCACCGACCCCCGGGACGCCATCCTCGGTGCCGCCACCTACCTCACCCACCGGGGTGGACCGGATGACATGGCCCGGGCCATCTGGGGCTACAACAACTCCGACTATTACGTCAACGCCGTCACCGCCTACGCCCGGGTGATGATGGCAAACGAGCGGGCCTATCACGGCTATCACGCGTGGCAGATCTACTTCCTCACCTCCGAGGGGGTGATCTATCTGGCCGAAGGCTACGACCAGCCCGAGGAGGTGCCGGCCACCGAGTGGCTGAGCGACAACCCCGGCACCCTGGTGAGTCCCTGAGCGGTCAGCGGGCGCGGCGGGACGACGAGCGTGCTCCGCCGACACTCGACGAACCGGCACCCGACGTGCCGGAGCCGGACGACGAGGTCTGGGTCCGAGGATTGACCAGGCCGGTGGCCTTGGCCGCGATCCGGCGGGGGTTGCGCAGCATGGTGAACGGTTTGACCGGGGCCTTGGCCGCCCGACCCAATCCCCGCAGCACGGTGCTCTCCCCGAACTCCGGAGGCCGGATGAACCCGGCCTTGATGAAGGCGGCGAACGACCCGAGGGCCAGCACCACCATGATGACCAACACCAGCTCCCAACTCCAGTTCCGGTCGGCCCCCGGCAGTTGCGCCAGGTTCATGCCGTACCAGCCGGTGATCAGGGTGAGCGGCAACAGGATGGCGGAATACACGGCCAGGACGATGGTGGCCGTGGCCTGCCGATCGGCGGCCGCCCCCCGATAGGTGTCGAGGGCGTCGCTCAACAGGGCCCGGGCCGACGACAGCGACTCCACCACCTGGTTGTGCACATCGTAGGCATCGCCCAGCACGGTGATGGCGGCCGGTCGGAGCACGGGAATGGTGCCACGGCGCAGGTTGGCCAGCAGCAGCCGCTGGGGCCGCAGGACCTTGCGGACCGTGGTCTCCTCCCGTCGCAGGACCTGGATGTCGCTCAGCACATTGGGGTCGGCCTCGAGGGCGTCGTCGGCGATGTCGTCGATCCTGGCCTCGAACTCGGCGATCACCTCGAGATAGCGGCGACCGATGACCTCGGCCAGCTGGGCGAACAGGTCGTCGGCCCCCTCATCCACGATGTGGGCGTGGGCCTGGACGGCCCGCCACAGCCACTCGATGCCGGTCACCGGCTGGGCGCTCACCGTCACCAGCAGGTTGGGGGCTACAAAACAGTCGACCTCGGTGGTGTCGACCCTGTCGCCCTCCGAGGTCAGGGCGTGGAGGATGACGAACAGATGATCGTCGTAGTTGTCGTACTTGGGGAGTTGCTCGATGTCGAGGATGTCCTCGATGGCGGCCGACTCGAAGCTGAACCGCTCACCCAGGCGGTCCAGGTCCTCGGGTTTGTTGGTGACCACGGTCAGCCAGCACGTGGCCCCCTCCGCCATCAGGGCCTCGCAGTCGTCGGGGTCGGCCGGCCGCATGACCTCGTCCGGATTCCGGCGAACCAGCAGACGTGCGCTCACCGCCGACGTCCTCCTCGACCGATGGTGGTGGCGAACACGACAACCATGGCCCCATTGTCGCACGTCGCGGCGGGGTTGGGCAGCCGACGCGTTTTCGGGCTGATCGACCGTCTCGACTACCGTCGGCCCGTGAGTTCCCGTCTGGTCCTGGCCACCGTGGTCCTGATCGCCGTGTTGATCGGCGGAAACTTCACCGCCCTCAAGTTCGCCCTGGACCACACCACTCCCCTGCTTTTGACGGCCATGCGCACGGTCATCGGGGGCTCGACCCTGCTGGCGGTGGCCCATGTAGTGGGCGAGCGTCTGCCGACCCGGCAGGTCGACTACACCCGGATCTTCGTGGTGTCGTTGTCCATCACCACCGTTTCCAGTGCCCTGCTGGTGTTCGGGACCAGCCGGGTTCCGGCCGGGGTGGCCTCCCTGGTGTCGAGCACCATGCCGTTGTTCACCACGGTGCTGTCGGTGGTGTTGCTCGGTGCCCTTGTTCCCGGGCTGGGCCGGATCGGCCTGCTGGTGGGATTCGCCGGCACCGTGGTGTTGGCCTCACCGTCGCTCGAGGGTGACACCGCGGCGGTCGGGATCGGGGCCTTGATCCTGTCGGCGGTGGCCTGGGCCTTCGGCACGGTGTTCATGAAGTGGAAGGACTTCAGCCGGGTCAGCCCGATCATGTTGGTCGGGGTCCAGCTGATCATGTCGGCCTGCGTGCTGGTGCCGTTCTCGATGCTGGTGGAGGGTACCGAAGGCACCGACTGGTCGCTCGGTCTGCTGGTGCCGTTGCTGTATGCCTCCATCCCGGCCAACGCCGTGACCTTCTCGTTGCTGGCCACCGTGGTCAAGCGGGCCACCCCGACCCAGGCCGCAGCCTCGGCCTACCTGATCCCGGTGTTCGGGGTCTTGTTCGGTTGGCTGATCCGGGGCGAGGTGTTGGGCCTGGCCGAGGTGGTGGGCGGGCTGCTGGTGGTGATCGGGGTCTATCTGGTGGTGACGGCCAATGCCCGAGCAGCCCCAGGATGAGGCGAATTTCCTAAGCAACTGCCTTGAGCAACTGCTTAGTAACGGATACGGTCGGTTCCATGGCAGGACCCGCGAGCCCCATTGCCCTGACCTCACGTTCTCGGCCGTCGACCCAACCCATGATGTTGCGGCGGGTGAAGATGATCCTGCCCGCCCTGTTGGAGGCCACCAGCCCCCGGTTCCGGCCCATCAAGTACTCACTCTTCCCACCGCTGGGGTTGGCCACCCTGGCCGGGCACCTGCCGGCCGACGTCGACATCGAGCTGTGCGACGAGCATGTCGAGCCCCTACATCTGCCCCAGGATGGCGAGGAGCTGCCCGACCTGGTGGTCATCCAGTGCTATGTCACCTCGGCCCGGCGCAGCTATGAGATCGCCGACCACTACCGGCGGCTCGGGGTACGAGTGGCCATGGGCGGACTGCACCCCACCTCCCTGCCCCAGGAGGCGGCCGCTCACTGCGACCACCTGTTCCTCGGTCCAGGAGACCACAGCTTTCCTCAATTCCTGGCCGACCTGGCCGCCGGTCGACCCCGGCGGCTGTACCAATCGGGTCCCCGTACCCTGATCGGGCTGCCGCCACCCCGTCGGGATCTGGTCAAACGCTCCCACTATCTGGTGCCGAACTCGCTGGTGGTGACCCGGGGCTGCCCCCACTCCTGCGACTTCTGCTACAAGGATTCGTTCTTCGAGGGCGGACGGGGCTTCTACACCCAGGCCGTCGACGACGCCCTGGCCCAGATCGAGTCACTCCCGGGCCGGCATCTCTACTTCCTGGACGATCACCTTCTCGGTCAGCGCCGGTTCGCCCGGGAGCTGTTCGGGGCCATGGTCGGTATGGGTCGGGTATGGCAGGCGGCGGCGACGGTGAATTCCATTCTCCAGGGGGATCTGATCGAGCTGGCGGCCAAGTCCGGTTTGCGCAGCATCTTCATCGGTTTCGAATCGATCAGCGACACCAACCTCACCGACCACGGCAAGACCCAGAACCTGGGCCGGAACTACGCCTCCGCCATCGCCCGGCTGCGAGACCTGGGGGTGATGGTCAACGGTTCGTTCGTGTTCGGCATGGATGACGACGGCCCCGACGTCTTTGCCCGCACCGTGGACTGGGCCGTCTCGGTGGGTATCGAAACCGCAACCTTCCACGTCATGACGCCGTATCCCGGAACCGGGCTCTATGACCGCATCGATCTACAAGGTCGCTTGCTGCACCGGGACTGGGACCGCTATGACACCCGCCAGTGCGTGTACCGCCCGGCCCGGATGACACCGGAGCAACTGGAGGCCGGCTACTGGTGGGCCTACGACGAGTTCTACCGGTGGCGATCGATCGTGCGGTCGGCGTCGGTCAAGCCGACCGCCGCCGGGCGACTGCGCCACGTGGCCTACTCGGCCGGATGGAAGAAGTTCGAGCCGCTCTGGGATCTGGTAGTCCGGGCCAAGCGGGTCCCGACCTTGTTGCCGGTGCTGGAGGCCGTGTTGTCCGGATTCGGGTCGCAGCCCCGTCAACCGGTGAAGTCGGGGTCGGTGTCGACGGCGTCGGCGGTCGGGGTCTCGCCGGTGGCCAACTTGTTGTCGACCGAACCGACACCGGCCACACCGGCCACCGCAGCCTCGGCCGCCGCACGATCGGCGTCACTGCCGACAGCGCCGACCAGGCGAACCTGATCACCGTCGACCTCGACCTCGACATCATCAAACCCGGCCGCAGCCAACGCCGCCAACGACGCCGCCGCCAGATCGGCGCCATCATCGGCCGCCGCCCCGGCATCAGCATCAGCATCGGCATCAGCATCAGCATCGGCGGCGGCATCAGCAACGGCATCAGCATCGGCATCGGCAGACTCGACCGTCAGGGCGTTGTCGACCGAACCGACACCGGCCACACCGGCCACCGCAGCCTCGGCCGCCGCACGATCGGCGTCACTGCCGACAGCGCCGACCAGGCGAACCTGATCACCGTCGACCTCGACCTCGACATCATCGAACCCGGCCGCAGCCAACGCCGCCAACGACGCCGCCGCCAGATCGGCGCCATCATCGGCCGCCGCCCCGGCATCAGCATCAGCATCAGCATCAGCATCAGCATCGGCGGCGGCTTCGGCATCGATGCCGGCCCCGGCGGGATCGGTCTCGGCGGTCGATTCCTCCTGAGCATCGCCGGTTCCGACTTCGGCATCCTCGTCGTCGTCGCTGCACTGGGCCACCACCAGGGCCAGCAGCAGGAGCAAAGCGACCGCGCCGATGGCCCACCAGAACCAGCGACCCAGACCACCCCGATCCACAGCGGCCAGTTCGCCGCTGGTACCGTCGCCCCCCAGATCACGGCCTCCGGTCACGCGGGCTGCGGTGCCGGCCACCGCCTTGTCGACCGTGGCATCGGCCCTGCCGGCGATGGCGCCGGCCTTGTCACCGGCCTTGTCGGCCACGGCCCCGGCCTTGTCGGCGGCGGCCCCGGCCTCGTCACGAATCTTGTCCGAAGCCTCGTCGGCGGCAGCAGCAGCTGCTGCGCCCAGTCCGGCGCCGGCGACGCCGGCGGCAGCCATTGTGCCGAGGCCCAGACCGTCACCATCGCCATTGGTTTCGGCGGTCGCAGTACCGGAGGACCCGGTCTCGGCGGCCGACACAGCGGCAAGCGAACCGGGGGCGAGCACTTCGGTTGAGTCGTCGTCACCCTCCACGTCGGCATCGGAGGCGGGCGCCGCAATGTCGCCGGCGTCGGCATCCGCAGGGGAATCGGCATCGCTGTCGGCGTCCGAATCGACCAGATCGGCGATCTCCTCCTCGGCGTCGCCTACTGCGTCCTTGGCCTTGTCGAGCAAGCCCTCCCCATCATCGGCTCCGTCGGTGGCAGCGGCGGCAACCCCGGCGCCAACCACTCCAGCGGCAGCGGCGGCTCCGGCCAACCCGGCTCGACCGACACCGGTCTTCTGTTCTTCGCCCTCCTCGTCGGCGGCAGCGAAGCCGGCGGCGGCCCGCACTTCGGCGTCGTCGCGCCCGAAGGCGGCGGCTCGTCGTTCGGCCTCCACCTCGGCCAGCGACCACGCATGACCGGATCCCCCGGGCTCGAAGTCGGCAGCCACTCCATCCTCGGGATGGCTGAGGGCAAGGGTGAAGCCGGCGGCTTCGGCCGCCGACGGCGAATCGAACCACACCTCGGCGTCGGTCCGCTCGTAGTCCGGGCTGTCGGGCCGGTGATAGTACCGACGGTCGTCGCCGGCCGCGTTGCCCTTGATCGGGTAGTAGTCCGGCATCTCGCCGGCCGTCTCGGGCAGCCGGTGAGATCCGACCCCATAGGGATGACGCTCGAAGTCGAGCACCGTCCCCCCCACCAGAGCCCCGGCAGCCGAGCCCCCGTAGAGGGCGGCCAGACCCTGACCCCCGGTCGCGCCACCGGCGGACGTACCGGCAACCGAACTGCGGGCCGCAGCCCGGTTGTCCTCGACATCGGCCACCGAACACGGGTGGTGCGAACCACCGGGCTCGAACACCGAACCGTCACCATCGTCGGGATGCGTCGGCGCCGGCTCGAACCCCGCCGCCTCGGCCGCCGAAGGGGAATCGAACCACACCTCCGGCACCATCTCCCCATAATCCTGAGAATCCGGCCGGTGATACAACCGTGAACCGTCATCACGGACGATGCCCTTGATCGGATAACAACCCGGCATCTCCCGGATATCATCCAAAATCGCATGCGAACCGGGACCATACGGATGCAGGTCGGTGGTGTGCCCTTCATCGCTTGTCATGGCCAGCCAACTTAGCCGATACGTGGCGGTGCTTCTAGCTCCACCGAGTACGGGCGCGATTTCGCACTACGAAAAGCTCAGTACAGCTGGGGAACGATGGTCTGCTCGGTCAGCGGGGGCCGAATGTAGGGCATCTTCTCCGCCTTGGGGATCTCGATGGGATCAGGCAACACATCCTCGTACGGGATCTGGGACAGGATGTGGCTCATGCAGTTCAACCGGGCCCGACGCTTGTCGTCCGACGGCACCACGTACCACGGGGCCTGTTTGATGTCGGTGTACTGAAAGGTGGTGTCCTTGGCCATGGAGTACCTGGTGTAGAGTCGGTGCTCCTCCAAGTCCATGTCCGACAGCTTCCACCGCTTGATCGGTTCCTGGTTGCGGGCCCGGAACCGCCTCTCCTGCTCCTCGTAGCTGATGGAGAACCAGTACTTCAGCAGGATGATGCCGGAGCGAACCAGCATGCGCTCGAACTCGGGGCAGGACCGGAGGAACTCCTGATGCTGCTCCTTGGAGCAGAAGCCCATGACCCACTCGACGTTGGAACGGTTGTACCAACTCCGGTCGAACAGCACCACCTCGCCACCGGCGGGAAGATGGGGCACGTAGCGCTGGAAGTACCACTGGGTCAGCTCTCGCTCGGTCGGTTTCGGGAGGGCCACCGTGCGGACGATGCGGGGACTGGTGCGCTCGGTGATGCGCTTGATCACGCCACCCTTGCCGGCCGAGCCCCGACCCTCGAAGATGATCAACACGCGGAGGCCCTGGCTCTGGACCCAGTACTGGAGCTTGACCAGCTCCTCCTGCACCTTCTCCAACTTCTTTTCGTAGAAGTCCTTCTTGACCCTTCCCGAGGCCGTGTAGTTCTCCTTCCCCGCCGGGTATTCCGTCAACCAGACCTGTGATTGCTTGGCCACAGCTTTCTCCTTCCACTTCTCCCCTCCACACCGAGTATGGCATGCTCGGAACGAGGAATTCATCTCTCAGCCATTCGGCCTTCACGCCGACAGGGTGAGGGTGACAGGCCGTTTCACCCCCGGACTGGTCCAATCGTGGCCTAGCCTGGACAATCTTCAACCGCCGTCTAACGCTACCAGCCATCGATCAAGCGAGCCCATTATGACCGGCAGTGAACCCGAGGAGACCAACGTCAAGGACATCGACCAGAGCCGCTACAAGCGACTGGCCAAGAAGGAGGACCAGGAGTTGGCCCTGGTTCCGTTCCAGGTCGAGCTGCTGAAGCTGCAGGACCATATCGAGAAGCAGAACCAGCGCATGGTGGTGCTGTTCGAGGGTCGGGATGCCGCCGGCAAGGGCGGCACCATTCGCCGCACCACTCGCTACATGAACGAGAAACACTACCGGGTGGTGGCCCTGGGCAAGCCCACCGACACCCAGAAGACGCAGTGGTACTTCCAGCGCTATGTGGAGCGATTCCCCCGGGGTGGCGAGGTCGTGTTCTTCGACCGGAGTTGGTACAACCGGGCCATGGTGGAGCCGGTGTTCGGGTTCTGCACCGAGGCCGAACACGAGAACTTCATGCACGGTGTCGTGGGTTTCGAAAAGGACCTGGTCCGTCAGGGCACCATTCTGGTCAAGCTCTACTTCTCGGTGACCAAGAAGGAGCAGCAACGCCGGTTCGACAGCCGTCAGGGTGATCCGCTCCGGCAATGGAAGTTCAGTGAAATCGACATGCAGGCCCAGCAGCACTGGGACGATTTCACCGAACGAAAATACCGGATGCTCAAGCGCACCCACACCGAACCCGCACCATGGACCGTGATCCGGTCCAACGACAAGCACCTGGCCCGGATGAACGCCATGCGTTGCATCCTCAACGCCGTCGACTACGAGGGTCGTGACACCGAGATTGACTTCACCCCCGACGCCGACATCGTGATCGCCGGTGACATCGAGGTGAAGAACATGGAGGCCGACCTGAAGCAGAAGGGTCGGTTCAAGCAGTAGGCCGAGAGCCCGGTGTTCGGTCGGAGGTCAGCCGCTCGACCACATCCCGGGCTTCAGCGACCGTCATCGGGCCGTGCTCGAGACGGTGCTGTTTGAGCAGTCTCTCGACCCGACCGATTTCCGGGCCGGGGGCCAGGCCGAGTTGATCCATGATCTCCTGCCCACTCAACGGCGGCTCGTAGGGTCCGACATCTCCGACGGCTGTCAACTGATCGAGTGCATCGACCAGGTGGCGACAAGCCGCAGCACCGCCGGTGTCACCCAGCTCGGCTTCGAGGACCGGGCCCAGCCGACGGGCGAAGCACTCGACGGCGCCCACCCGTTCGCCACCGACACGATCCAGCAGCCGGCGGCCATCGGCGGCTGATGAATGCTGACCGTCGATCCACCATCGCACCGATTCCACCAGATCGACGGTGGCCTTGCGATCGGCATTGGAGTAGCGGAGTCGAGACAGGGCGCGGCCGACGTCGGCCACCGGCCACAACAACCCGGCCCGCCGGACCAGGGCGGCATCGTGCTCGGTCTCCGCACCGGATCGGGCGGAGGCCAACGCCACGGCAAGATCGTGAGAACCGTCCGGTAGGTCGAGGACAACCTGATCCAACAGCCCGGTCCGCTGCAGGAAACGGAAACCGGCTCCTGGGTCGGGCACCGACAGCAGGCGCTCCAACTCGTCGGCCACTCGCTCGACCGAGACGATGGCCAGCCGTTCGGACATGGCCGTGGCCGCCTCGGTCAGCTCATCGGTCGGACTCAGGACCAGGCGAGACAGGAATCGAGCGGCCCGCAGCATGCGCAGCGGATCGTCGGTGAACGAAATCTGGGGCGACAGCGGGGTGCGGAGCACTCGGGACTCGAGATCGCCCCGACCGTCGAACGGGTCGAACAGGTCGAGGCTCGGCAGCCCGATGGCCATGGCGTTGACCGTGAAATCCCGGCGGGACAGATCCTCCCGAAGCTCGTGGCCGAAGCTGACCACCGGCTTGCGGGACCGGGGATCGTAGTGTTCGCCTCGATGGGTCGTAATCTCGACATCCCGGTCGCCGACCCGGGCACCGATGGTGCCGAACCGCTCACCCTGGGTCCATAGAGCGGTGGCCGACGGCGTGGTCAGGTCCTTGATCGCACCCGGCTCGGCATCGGTGGTCAGGTCGACATCGGCATCCTCGGCCGAGCCGGTGACCAGGAGATCGCGAACGATCCCTCCCACCAGGTAGAGGCGATAGCCGGCTTCGGCGAACCGTCGGGCCACCGGTTCCAGCACCGGCAACAACGAGGCCAGGCCGCGCCGGACCTGTTCGTGCTCGCTCTCGTCGGTTACAGCCGGGTTCATAGCCGTTCGTGAATGGCCCGAACCATCTCGACGTGTTCCTCGCCCGGGCCGCCGGAAGTGGGATCCTCGGGTCGGAATGATTCACCCAGCAGTCGAGCCGCCACCGCACCGGCGGTGTGGGCCAGAGCCTGATAGTCGTATCCCCCCTCGAGGAACAGCAGGCGGCGACCGGCCGGCACCAGGTCGAGAACGGCGTCGATCAGATCGGCGTAGTCGACCGAGGTCAGTCCCAGATCGGTCAGGGGGTCGCGGCGGTGGCCGTCGAAACCGGCCGACACCAGCACCCAGGTCGGAGCGAAGGCCTCGACCTTGGGGACCACGACGGTGTTGAAGGCGTGGCGGTAGGTGTCGCCGGTGGCGCCGGCGGGCAGGGCGATGTTGACCGTGGTGCCCCGGCCCTCGCTCTCCCCAGTTTCGTCGGGACGGCCGGTGAACGGGTACCACGGGAACTGGTGGAAGCTGACGAACATCACGTTCGGGTCACGATAAAAGGCATCCTGGGTGCCGTTGCCGTGATGGGCGTCGACGTCGACGATCAGTACCCGTTCCCCTTCGGATGCCAACGATCGGGCGGCGATGGCGATGTTGTTGAACAGGCAGAACCCCATCTGCCGGTCCGGGGTGGCGTGGTGACCGGGGGGGCGAACCACCGACCAGCCGGCCGAGGCCTCGCCCCGCTTCAACCGCTCGATCAGCTCCAGCCCGGCACCGGCGGCCCGAAGGGCGGCGGCCCCCGAGTCGGCCGACACGGTGGTGTCGGGATCGATGGCACCACCACCGGCCCCGGCCAATTGCTCCAGTCGATCGAAGAGATAGTGGTGGTGCACCGCGTCGATGGCGGCGCGGTCCGCCTCCGGAGCCTCGATCCAGGTGATCGCCTCGTCCAGCCCGGCATCGGTCAGGCCGCGCCGAACCGCAGTCAGCCGGTGGGCGTTCTCCGGATGCCCGGGCCCGGGATCGTGCAACCGGCACAGATCGTGGGAGGCGATGATCAGTCCCGACATGTAACTCCTGACGTTGTTACAAGGATATACCTCAGCAATCTGCCCACGAACGGTCGGGTGTCCATAGTCCGGTTGATGCAGTACTGTTGGGAGTGGTGGATCTCACAGCCGCTCAGCACCGCTCGCTTCCTCGCCCGATCGACAGTGGCTCTCGGGCCAAGACCGGTCCCGGACTCACCGGGTCCGGCGTCGGACTGTCGGCCCGGCATCTTCGTGTTGCGCGATGGCAGGGCGATCCCTACACCGCCCTGGTCGGCCCGGCCCGCATTCGACGGGGCCCCACGGTGGCCGAGATCACGCGGTGTCTGTCCCGGCTCGATCGCCGGGGTGTGCAACAGGCCGTGACCCCGGCTCTCAACCCGGTGGAGGCGGAACCGTTCTTCCAGGCCGGGTTCACCTTGTATGAACGCCTCCATCTCCTGGCCCGGAATCTGAGCGCCACGACCGTTTGCACCATGAACCGGCCCCAGTTCGAGCCGGCCCCCGGGGTCGAGCTGGTACGGGCCCGCCGGTGGCATCGTCGCATCATGCTCGACATCGACGCCAAGGCGTTCAAAGGATTCTGGCGGTTCGATGACTACTCGCTGGGCGAAGCCCTCAAGGCAACACCCCACAGCTATGCCCGATTGGCCCGGGTCGACGACCGGTACGTGGGCTATGCCGTGACCGGTCGCACCGAGTCCCGAGGCTACCTTCAGCGACTGGCGGTCGATCCCGCCTGTCAGGGCCAGGGCGTGGGCACCACCCTGGTCGAGGATTCGTCGAACTGGCTGCGGCGACGGGGTGTGGTCACCGCTCTGGTCAACACCCAGGAGACCAATCGGCGGGCCCTCGACCTCTACATCAATCTCGGTTTCATCCAACAGCGTGAAGGACTCATGGTGTTGCGATGGGACCGGGACACGTGACCGGCTGGTCGCGGCGGACTTCGACCCACCCCCGATTCCAGTACATCCTCGGCCGGTGCATCCTCGGGCTGCTCGCCTTCGTGGCGGTGGCCGTGACAACCCCGGCGGCGGCCCAGACCGACACCGGCACCGGCGACGAGGCCCCGCTACCCCCGATCTTCCTCACCGTGACCGCCCAGTCGTCGGTGGTGGCGGCCGATGGCAGCTTCCTGGTCGAGGTGGCCATCACCCCGGCCGATCTCCTGACGCGGCGATCCGAGGCGGAGGACTTCGAGCTGGCCGTCACCGTGTTCGATCGCGTCGCCGACGAGCCCGGTGTCGACCTTCCACCCTCGGTTCCCCTCAACCGGCTGGAACCGGTCCGTCTCGGCGACCTGGTGCCGAGTCGCGCCGGCCACTATCGGCTCGAACTCCCCCTCCGGTCCGGCGGTGACACCCAGACATCCCGGGTGCTGCTGACCGAATCCGGTGTCTATCCGGTCACCATCGAGCTCCGCAACAACGACGGGACGGTGGCCGCCAACAGGACCAATCTGATCCGGATGTCCGATGGAGACCGGGATCCCGACAACCAGCAGAATCCTGACGACCTGCCCTTCGCCCGGCCCCTGGGCGTGGCCACCGTACTGACCGTTGTCCCGGCCGAAGGGGTGACGGTGGACGACGCCCGACGGTTGCTCCTCAACCATCCCACCGCACCGATCACGATTCTGATGAGCGAGGGGGTGGCGTCCCAACTGCGCGCCGACACCGAGCTGGCGGCCGAATTCGCCCAAGCCGTTGGCGATCGACCGGTGATCAGCGGGCCCATGGTCGATCTCGACCCGTCGGCCCTGGCCGAGATCGGCCGCCCCGGCATCTACCAGCGGGCCCTCGATGAGACCTGGGACGATCTGCGACTCCTCGGGCTGGAACCCGAGACCGACACCACGGTGGTCACCCGCGAGCTGACGGCGGCCGGGGTGGAGACGCTGGGCGAGATGGGGATCACGACCGTCGTCGACACCAGCCCGGCCTCGACCAGCAACGGTTACCTGCAGGCCGGTGACCATCGCATCGATCTGCTGCGGTTCGACACCGATCTCAGCGAACTGTTCGACGAGGGGACCTCGGGGGTTCTGCAGGCCAACCGGGTCCTGGCCCATCTGGCCCTGCGGGCCGGGAACGACAACACCCCGGTGGTGTTGGGGGGACCGGCACTGGGCCAGCGACCGATCGACGGGCTGGACGTGTTCCTGGGCTGGCTGGCCGAGACCGACGCAACCCGGGCTCTGGGGCTGAGTGAGGTGGCCGACACCAACCTCCGGCGCCGGCCGGCCGAACGGCCGACCCAGAACCTGGCCGCCGAGTCCGGCCTGCTGGCCGACATCGAATCGATTCTGGCCGGCTTCGAGGCGATGTCGGGCGACACCGATGGCGACGGCATCGGCACCACTCCCGACGAATACCGGCGGCGACTGTGGTCGGCGCTGGCTCTGGAGCGCAACGTCGACGACCGGCGCCGAGCCCTGCTGGTGTTCTCCGAGGAGCTGGGTCAGGAGCTGGAGGTCATCACCCTGCCGGTGGCCCAGACCGTCACCATGGCGGCCCGGGATGGTTCGGTTCCCCTCATCATCGAAAGCCGCGCCGCCGGACCCCGCCAAATCATGCTCCGCTTTCGCAGCGACAAGTTCAAGGTGTTGCAGGATTCCCAGCTGGTGACCGTGGAGCCCGGCACCAGTTCGATCGATGTCGAGGTGCAGGCCCGGTCACTGGGATCGAGCCAGATCGAGGTGTCGGTCTGGACCCCCGACGGCAACATTCGACTGGCCACCAACCAGTTCCAGGTCCGCTCCACCGCGGTGCCGGGGCTGGGACTGCTCATCTCGGGCGGGGCCCTGGTGTTCCTGATCATCTGGTGGTTCATCGACCACCGGAAGTTGCGCCGGGTCCGGAAATGGGGCCCGGACTCAGTCGAGAGTGGCGAGGGTGGACTCGATGTAACCGGTGATGTCATGGAACGAGGCCATGCCGACCGGTCTCCCCGACTCGCCGACCAGGGGGACCGACGACGACTCGTTGGCCACCAATAGGGCCATGGCGTCGGCCACCGAGGTCCGGGCCGGAATGGACGGCGGGGCGGTGTCCATGACCTCGGCCATGGACAGGGCTCGCAGATCGGCCACGGTGCAGCCGGCCTTGGTCAACAGATCGAACTCGCTGACCTTGCCCACCAGGTTGTGATGCTCATCGGCCACCAGGACCATCGGAATGCCCCGGGCCCGGACGTGGTGCACCGCGGTCTGGGCCGAATCGTCGGGGGCGACCAGCACCGGCGGGGTCGTGTTGATCCCGGTGAAGTCCACGAACGACAGGCCGTCGTGCATCGTCGCCTCGTCGCCCGAGATCCCGACCCGGGAACTCAGTAGCCCGGTGATGGTCTCCATCAGCGTGTAGTAGGAGAGGTTGCCGACCAATCGCCCGTCGTCGACGATGGGCACGCTGCTGATCCACCAGGTGTTCATCAGGTGCAGGCCGTCGGCCAGGGTGTCGTCGGGACCCAGGGTGATCAGAGGGGATTCCACCATCTGGGTCGAGATGGGGCTGGCCCAGACATCGGAGCGGCCGGCCACCCCCAACGTGTAGTCCCGCTGGGTGAACAGGCCTTTGAGCATGCCATCGTCGACCACACAGGCGGTGGCAAACCCCTGATCGGCCATTCCGGCCACGGTGGCGGCCACCGTGTCATCGGGTCCGACCGTGGTGTGGCGTGAGAGGTTCACGTCCGATACCGACTGCGAGCTGAGATTATCCGAGATGTTCACACCGTGCCCCCGTGGTCCGTGCGGCTATGTGCCGGCCCTCCCCCCCGACCCTAACCCGGCTCGGTGACAACGAAAAGGGGGCCGAAATGATTGAGGGCTCGGCGAGCGATAGCGTAGGTGGGGTGAACTTCGAGTCGAGCGAGGCGCGGCGACCGACCGAGGCGCCACCTCCGGCCCCGGCGGCGGCCGGTGCGGCACCGGATTCGCAGAGGCCAGGCGGTGGGCAGCCCTTTGGGGTGGGTCCGGGGGTCGTGCTGTCCGGGCGCTACGAGTTGCAGACCACCATCGCCTCCGGTGGCATGGCCCAGGTCTGGCAGGGTCACGACAAGATCCTCGATCGACCGGTGGCCATCAAGATCCTTCACTCCCATCTGGCCCATGACGAGGGATTCGTGGCCCGATTCCGGCGGGAGGCCATCGCCTCGGCCCGGCTGTCGCACACCTCGATCGTGGCCGTCTACGACACCATCAGCGACAAGCTCAACGGCTCGGACATCGAGGCCATCGTCATGGAGCTGATCAGGGGCCGGACGCTGCGGGCGCTGCTGGACGAGAACCCGGTGCTCAGCGCCAAGGCCGTTGTCGCCATCGGCTGCCAGATCGCCGATGCCCTGGGCGAGGCCCACCGGGCCGGCATCGTGCACCGCGACATCAAGCCGGCCAACATCATGATCGACGAGGACCGTCGGGTGGTGGTGACCGACTTCGGTATCGCCAAGGCCACCAAGGACGCCGACCTGACCCTCACCGGAACCTTGCTGGGGACGGCCAAGTACCTGGCCCCGGAGCAGGTGTCGGGGGACGCCATCGACCCGAGGGCCGACATCTACTCGCTGGGGGTCGTGCTGTTCGAGGCCGTGACCGGAGGCGTCCCGTTCCAGGCCGAATCCGACGCCGCCATCGCCCTGGCCCGACTCCGGCCCCCGATTCCCCGGTGCCGGGAACGTCGGGCCGGGATTCCGGTGGGGCTGGACGAGGCCATCCACCGGGCCATGGCCATGGACCCCGCCCACCGCTTCGCCACGGCCACCGAGCTGAGGGCGGCGCTGGCCGCCGTCGACCTGACCAACCAGGCGCCGTTGAGTCCGGCCCCGTCACCCTCGTTCGCCGGCCCGCCACCGGCCACCACCGGGACGTCCCCGGTGGTGGCTGGTTCGTCGGTGCCCTCGACGCCGCCGCCCCCGCCCGCACCAAGTTCGGCCCCACCGCCACCACCCCGGGACGGGACGGCCATCATGACCCCCGACATGGTTCGCGGGGGCGATGTCCACGATCCCAAAACCCGAAGCGGCAAGGAACGGCGGCGCCGACGGAGGGGGTCCGATCGCCGCACGGAGGCCGGCCTCCCAACCCGGGGCGAGGCGGCGCCGGTTCGCCAATCCAGGGGGCGCTCGCTGCTGGGCCGGACCATGGTTGCCGTGCTGATCATCGTCGGTCTGCTGGTGGCCGGGCTGCTGGCCATGGCCGGTGACCTGTTCGGCAACGTCGATATCGGAGGGGTCGGGGCCGGAGCCGGGTCGACCGCAATCGTGGACGGGTTTTCGTTCGATCCCGGTAGCGACGGCGACGAGTGGGGCAGCCGGGTGGCGCTGGCCTACGACGGCGAATCCACCACTCGTTGGTACTCCAAGACCTACTCGTCACCGAAGTTCTCCTCCTCCAAGAACGGGGTGGGTGTGATCTTCCAGCTCGATGGGGAACCGGCGGTGAACGACCTGGAGGTCACCACCACCACCGAGAACTGGTCGGCCGAGGTCTACATCGCCGACGAGCTGCCGTTCCCGCCCGACTACATCGGCGAGTTCTCCCCCGACCAGTGGGGGGACAGGATCGGCGGGGTCAGCGGGGTGTCCGGCGACACCACCATCGACCTCGACCGGACCACCGGGTCTTTCGTGCTGGTCTGGATCACCGACCACGGCACCACGGTGGACCGCGAAGGAGTGACCCGGAACCGGGTCGAGTTCAACGAGGTGGCCTTCGGCTGATCCGGCGAGATCGCCCTCGATTCCGGGCGGAATCGGCGGTTATCCCCACGATCGACGGGTTCCGCCATCTATGCTGCGGCTCATGCTCGGCTCGAAGTCGGATGAGGAGCTGGTAGCCCTGGCCCAGTCCGACGCGCCCGGTGGAGCCGACGCCATGCAGGCGTTGTTGAGCCGACACTACGACCGGTTGTACGCCATCTGCCGCCGGGTGGCCGGCAACGACGCCGACGCCGCCGACGGCTGCCAGGAGGCGTTGATGTCGATCGTGCGGGGGTTGCCCCGCTACGACGGACGGGCCGCGTTCAAGACCTGGAGCTATCGGGTGGCCACCAACGCCTGCCTGGACGAGTTGCGGCGACGCAAACGCCGACCGCTGGCCGTGGCCGAGACCCCCGAGGCCATCGGCGATGGACCGTGGCTCGACGATCGGGTGGTGGACAGCGACCACCTCGATCACGCCCTGGCCCAACTGCCGGAGGAGTTTCGCCTACCGGTGGTGCTCCGGGACGTCGGCGGTTTGGACTACGCCGAGATCGCGGCCACCCTCGACATTCCCCCCGGCACCGTGCGTTCCCGGATCGCCCGGGGCCGGCGGCAGCTGACCGAACTTCTGGGTGAGGGCGACCAAACCCAGCCCCGCAGCCGGAAATCCGGTGCCGGCGGGAACCAGAAGCCCTCCGACGAACGTCGTAAACCATGATGACCAACGACGAGCTCGACCTCTTGGCGTCCGGCTACCTGGACGGCGAGGCCACCCCGGACGAGGTGGCCCAGGTCGAGGCCGACCCCGAACTGCGAGCCCGGGTTGAGCTGCTGCGGTCGGTCGGGGTGACGGCGCCGGCGACTCCGCCCGGACTGGCCCAGGCCCAGCTGGCCCGCGCCATGGCCGTTTACCGGCCCGGTTCGACCCCGGTTGGGGATGACCGGGGGGAGACCGACGAGCCGGCGCCCGGGGCCGAGCCGGTCGTCGATCTGACGGAGCGACGCCGGGTACGGGAGGAACGAGCCGGCCGCCTGCGGTGGTTGACGTCGGCCGCCGCCGTGCTGGTGGTCGGTGTCGGATCAGTGGCGCTGATCAACCAGATCGGTGGCAGCGAGGAGGCCGAGATGGCCACGGCCGATACCAGCACCGAGACCGCCACCGAGGCGGCCGAGGCCGCTCCGTCGGCCGGCGCCGGCGCCGACGCAGCCGACATGGCCCAGACCGACATGGCCCAGACCGAGATGGCCGGCGAGTCGGCAGGCGGTGAGGCCGCCGGAGATGGGACGGCGGAGAACCTGGCCGATCCGGACGGCGGCGGAGCCCCGGCCGCCGACGAAGCCGTCGCCGATGATGCCGACGTGGCGGCCGACGCCGAGGAGTCGTTGGCTCTCGAGGAGTCGGAGGAGGACGCAGCGGAACCCGACGCCGAGCGGATCCTCCGCGATCTGCCCGAATCCGGGTTCTTCCCCGACGAGCCGGTGGCCGAGTACAACCGTTTGCCCACCGGAGAGGAGATGGTGGGCGATCTCGAGCTGCCATGGCGGGACGAGGCAACGGCGAACTGCCTGGAGGACTTCCCCTCCGATGAGTCGCTCTTCGCCGGTGACGAGGTGGAGGTGATCGCCTATCTGCCGTTCGAAGTGACCGGCGGCGACGACGCCGGCCTGTATGAGGCCCTGTATGTGATTGTCAACGGCGCCGAGGAAGTGGTGGTCGTGCTTCAGGCCGGGAGCTGCGCCCCGGTAGTCTGAAACCATGGAGTTGAACCATGGCTGAATCCACTGTGTGCGCCTTTCTCGGGCTGGGCAACATGGGTTTTCCCATGGCCGGCCACCTGGTCGACGCCGGGCACCGGGTGCGGGTCTACAACCGCACCGAGTCCACCGCCCGGAAATGGCTGGACACTGACGGAGGCGAGCATGCCTCGGCCCACGCCACTCCGGCCGACGCGGCCCGGGGTGCCGACGCCGTGTTCATCTGCGTCGGCGGTGATGACGACGTTCGTTCGGTGGTGTACGGCGACGACGGTGTGCTCGGGTCGCTGGAACCGGGAGCCGTGATCGTCGATCACACCACGGCGTCGGCCGCCCTGGCCCGGGAGCTGGCTGCGGCGTGCGCCGAGGTCGGGGTCGGATTCGTCGATGCCCCGATCTCCGGGGGTCAGGCCGGAGCCGAGAACGGACAGCTCAGCGTGATGTGCGGAGGGGAGCAGGCCGACTTCGACAAGGTGGCTCCGCTGATCGACGCCTATGCCAAGGCCATCACCCTGATAGGGCCGGCCGGATCGGGCCAGACGACCAAGATGGTCAACCAGATCCTGTGCGCCGGTGCCATCCAGGGGGCGGCCGAGGCCTTGGCTTTCGGCGAACAGGCCGGGCTCGACATGAAGCTGGTGTTCCAGGCCGTCACCCAGGGAGCGGCCAACTCGTGGTACTTGTCCAATCGGGGCGAGACGATGCTCGATGACGAGTTCGATTTCGGCTTCGCCGTCGACTGGATGGTCAAGGACCTCGGGCTGGTGCGGGACGAGGCTGCCAGCCTTGGAGCCCCCACCCCGCTGACCGAGATGACGTCCCGCTATCTGGCCGACAGCCAGGCCGCCGGCGACAACCGTCAAGACGCCACCGTGATCATCCGCCGTTACCGGGAACAGCGTCGGAGGGACGAGTAGCGTGCTCGAGGGCGGGGTCGACCCCGGCCGCTCACCGGCTCGTAGCCGGCTTGGGCGAGTGCTGACGTCGGCCATCGGCCTGATCGTGGCCTATGTGGTGGTGATCTGGTTGATCGAGATCGTCGACACCTTCGTTCTCGGGAGCCGGCTCCAGCGAAACGGCATCCAGCCCCGGGACACCGACGGCCTGGACGGCATCCTCTGGGCGCCGTTCCTCCACAGCGACTGGGGTCACGTGTTCTCGAACTCAGCGCCACTGCTGGCCCTGGGGGGCCTGGTCGCCATCCGTGGCCGGGGCCGGTGGTTGACCGTGACCGCGGTGGCGATCGTGGTCGGCGGGTTCCTGACCTGGCTTCTGGCCGGAAGCGGCAACCACATCGGGGCGAGCGGTGTGGTGTTCGGCTATTTCGGCGCCCTGCTGGGGGCGGCCTTTTTCGAACGACGACCGGCCGCCATCGCCCCGGCCCTGGTGGCGGTGCTGCTGTACTACGGGCTGATCGCGGGCCTGGTGCCCCAGGACGGGATCTCGTGGGAGGGCCACCTGTTCGGCGTGCTGGCCGGACTACTGGTGTCGAGACTGTTGGCCGACCCGCCGAAGCCGACGCCGGCCGATCATGAGGTCGACCTGAGCGCCTTTCCTCCTGACTTCGACTTCGGGGACGGGACAACGTAGGCTCAGCCCCATGTTCATCGCCGGAGAGTGGATCGAGGCCCGTTCCGGGGCCACCTTCGAGGTAACAAACCCGGCTACCGGCGAGGTGATCGGCCACATGCCCGATGGTGGCGCCGACGATGCCCGGGACGCCGTCGCCGCCGCCGACGATGCCTTCGCCCCGTGGTCGACGACGACGGCCTTCCATCGGGCCGATGTGCTCATGAAGGCGTGGGAGCTGATGAACGAGAGAGCCGAGGAACTGGCCAGGCTCATGACCACCGAGCAGGGCAAGCCGCTGAAGGCGGCCCGCTTCGAGGTGGGATACGCAGCCGACTTCATCCGTTGGTTCGCCGAGGAGGCCCGGCGGCTGAGTGGCCAGTGGCTGCCCTCGGGACGGCCCGATCAACGGTTCCTGTCGGTCCGCCAGCCGGTGGGTGTGGTGGCGGCGGTGACCCCGTGGAACTACCCCATCTCGATGCTCACCCGGAAGATGGCGCCGGCTCTGGCCGCCGGCTGCACGATGGTGTTGAAGCCGGCCGAGGCCACGCCCCTGTGCGCCAAGACGGTGTACGAAGTCTTCACCGACGCCGGTGTGCCCCCGGGCGTCATCAACCTGGTAACGGCCAACGATCCGGCGCCGATCGGTGAGGTCTTCACCACCGATCCTCGGGTTCGCAAGCTGACCTTCACCGGGTCTACGGCGGTCGGCCGCAAGCTGGCGGCGGCGGCCGGGGCCTCGCTGCAACGGGTGTCGGTGGAACTGGGTGGTCACGCCCCGTTCATCGTCTACCCCGACGCCGATCCGGAGAATGCGGCCAAGGGAGCGGCTGCGCTCAAGTTCCTGAATTCGGGTCAGGCCTGTATCAGCCCCAACCGGCTGTACGTGCACCGAGACGCCGCCGATGCCTTCGTCAACATGTTGACCAAACGGGTGGCGGGGCTGGTGGCCGGCAATGGTATGGACGAGGGAGTCGGGGTGGGTCCCCTGGTCAACGATGCCGCCGTGGACAAGGTGGCGGCCCAGGTGGAGGATGCCCGCTCGAAAGGGGCCGGCGTCCCGGTGGGCGGGCACCGGCTCACCGAGAACAGCCTGGACAAGGGCTTCTTCTACGCTCCCACCGTGCTGACCGAGGTGACCCCGGAGATGACGGTGTACCGGGAGGAGACGTTCGGCCCGGTGGCGCCGGTGGTGGTGTACGACGATGTCAACGAGGTGATAGAGCTGGCCAATGACACCCACTACGGCCTGGCCGCCTACGTCTACACCGACTCCATGAAGACCGCCATCGGTGCGTTCGAAGCCTTGCGATTCGGCATCATCGGCATCAATGACGTCAACCCGACCTCGGCCACCGTGCCCTTCGGGGGCATGAAGGACTCCGGACTCGGGCGCGAGGGCGGGCACGAGGGCCTGGACGAATACCTCGAAACCAAGGTCGCCGGTATCTCCCTGCGGTAGGCCCGCCTCATCGAGTCGCCGCAGGCTACTCACGTTGCACCGTCTTCCTGGTCGGGCGAGGGGTGATTGCGTGGAGTTGGCCATCGGGTCGTCGGATCTCCAGGCTCCGATCGTCAAACAACCGGATCGTCCAGCCGCCTTCGTGGACCAGATGGTGGTGATGGCCACAAAGGGGGACCATCTGGCAGAGGTCGGTGCGGCCACCATTCTCCCAGTGGTGGATGTGGTGGAGCTGGCACCAGGTGATGGGCCGGTCACAGTGGTCCCACCCACAGGTGGAGTAGATTGCCTTCGCTGCGGCCCACTGGGCATCGGTGGCGGTGCGGTAGCGGCGTCCCACGTTGAGGGGTACACCCCGTTCGTCCAACACAATGCGCCGTAGTACGGCATCGCACATCATGCGCCCCACCGATTCGGCCGTTAGGTCACGGCCGTCGACGGTTTCGCACACCGTGTCGTGGTGGCGGCCGTCGGTCAGGGTCTGGTAGTCGATGACAAACCCGGCCGCCGGGACCGGTCGTCCACCGCCAGAGTTGCCGGTCACGAGTTCGTGCAGTGCCCGGGCGGCGAGGTTGGCGTCCTTTGTGACGGGATCGGATTGCTGGGAGGCGATCGAGTTCATCTGCTCTTCGATGGCGGCCACCAAGCTTTCATAACGTTCGGCGTCCAGCGCTCCGCGGAACCGGCCCATCCCGTCGGCTTCGTCGTACCAATGGCGGAGCTCCGACGCCGCCCGCCGCTGTTCGGTGTCACCAAGCCCACCGTCGGCCCTTGCGTCATCGACGGCCCGTTTGACGACTGCGTCGAAGGTATCGGCAGGTAGCCGACACGCCTGCGCAACCAACTCCTCAACCTCAATCGTGGCATGCTGCTCGTCGGACAACCCTGAGAGTCGGCGGACCAGCGAATCGACGTGATCGGCCGAGATCGCACCGCTACTCAAGGCCGACGCGACCGACGGCCACCGGGCCCCTGCTCGAACCCGGCCCGCCTCTCGCCGGGCCGTCGAAGCTCGCACTCCCCGAACCAGCACCTCACGGGCATCACCGCCCTCACCAGCGGACGACAGCTCATCGGCCCGCAACCCCAACCGCACCACCAACCCGTCCAAGGCTCGCTGGGCGTCACGAACGGTGGCCACCAACCCGACAACACCATCAGCCGACAACCCGCTGACATCCAACCCGGACACCTCGGCCGGCAACAACACCAACGTCGTTGTCACAACCTCGTGTGAAGATGCCGTTGCAGCAAGTTGGTCCATAACCCCACCGACCCGACCGGGCCAAGTAGCTTGTTTCTGTGGGGAAGACACCTCCACTGTAGCAAACATGCGTTTGGAAATCAACTCTTGACGATCTCCACTAAAGGGCAAAAATTGGAAGTGTCGGGTATGACAGAATGAGGGCAGGCAAGACGAACTTGTTGCGATAGTTTGCCGGGCCGAGCTGGGGAGGAAGCGGGTACGGCTTCAACCGACTCGGCCTCCACCGCATTAGCCTGGTGGTGCTGGCCGAGGACGAGTGCTAGCCGGTGATCTCGAGGTTCAGCGTGTAGGATGCATTTCCTCTGGTGCCGCCGACCAAGATGCTGTACTCACCGGTGAGTGGGATCTGCAGGGAAGCCTCCGTCTCCTCCCGGAGAATCCACTCACCATTGGGTCCGATCAGATCGAAGACGGCATTGTCCTCGACCGACACGATGTCGATGATGGCAAACTGCCCGGCATTGGCGCCGACGCGATGCACGTTCCTGGTACCCAACACCACGGCGTCCTCCACGAAGCCCATCGACGCCCCGGGGGCCAACTCGATGCTCGTGTCGACACCGATGTCGAATCCGGCAAGACCGGGTCGGACCTGGGCGTTCAGTACGTCACAGTCAACGGGAACGCTGACAAACTCGGTGTAGGGACGGGGATAGATCGAACCGTCCTCATTGATCGCGTAGATATCGGTCTGTCGGTTGATGCCCCCGCCCCGAGTCCAGGTTGCGACATCGAGCACCACCTCGTTGTCGGAGACGAAGTGTCCGGTTCCTTCTCGGATGACCTCGACGAAGCCGTCGTCGCCCAGGCCGTAGCTCAGGAGCCGCACGAACTCGACGTCGTCCTGGTTGACGAGTTCGATGAAGTCGTCGATGGGCAGGGAGTCATCCGCCTTCGTCCAGCACGACGTTGTTGCGTCGTCGAGCACCGGCACGAACGGATCCGGTCTCGGATCCAGCGTCGAAAGAGTGCCGTACAGCTCAGCGGCCCGGGGGACGTCGGCGCAATCGGTCAGTGTCGAGCCCTGATCGCCTTCACCCATGGTCAGCGAGTTCGGGGTCAGCTGCCACAGGTTGTGGTAGGTGTCGCCGGTGGCGTCCTCGAACCTCATGACCACGACGCCGGACTCGGGGTTACGAGAGCCCACCCCGGTGTAGTCGAGCGAGCCGTCGGTGGCGGACACAGCGGCCCGGATCGTACCGTCGTCGGCGATGTCGAGCACCTGCACCACGCCGTCACCCACGAAGCACGCTGCGCCGGTGGGGAGGGCGGTGGGGTCGTCGGTGTCACCGGTGTCGGTGTCGATGGCATCGCCGGAACCGTCCTGGGATTCCCTGCTGTCGCCGTCCCCGTCCACCGCATCGTCCACTATGTCATCCGTGGCGTCATCCGTGGCATCATCCGCCGTGTCATCCATGGTGTCGTCGTCGGCGGTCTCGACGGTCATCCCGTCGCCGTCGTCCCCGTCCAGCACGGTGGCAAGCGCTGCTCCTCCGAGCAGGATCAGCAGTACTGCGGCGGCGATAGCCAGGATCGACTGCCTCCTCAGCCGCCACTCGTTGTTGTTGTTGGTCGCAGTGTCATTCGATGTGTTCCTCATGTCATCCAGACGGATGACGGCGAAGTCGGTATCCCGGTCGTCGGGCCCTTCGGTCGAAATCTCATCGGTACCGACCGAACCCCGCTCGGCCTCGACCGCGGCCAGGCGGGCATCGATGGCGGTCCAGTAGTCGGGTCCGGGCTCCGGAGCCATATCCCCCAGTTCCGGGATCGGGTCCATCTCGGGATCAAGGTGTTCGTCGGTCATGATTGCAGCTCCTGTTGCAGGCGCCTGCGGGCCCGACTTGCCCGCGACGCCACCGTTCCTCTGGGCAGGTGCATGATGGTTGCCACCTCGTCGTAGGAATACCCGAGACCGGCCGTCATGGTCAGAATCGAGGCGTCGTCGGGGGAAAGTCGGGTCAGGGCCCGGGCCAGTTGGTCTCGGTCGGCCACCCTTGCCGCCAGGTCCCCTCCGGACCCAAGCGAGCCGTCGTGCCGGAACGGGGCGTCGACGTCGTCGATCGACGGATGGCGCCGGCGCCCTTCATAACGGACATGGTCGATGGCGGTTCGGTAGCAGATGGTGCTCAGCCAGGTCTTCATGGAGGAGCGGCCGTCGAACGAGGCGATGTTCCGAAAGGCCCGCTCGTAGCTGTTCTGCATGACGTCGTCGATCAAGTTTGGGGAACGCACCACCGACCACACGACGTTGCGAAGATCACGGTTGTGCAGCCGCGCCAGCTGCCCGAACGCCACCGCCTCACCCCGGCGGGCTTGTTGCTCCAGATCGTCGATCGTGTGGGACATGGGAAACGCCACCTGTACCTGACGTACGTGGCGCCCAACCGTATCCCCGATTCCGATTTCCTTTCCTCAGAGCTCGGAGCTCACGACGGCTTGAAGCTAGCGACGGCGACGGACCAGAAAGGTCTCATCGTTGAACCACAGTTCGCCATGGCGGCGCAGCACCTCGGACACGGCCTCGAAGTACGAGCCGCTCAACGTGGCGTTCTCTACCCTGTCGTCCTCGATCTGGGCCACATAGGTTGCGGCGTTCCAGGCGGCGAACAGCGTCGATGTACCGATGTTGTCGGCCAGCCGGCCCGGCATGGTGTGGAGGTTGAACACGATACGGGACGCTTCATCGTCCAGTGGGTCGAGCACGAAGGCGTCCTGGGCCTCCCCCAGCTCCTCCCGCAGCGCCGCCAGCAGGGCGTAGCGGTCGACCGGGAACGGGTTCTCGTCAGGCCAGATCGAGCGGATGATCTCCACCCCCGGATCCCCGCCCCACGACTGGACGCCGAACAGCAGTCCGTTGGGACCCAACGCCCGGACCAGCGGACCCAGGACCCGCTTCGCCTTGAATTCGGCCGACACCCGGGACCGCCACGGCTGGCAGGCTAGCACCAGGTCGAAGTCGGGATCGCACTCCGCCTCGTCACAGCGGCGGGGAATCACGTGGTCCAGCGCGATGCGCTGGTCGGCCCGGTGCAGCACCAGCACGGTCGGTGTCACATACAGCGGGTTGCCCGTCTTCTCGCTGGTCCGTACCTTCCAGTGCTTGGCCAGGAACCCTTCGAGATCCCGGATCTGGTTGCCGAACTCGTACGACGATGTACCGGTCAGTTCCACGACCTCGAAGACCATGGCGTCCCGTTTGGCCTCGGTGTTGGGGCGCAGGCCGGGCGCCTCCGAGTAGTGCATGTTGGTCAGCGTGACCACCAGCGGCGGATGCTCGACGAACCGGTTGGCCATGCGGTTCAGGGTGAGCCGGACATCCTCCAGGCTGATCTCCTTGCCCACGGCATGGAACGGAACGGTCGGGTACTGAGCGTGCATGGCCGCCAGCACATGGGACAGAATCGTGCCGTCCCCCACCCCGGCGTCCAGGATCTTCAACGCCGGCGGTTTCGGTGCCAGCCCGGGCAGCAGCTGGGCCACCCGTTCCGCCACCCGCCACTTCTCATTGCAGGTGTGAACGAAGGTCAGGTATTTCTGGCGGTTGTCGTAGAACCGGAACGGCGGATCCGATGGAGCGGTCATGTGATCAGATCATGATCCAGGTGGGCCAGCGGGGCCAACCATTGGCGCTCGACCCAGAAACCGCCGAAGGGTAGGGAGCCGATGATCATGGCCAGGAATGCCTTCCACCACGGCCAGCCCATGTCGTCATAGTGGATCAACAGCAGGCCGGCGAACACCAGGAACAGCACGCCGTGGATGGGGCCCAGGATCTCCACTCCACGCTCGTCGCCGGTCGTGTACTTGACAACGGTGGCCGCCACCAACCCGAGGTAGGTGACGGCTTCCACGATCGACATCGTGCGCAGGCGACGGATCACGTCTCCTGTTCTATCACCGACACAGGTCGATGCGGGACCGCAGGAAATGACGCTCGCCTTCGTTGGTGGTCAGTTCCAGGGCCCGGGCGTAGGCCACGGCGGCCTCGGAATGACGATCAAGGCGCCGTAGCATATCGGCCCGGGCGGCGTGGTAGTAGCGGTACGACTCCAGGTTCCGGCCGGCGGCGCCGTCACCGCTGGTCAAGGCGTCGAGGGCATCCAGCCCGGCCTGAGGCCCCCACGCCTGGGACACGGCGGCGGCCCGGTTCAGCGCCACCACCGCCGTCGGCTCGTACTGCAACAGACGGTCGTACAGGCCGACGATGGTGGTCCAGTGGGTGGCACGGTCGGAGTCGGCCGAGGCGTGGACCAGGGCGATGGCGGCCTGCAGCTGGTAGGGACCGACGTCATCGCACGTGTCGGCATGGCGCAGCCGGCGTCGACCCTCGGCGATCAGTGTCCGGTCCCACAGGCTGCGGTCCTGATCGGCCAGCAGGACCGGTCTGCCGCCGCCGTCCACCCGGGCCGAGCGGCGGGAGTCGGTCAGGTTGATGAGGGCCGACAGCCCCCACGCCTCGGCCTGATCGGGCAGCAGGTCGGCCACCAGGTCGGCCAACCATCGGGCCTCATCGCACAGATCACCGCGTATGAGGGCCGGCCCGTCGGCGGCGGCGTGGCCCTCGGTGAAGATGAGGTAGATGACGGCCAGTACGGCATCAAGGCGCTCGGCCAGCCGGGTCCGGTCGGGCACGGTGAACGGGATGCCAGCCTGTCGGATCTTGGTCTTGGCCCGCACCAGGCGTTTGGCCATGGTGGCCTCGGTGGTGAAGAAGGCGGCCCCTATTTGGCGGGTCGACAGCCCGCACACCTCCCTCAGGGTGACCGCCACCTGAGCTTCGGGTCCGAGGGCGGGGTGGCAGCAGCCGAAGATGAGCGCCAGCTGATCGTCCATCAGCTGATGTGAACTCGGGGGGTCGGCATCGGGATCGGGCACCAGGTGCGACATCTTGTCCCGCATGGTGGCCGAACGGCGTATGGAGTCGACGGCCCGCCGCCGGGCCGTCGTCAACAGCCAGGCCCCGGGCGTTGTCGGGGTGTTCTCCGGCCCCCAGGTGGCGGCGGCCTCGGTGAAGGCCTGCTGGGCCGAATCCTCCGCCAACTCGATGTCGCCCAGCTCCCGCACGAGAATGGCCACCAGCTTGGGCCACTCCCGGGCGAAGACCTGGGCGACGATCGACTGGGTCATGTCACTGGATCACGCCTGGGCCGGCATCTCCATGATGGGCCGCACCTCAACCGAGCCGTAGCCGACGTTGGGGATCTTGGCCGCCCAATCCAGGGCCTCGTCCAGGGTCTCCACGTCGATCATGTAGAAACCACCCAGCGTTTCCTTGGTCTCGGCGAAAGGACCGTCGGTGTGCAACGTCTCGCCGTCACGGATCCGGACCGTGGTGGCCGATTCCACCGGATGCAGGGGCTCACCCCCGAGCAAGGCCCCGGAGTCGGCAAGCTTCTGGGTGTAGGCGAACCATTCCTGCATCTCTGCCGCCGCTTCGGGCGAGTCGGATGAAGGACCGGCGCCAGGCGCACTGTAGAGAAGAAGCAGATATCGCATGTCAGGTACTCTCCTGTTTTGGGATTGGTGCCCCTACGTCGAACGAACGGACCGGTTCTGGACAGTGCCCGTGAACTTTCTTTCACTCGCCGGCCAGGTCGGTCCGATCGGCGAAGATGGCGGCATCCAGTTTGTCGGCCAGAGGTCCCCGTACCCGGGCCTTGGTGGCGGCGAAGGCGCCCCGGTGGAGCTTCGCCGCAGCCGCGGCTTCGGCCATGACGGCCGTCTCCAGCTCGCCGGCATCGACCACGGCGTCGAGATAGCCGGCGTCGACGGCCTCCGAGGGGGTGTAGACACGGGCAAAGGCCGTGGCGGCCAGCAGGTGGCGCGTGGACAGGCGATCCTCGGCCAGGGTCACGGCGAAGCGGGGCAGGCCCATGCCGATGGCCACCTCGTTGAGCCCCACCTTGAAGCGCCCGTCGACGCCGACACGGCGGTCGGCGGCCATGAGCAACAGCGCCCCCATGGCCACGGCGTGGCCGGTGGACCCGATGATGACCGGCACCGGGGCCGACACCATACGGTGGAGAAGGCGGGCCCCGGCTTCGACCAGGTCGGCCGTCGCCTTCATTCCCTGCTCGAAGATCTTCAGGTCGAAGCCACTGCTGAGAATCCGGTCCCGGCCCAGGATGACCAACGGGAGTTCGGCCTCGACGGCGTCATCCAGGGTGCGGCCCAGTCCGGCCAGGGTGTCGTGGTTCACGGCATTGACGCCGCCGTCGTCCCACCGGGCCACCACGGCATCGTCGTGCTGTTGTGTTGTAAGCATGATGTCGCCAATCCTAGTTTCGCATGGCGGATTGGACGTTCACGAGTGAGTCAAGTCTCGGCGACGTTTGGCCGGAGGCCAAACTCGAGGTGAGCCGCCCCGTCGGCGAACACTATGAATAGGCTGTCTCTGTGTCCATGCCCACTACCTCTCCCACCATCTCCGCCACCATGGCCGCCCGGGCCGTCGATGCCATCAAGGTCTACGGCTCCGGCGATACCGAGGTCCACGCCCTGCGCGGCGTCAACGTCGGCTTCGAGCGGGGTCGGTTCACCGCCATCATGGGTCCGTCCGGCTCGGGCAAGTCCACCCTCATGCATTGCATGGCCGGCCTCGACCGGCTGACCGGGGGCGAAGCCTACATCGGTGATGTCGCCATCTCGACGCTGAACGACAAGGAGCTGACCCGGCTCCGGCGGGAAAAGGTGGGCTTCATCTTCCAGGCCTACAACCTGGTGCCAACGCTCAACGCCAGGGAGAACATCACCTTGCCGCTGGATCTGGGTGGGGGTGATATCGACGACGCCTGGGTCGACGAGGTCATCGACGCCGTGGGGCTGAGTGACCGGGTCACCCACCGACCGAACGAATTGTCCGGAGGTCAGCAACAGCGGGTGGCGGTGGCCCGGGCCCTGGCCACCCGACCCGACATGGTCTTCGGTGACGAGCCCACCGGCAACCTGGATTCCCGCACCTCGTCGGAGATCCTGACCTTCATGCGCTCGGCCGTCGACGAGCTGGGTCAGTCCATCGTCATGGTCACCCACGATCCCATCTCGGCCTCCTACGCCGACCGGGTTCTGTTCCTGGACGATGGCAAGATCGTGCACGAGCTGTTCGCCCCCACCACGGATTCGGTGCTCGACGCCATCCGCGACCTCGGACACTGAGGAGGGGCCGTGTTCAAGCTCGTTCGGCGCGGTATTGCCGCCAACCTCGGCCGCCTGCTGTTGACCCTGGCCTCGGTGTTCATCGGAGTGGCCTTTGTCTCCGGCTCATTCGTGTTGGCCGACAGCCTGCGTGCCGTGTTCAGCCAGGTCAGCGAGGACATTTTCGCCGGCATCGATGCCCAGGTCCAGGCCGTCGAGCCGGAACTGAGCTCCGGGTTCGATCTGCCGCGATTCGACGGCGCCCTGACCGAGGACATCCGGGCCCTGGACGAGGTGGAATATGCCGAGGGCGGGTTGTTCGCCTTCGAGCAGACCTACACCTTGGACGACGAAGGTGAGGTGAACCGACCGTTGGGCCCGCCCGTGTTCACCTCGTCGTGGGGTGGACCGAGCCCGGTGTCGGCCTTCACCCTGCTCGGGGGCGAGGCCCCGGCGGGCCAGGAGATTGCCATCGACCAGCTTCAGGCCGACACCGCCGGTTTCGAGATCGGTGACACCCTCACCGTGGCCCTGCCCACCGGTCAACCGGAGGAGTTCACCCTGAGCGCACTCATCGACTTCGGTGAGGGCGGGGCCGGTGGCTCCTACTTCAACCTGTTCGATCTGGCGACCACCCAGCGCATCCTCGAGCTGGAAGGCCAGGTCGACTCCATCGTGGTGGCGGCCGCACCGGGCACCGACACCGACACTCTCCTGACCGCTCTGGACGCCGTCATCCCCGAGGGTCTCGAGGCCCGGTCGGCCGAGGACGTGATCGCCGATCAGGAGGAGGAGTTCGGCACCGTCATCGACCTCATCGGCAACGTGCTGCTCGGATTCGCCATCGTGGTGCTGTTCGTCAGCATCTTCATCATCTACAACACCTTCGCCATCCTGGTCGGCCAGCGCACTCGCCAGCTCGGGCTACTGCGCTCCATCGGGGCCAGCGCCGCCCAGGTGCGGACCATGATGCTGATCGAGGCCGCCATCATCGGGCTGGTGGCCGCCGTGGCCGGGCTGTTCGGCGGCATCGGTGTGGCCTGGCTGCTCAAGCAGCTGTTCAGTACCGCCGGCGGAGCGTTCCCCGACGGTCCCCTGGAGATCCAGCCCCGTACCATCTATGTCGTCGTGGTGGTCGGACTGCTGGTCACCCTGGCCTCGGCCCTCATTCCCGCCTTCCGGGCGTCGCGGGTGTCGCCCCTGGAGGCCGTGCGGGACGGCGGCCGCAAGGAGCGGTCCATGCTTTTCCGGGTCGTGAGTGGCAGTGCCGTCATCCTTCCCGGCTTGATTCTGCTCGGCTTCGGACTGTTCGCCGACATCGACGGCACGGCGGAACGGCTGGCCGCCATCGGCGTGGGCGGGGGGCTGAGTTTCCTCGGCGTCTCCATGCTCAGCGCCCTGTTCGCCGAACCTCTGGGCGAAGTGCTGGGCTACCCGATCGAAAAGGTCAAGGGTGTTACCGGCCGCCTGGCCCGGGAGAACGCCAGTCGGCATCCTCAACGCACCGCCACCACCGCCACCGCCCTCATGATCGGCCTGGCCCTGATCAGCGGAGTGGCGGTGCTGACGGCGTCGCTGCTGCGGACCTTCGACCAGCTGCTGGAGGAGGCCATTGTGGCCGACCTCTTCGTGTTCGAGGAGAACCAGGGTCTGCCCTTCCCGGCGGTGGTGGTGGACGAGCTGGAGAAGTTGCCCGAGGTCGACGCCGTGGCCGGCTTCGCCACCATCGAGGCCCGGGTCGACGGCGAGGTCAGCGACGTGGCCGCCTACGAAACGGCAACCGGGATCGAGGTGGTCAATGTCGGCGTGAGCCAGGGTTCGATCGACGTCGGCACCGGCGGGATCGCCGTCCTCAGCGACCGGGCCGAGGAGCTGGGGCTGGTTCTCGGCCAGTCAGTGGAAGTCGAGTTCGAGGACGGGTTCGTCACCGAGCTGACCGTGGAGGCCATCTACCAGGAGGACGGGTTCATCGGTGCACCATTCGTCGTCGACCGGGCTCTGTCCAGCGAGCACGTGGCCAGCGACGATGTCGGCTTTGTCGGCATCACCCTGGCCGAGGGTTTTGACATCACCGCAGCCCGAACCGCAGTGGAGGCCGCCGTGGCCGACGTGGCCCAAGTAGTGGTGCAGGACAACTCCGAGTTCCGGGCCGAGGCCGAGGAACAGATCAGCCAGCTTCAGGTCATCGTGATCGGGCTGTTGGTGTTGTGCCTGGTGGTGGCGTTCTTCGGCATCGTCAACACCATGGCCCTGTCGATTCTGGAGCGTATTCGCGAGATCGGCCTGCTGCGGGCGGTGGGCATGACCCGCAGCCAACTGAGGGCCTCGGTGCGGTGGGAGGCCGTGATCGTGGCCGTGTTCGGCTCGCTGCTGGGCATCATCATGGGCGTGCTGCTGGGGTGGGCCACCGTCACCGCCGTGCCCGACATCACCGGGCTGGCCATCCCCTGGACCCAGCTGGTGATCTACCTGGTGGTGGGGGCCATCCTCGGCGTCATCGCCGCCTACTTCCCGGCGGCCCGGGCCGCCCGATTGAACGTGCTGGACGCCATCGCCCATGAGTAGATGCCCATGAGTGAGCTGCTGTACCTGACCGACGCCTATCTTCGAGAGTTCACGGCCACCGTGGTCGATGTGGACGAGGCCCGGGTCGCCCTGGATCGGACCGCCTTCTACCCCACCGGGGGCGGCCAACCCCACGACACGGGCACCCTGGACGGCGTGGCGGTGGTGAACGTACGCAAGGAGGATTCGGTGATCTGGCACACCCTCGACGGTCCGGTGCCGGCGGTCGGCGACGAGGTCACCGGTGTCATCGACTGGGATCGGCGCCACGCCCTGATGCGGACCCATACCGCACTTCACATCCTGTGCGGGGTGATCTGGAACGAATGGGGGGTGTCGGTGACCGGGGGCAACATGGAGCCGCTCAAGGCCAGGATGGACTTCGAGTTCGACCCCCTGCCCGGAGGCTTCGCCGACCGCATCACCGAGCTGGTCAATGCCGAGATCGCCGCCGACCGCACGATCGACGTGTCGTTCCTGCCCCGGGCCGAGGCCCTGGCCGACGACGACCTGATCCGAACCAAGGTCAACCTCATCCCCGATTCGGTGCAGGAGATCCGGGTGGTCGACATCGTGGGGTTGGACAAGCAGGCCGACGGTGGCACCCACGTCGCCTCCACCGCCGAGGTCGGCACCTTCACCGTGACCAAGACCGAGTCGAAGGGCAAGGGCAACAAGCGAGTGCGAATGGAGCTTTCATGAGCTGGACCACGGCCGACACTCCCGACCAGAGCGGCCGGGTGGCCATCGTGACCGGGGCCAACAGCGGTCTCGGACTGGAGACGACCGGGGGGTTGCTGGCAGCCGGAGCCACGGTGATCATGGCCTGCCGCAACCTCGACAAGGGCCGAGAGGCGGCGGCGTCGCTGTCCGGTTCCGGTGCTGGCGCCGGTGATGTTGCCGTGGGTGAACTGGATCTCGCCTCGATGGACTCGGTGCGGGAGTTCGCGGCCTGGTTCGGCCGGGAACACGGCCGGCTCGATCTGCTGATCAACAACGCCGGGGTGATGATGCCGCCGGCGAGTTTGACGTCGATGGGGGCCGAGTTGCAGTGGACCACGAATCATCTCGGTCACTTCGCCCTGACCGGTCTGCTCTGGCCGAACCTGGTCGATTCCGACGGCGCTCGTGTGGTCAACGTCTCCAGCCTTGCCGCCGGTGGCGGTGACCTGACAACGTTCGACCCCACCTCGATCGATGACTACAACCGGTCGACCTATTACTCCAACTCCAAGCTGGCCAACCAGGTGTTCACGGCCGAGCTCAACCGCCGGCAGCAGGCAGACGGTGGTGGTGTGATGGCGGTGGTGGCCCATCCCGGGATTTCGGCCACCAACCTGTCGGCCGGCTATGGGCTTCCCGGACCGGTGTACGCCGCGCTCAAGTTGGTCGGTCGAGTGGCGTTGCAGGGTGCCGATGCCGGGGCCCTCCCCCCCTTGCGGGCGGCCACCGACCCCGACGTCGAGGCCAACGACTATTTCGGTCCCGATGGCCGGCGCCAGATGAGGGGCTCTCCGGTTCGAGTCGACCTGCAGCCTCAGGCCGGCGATGCCGACGTGGGTCAGCGGCTGTGGCAGCAGTCGGTCCAGCTGACCGGGGTGGAGTACTTGACCTGAACCCCGGCAGGTCGTGGAGGCAGTGCATGCCAACGTTCCGCATCGACCCCGGGCGATGATGAGCAGGAGTTCTTTCATCCACGGTGGGTGGCATCTGGCTTTGACCGAGATGTCGAGCGCTTTCAGATCGCGCACGTGGCGGATGGTGAGCGTGCTGTCGGCCCCGGTGGTGGCCGCCACCATCTGCGATGGGGTGCGGTAAGCTCGGCACCACCACCCCGAGGCCAACGACCTGTTCCCGTGGCAGCCCAACCCGGCCGGGCTTACAGTGGTGGTCCATGGACGACCGGCGGTTGATGACCCTCGACGAGGCGGCCGACGTGGAACTCGGGGGTAAGGGAGCCGCCCTCGCCTGGCTGCACCAGCACGGCTACCGGGTCCCGGCGACCTGGGTTGTGCCGCCCGGCGTCGATGCCGATGTCTCCGGCCTCGACCCCTCACGCCGCTATGCCGTGCGATCGTCGGCCAATGTCGAGGACGGCGGCCACTCCTCCTACGCCGGGCAGTTCCTCACCGTGCTCGACGTGGAACCCGCCGAGATCGCCGCCGCGGTGGACGCCGTTCGATCATCGGCGACCGGTGAGGCCATCGAGTCCTACGTCGATCACACCGGCGAGCACCAGAAGATCGAAATGTCGGTGCTGATCCAGGAGATGGTCACGCCCGTCATCTCCGGCGTCGTTTTCACCCGCAATCCCATCACCGGTTTGAACGAGTTGGTGCTGGAGGCCGTCAAGGGAAGAGGTGACCGCCTGGTGGGCCAGGGGGTCACCCCTCAGCGCTGGGTCAGGCACTGGGGTGAGTGGACGGAAGTACCGACCGACCCCGTGCTCCCCGACGAGGTGGCGGCAACGATCGCGACCCAGTCGGCTGCCGCCGCCGACGAGTACGGGCGGGCCGCCGACCTGGAGTGGGTGTGGGACGGTGAGACGCTGTGGTGGGTGCAGATCCGTCCCATCACCGGAATCGACGATGTCGCCGTCTATTCGAATCGAATCTCCAAAGAGGTCATGCCGGGCATGATCAAGCCCCTGGTGTGGTCGGTGAACGTGCCGGTGGTGAATCGGGCCTGGATCACGCTTTTCACCGAGGCCATCGGTGACAACGACCTCGAGCCCGATGACCTGGCCAAGTCGTTCGCCTATCGCTCCTATTTCAACATGGGGGCGATCGGGGACATCTTCGAACTCCTGGGTATGCCCCGCGATTCGCTGGAACTCCTGCTCGGTCTTCCCGAAGGCCCGGACAAACCACGGTTCAAGCCATCGGCGGCGACGGTGCGGAAGACCCCCCGGCTGCTCGCCTTCGCCATCGGAAAGAGTGGTTTCGGCAAGGACGGCGACAAGCTGTTGGGAGGGCTCCGTGTCTCCTACCGGCGCTATGACGGTGATGTGTCGGCCAGGACCGACGAGGAGTTGTTGGCCGCCGTCGACGAGCTGATGGAGCTCGGCACCAAGGCGGCGTATGCCAATATCGTGGTTCCGCTGCTGGCCAACCTGTACGGGGGTCTGCTGCGGCGCCGACTCGACAAGCACGGGATCGACCCGGCCGGTGTCGAGATCACCGACGACCCGGCCGACCACGACCTCGACCCGAACCCGGCCCTCGACCGGCTGGCCGAGGTGATCGAGGCGGCGGGTGCCGAGTCGCCGGAGGCTCGATCGGCGTTGGCCGAGTTCCTCGAGACCTTCGGCCACTTCAGTGATTCCGGGAACGACTTCTCGGTGCCGCCGTGGCGGGAGCAGCCGGAGATGGTGTTGCAGATGGCAGCCGCCCGGGGCGGGAACACGCGGGCCACCGCGCTCGAGCCGTGGAGTGAGACCCGCACGTCGATGGGTCCGCTGAGCGGCGTCGTGCTGGAGCCGCTGCGGAAACGGGCGGCCCGCTACGAACTGCGGCGGGAGCAGGTGAGCTCGCTGTACACCTACGGCTACGGTCTGTTCCGCCGGTACTTCCTGGAGTTGGGTCGGCGGTTCGTCGACCGGGGACTGCTGGCCGAACCCGACGATGTCATGATGCTCACCCTCGATCAGGTGAAGCTGCTGGTGGCGGGAACGATGGAGGGGGTCGAGGCTCGTGACGTGGTGGCCGGTCACCGGCGGGAGTACGAGCGGGTGGCCGGCCTGCCCATGCCCGAGACCATCTACGGTGACGACTTCATCGCCGTCGACCCGGTCGACCCGGCCACGGTGCTGCGGGGGGTGGCCACGTCGCGAGGCCGCCATCAGGGACCGGTCAAGGTGGTCGACGGAATGGCCGATTTCGCCAAACTGGACCAGGGCGATGTGCTGGCCATTCCCTACAGCGACGTGGGCTGGACCCCCCTCTTTGCCAAGGCGGGAGCGGTCGTCTCCGAAGCCGGTGGCATGCTGTCCCACAGCTCCATCGTGGCCCGCGAGTACGGGATCCCCTGTGTGGTGTCGGTGCCGGGAGCGACCCGCCTCGTCGACGGCACGGTCGTCACCGTCGACGGCTACCGGGGCGAGGTCACTCCTGATCCTGGTCCATATCCTCGGTGAAGAAGTCGTGCCAGGCCAGGCGTAGCTTCCGGGGATAGCTCATCTCGGGGATGCCCCGCAGCCGGCGGATTCGCAGTTCCTCGGCAACGTCGCCCCGCGACGCGGACCAGTAGGCGACATTGATGGCCAACGCGAACAGGACGTGCTCGGTGTCACTGGTCAACAAGAACCAGGGAATGAGCAGGGCCGGGCTCATGTTCCTGGCCATATGGACCGAGGTGAACACCACGAGTCCCACCACCGACCCGGCGAGCGTGGCCACCGGGATGGCCAGGATGTCAATGGCCAGCATGGCCCCGAGCAGCGACGCCTGGCCCCGCCCGCCGACGAAGTTCCACCACAGCGGCCAGTTGTGTCCGATGATCACGGCGACGGCCACGATCAGATAGGCGGAGCTGTCGGGAAAGGCGAGGCGCACGGTGAGGGTCGGGATGAACGCCTTCAGCCCGTCGAGCACGATCACCGAGACCCCCCACTTCCACCCCGCCCGCTCCATGACGCTGCTGGCGCTGACGCCGCGATAGACGGAGGTGGTCTCGAACCCCGGTACCGCATACTCGGTGACCGAAAGGTCTTCACCGGGTAAGGCCAGCCGACCGGCGATCCGGGCGAAGCTGATGGTTCCGATCAGGTAGCCGACCAGGGCGGCCAGAACGTTGAATGTCATCGGTCGGGCACCTCGAAGTCGGGATAGTGCTTGAAGTCGGCCACCCGCCGGCGCCAGGGCCGGGTGTCGACACGGAACGATCGCAGGGCGCCGAGCGCCTCGTCCCGGCTGCGCCACCAGTACAGGGCGTTGGCCAGTACCGCATACCCGATCATCCAGCCATCACCCTGCCAGGCGAACCACGGTAGTAGTGCGATGGGCCAAGACTCGATGGCAAGGTAGGCGCTGCCGACGACAAGGCCGAGCAGGGCGAAGACGGCGATGGCAACGAGCCCGGCCCGCCAGTCGATGACCACCAGGCCGCCGAGCAGGGGGGAGATGCCGTAACCCCCGAGAAAACCGTGGTAGAGAGGGTAGACGTGCCCGATGAGGGCCGCTCCGGCCACGACGATGTGTTCGGGAGAGTCGGGCCAGACCAGGCGGGCGAGCAGCACCGGCACCAACGCCTTGAGGATGTCGATGGCACCGGCCGGTAGCCCGGCCCTACCACCGCCCCGGGCCTGGAGCGACGACGGCGAGACCCCGTAGGTGTCGACCGATGCCCCCGTGCCGTCGAGCACCACCCGTGAGCGGGTCAGGTCGCCGGCTCCGATCCGCCGACCGATGATGCGGGCACCGGAGATGGAACCGGCCAGGTAGCCGGCGGTCGCGGCAGCGATGAGTGTGAGTGTGAGCGCCTCCGGTTCCACTCTGTCCTTCGTCCCCTGACTGCGGCCAACGTCGCAGAGCATTCTGCCATTGGCAAGGTCCGTCTCCCCACCGACTCCGCTGATAGCGCCGGCGGGGCACCCGTGCCCTAACCTGGAAACAGCAGGCCGACGCGCTGTCGGTTCCGGTCCGACCAGAAAGGTGGACCTCGCTGATCATGAGATTCGGAAGTGTCGTCGCCTGCGTGGTGGAACGTGTGCTCGTGCCGGTCGAGGGAATGCATCGCGCCATTGCCAAACCGTGGATCACCGCAACCGGTGTCGACCCTGCATATGACCTGATGCTGCGCTCGGTCTACGGATCGATACGAGTCGGGACCTCGGTTCTCGGTGCCGGCCTGAACGCTCATGTCAAGGCCGAATGGTCCTCGGCCGATACCGCCGTGGCCGTCCTCAACGGGCTGTGGGGCGATGATCTGGGCCGGCATCAGGACCGCCTGGAGACCCCGATGACGCTTCTCGACCGGCACCGAGCGGCGCTGAGGTTCGAAACCGCCGAAACCGGGCCGCTCCAAACGACCGAGCCGGCTCGGGAACACGTGGCGATCCTGGTACACGGGTTCGCCCAGAACGAAACAGGCTGGCACCGCGCCCACGGCCAACGGGGACTGCTCGACGCGCTTGGCGAACAACCGGACGTGACACCGCTGACGGTGCGCTACAACAGTGGACGCAGCATCGACGACAATGGGGCGGAGCTGGCGGACTTGCTCGAGCAAGTCCACCGCAGCTGGGCGGTACCGGTGCGTTCGATCGGTCTCGTCGGCTACTCGATGGGTGGCCTCGTGATCGCCAGCGCCTATCGTGCCGGTCGAGCTGCCGGCCATGCCTGGGTTGACGATCTCGATGATGTGGTGAGCATCGGAGCCCCCCATCGCGGCGCGCCACTGGAGAAGCTCGTGCACGCCGCCTCGCTTGGTCTCGGCATCGCCCCCCAGACCCGACCGCTGGCCGATTTTCTCAACGCTCGCAGCCAGGGCGTCAAGGACCTTCGCCACGGGGCGATCCTGCATACCGAGCACGATGCTCTCGAAATGGCGGCCGTGTTGGAGGAAGATCCCGCCACCGTCGTCGACTGGCACTTCGTCGCCGGGGTGATCACCGCCGATCCGACACACCCGTTTGGTGCAATCGTCGGGGATCTCATCGTCCGGCCCGCCAGCAGCACCGAGCCCCGTCACGTCGAGCCGGCGAATGTCCACGTCGTCGGAGGTGTCCACCACCTCGATCTGCTGCACGAGGCGCCCGTTGTCGACACGATCGTGGAGTGGCTGACGACGTAGACGGGCGGGAGTTCACTCGATGACAACCCCCGGCGGGTCGTCGAGCCAGGCCAGCCGGTAGTCACCGGCGGCAAGTTTCCAGGTGCCGGCGACAGTGACCGACCAGGCCAGTTCGGCGGTGGCTCCCATCGTGAAGTTCGACTCGCCGCCGCCGACCTCGAGGCCGATGCTGGTGGTGTACTCGACCTCCCGGCTGCGCTCCCCCTCCAGCCGGCCGGCCGACTTCAGTGGGGTGGCGTTCGAGTCGAACCCGCGGGGCGATCAGGGTCGGGCCAGTAGTCGGCGACCGGGAACTCCTCATAGCCGCCGGGGGGAACGACCATGGTGATCTTCACGGCATTCCTCGTCCCCCGGCCAGGGCGGCTTCGCTCACGCCGCGTCGTCCTGGTGGAGGTCTCGCTTCCACTTGTTGTGAGGATCACAGAGCAGCTGCCCGTTGGCAAGGATTGTCTTGCCGCCTTTGGAATAGGGTTTGATGTGATCGGCCTGGAGCCAGGAAAGCGGGGCGCCACAGGCGGGGCTGTCACATCGTCCCCTGCCTTCGACCAGCAAGACCTCTTTCATCCACGGTGGGAACCCTCGGGCTTTGACCGAGACGTCGATGGCTTTTGATTTCGTATCGAGCACGATTCGCTTGAACTCGGCCACCGCCATGGTCATGAGGGCGAGGTTGGGATGGATCGGCGTGCCGTCGATCAGTTCGCACCGCCGGTTCGGATCCTTGGCGTCGACCTCGACCGGCTGGATGGTGGGGTCGTCGAGCCGCTCGATGAGATTCTGGAACAGCTCCCACCCCATGACCAGGTTCACCAGCGGGGTGGTGGTGGCCGAGCCGGGAACGCCGGCGCCCTTGATCATGAGATCGACCAGAGCCTGGCCCCTGCGCTGACGGGGGGTGTCGGCCCGGCCGTGTTCTTCGGTCTGTTGGTTGAAGAGCCGCTGGGCTTCGTCTTCGAGGGCGGTACCGACGGCTGCGGCCGACAATGGATCGAGGTGGAACTTGCCGGATACCGATCCGTCGCTGTGCCGGGTCATGGTGCAGCCGGTCTTGGCCACCTGCTCCTTCGGCTCTTCACCGTCGGGATCGGCAGCATTCAACCAGTAGGTGAGACCCTGGCAGAAATCACGGTAGTCACCGTTCCGGGCCAGCTCGACCAGGTAGCCCTGGGCCTCCAGCAACCCGTGGCGAGTGCGGGGCTTGTCAAGGGCTTTCAGATCACGCACGTGGCGCAGGGTGAGGATGCCGTCGGCAAAGGCCCGGGCGAAGAGGGGGAAGTCGATCAGCCAGCTCCCGGCCTTGGCGACCGGGCGGACGTCTTCCACCTTGGCCCCGGTCCGGGCCGCCACCATCTGGGGCGCGGTTCGGAACCCGAGTTCCCGAAGCACCTCCGGCCCCTCGGCCGCCGATTCGATGGCCGCCATCGTGGTGGCCCGAATGGAGTCGAGTTGGGAGGACAGCCGCTGCAACTCGCAGGCCCGCTCCGCCAGTTTGGTCACAGGAAAGCAGGCAAGTGGAATGTCGGCCACCCCATCGAGGGCAGCCTTCAACGCCGTCAGATCGTCGCTGTGGCCGTCTGATGGAAACCCGCCTTTCCTCATGTCAACACTATATCAAACATATGTACGATCCGCAAGCACTTCTCTCCCATTTACTCAAGAAATATACTGCAGTCGGTTCGCCGGTGAGTACACGAACCCAATTGGGGCCAACAACGTTGCGGTGGACTTCAGTTGAGGTACCGACCTCGCATGGCGCCCGGGAGGGAGACCACCATCACCGTGAACGAGATCGTCATCGAGGAGCAGGGTTCTCACTTGCACGAGCGTTGGAGGCGCTCCTCAATCAGCTTGGCCAACACGGCGCCCGCTACCAGATGGTCAAGCTCGCCGTCGACAGCCTGGAGGACACAACGGATAGGGACCTGCGGATGGAGCTGGGCAAGCTGGCCCACCTCCTCGGCCGAGGGGTCGCCCAACACCAGCGTCGCTACACCGAAGCCGAAACCAACTACCGCAAAGCACTCGAACTCTTCATCGAGTTCAACGATCGCCACAGCCAAGCCAACACCTACCACAACCTCGGCATCGTCGCCCAACACCAGCGCCGCTACAAGCACTCGACCTGAAAATCGAATTCAACGACCGCCACAGCCAAGCCAGCACCGAGTCGCAGCTGGGCATGCTCTACACCGAGTGGGACCGCCGGCCGACGGCGTACCCCACTCCCTTGACGCACTGGGTTACCGGGCCGAGCACGACCCCGAGGCGGCCGGCATCGACCTGCGAACCCTCCGACGCCAGCAGTCAGCCGTTGGCCACAACGAGTTCCGCCGGATCGTCACCGAACATGTCGGCCGGGACCAGTCCGAGGAGCTGATCGAGCGTGTGGCCCGGGTCCCGGAACCAGAAGGCGACTAGCCGGGTCTCCCGACCCAACCCCGACTACACGTTCTTGGGCAGCTGGCTGAACGGGGTGTTGCGGTCGGGACCCGGCTCCCTGGGCAGACCCAGCACCCGCTCGCCCAGGATGTTGCGCTGGATCTGGTCGGTGCCGCCATAGATGGCGGGACCCTGGGCGTGGAGCACGAACGAGGCGATGACCGGGTCGGTGGTCGACGACTCACCCGACAGCATGCCGTCGGCCTGGACGATACGAAGGATCACATCACGGAACCGGCGGTGGATCTCGGCGTCGAAAAGCTTGGCGATGTTGGGCTCGCCCCCCGTGCGCTGCGACCGCGCCCGGGCCCGCTGCAGGTTCATGCGGTTGACCCACAGCAGGGTGTAGAGCTCCATGATCTCCTGGCGCAGCACGGGATCATCGGTTCGGCCCAGTTTGCGGGCCAGGTCAACCCAGCGGTGATACAGCTTCATGCCCGGCCCGGGCGCATGACCCCCGGCCCGCCGCTGCGCCGCCGCCTCGATGATCGAACCGACGGAACGCTCGAAGTTGTCGGCCCGTGACCCGGGGGCGGCGATGGTCACCCCCGACGAGCCGGCGCCGATGCTGGTGCGCTCATAGGTCAACGTGGTGTTGGCCACCCGCCAACCGTCACCCCGGGCCCCGATCATGTCGGCCGACGACACCACCGCTCCGTCCAGGAACACCTCGCTGAAGAAGGTGCGGCCCGTCATCTCCTTGAGGGGCCGGATCTCGACCCCGGTCTGGTCCATCGTGATGGCGAAATACGACATGCCCTTGTGCTTGGGCAGCTCGGGATCGGTGCGGGCCACCAGCAGCCCATAGTCGGCGTAGTGACCCTGCGAGGTCCACACCTTCTGTCCGCTGACCCGCCACTCGTCACCGTCGGCCTCGGCCCTGGTCTGCAGACCGGCCAGATCGGAGCCGGCCACCGGTTCGGAGAACAGCTGACACCAGGCATGGCGGCCGTTGAGGATGGGCGGAATGAACCGCTCGATCTGCTCCGGGGTGCCATGGTCGGCAATGGTGGGGGCGGCCAGCATGGTGCCAAGACCAGGCGGCGGACCGACCACATTGCGGTCGGCCATCAGCTTCATGGCCCGGCCGGCCATTGACTGGCTCCAGCCCCGGCCCCCGGCATGCTCACCCAGGATGGGGTGCGACAGCCCGGCGTCGGCCATGGCCTGCCACCACTCCCCCAGGGTCAGTGACGGATCCCAATGATCGTCGATCCAGTCCGCCACCTCGGTTTCAACATCGACATCGGACGTGGACGCGCTCGACCCTTGAGTCATGAGGCCATGCTAACGGCGCCACCAAAACGCCGAGAAGTCGTCGAACACGGTGCTGACATCCACATGTCGGGTTGCCGGCGAACCGTGCGGCACCCTGTCAGATCGTGGAGCTGCACTCACCGCCACTGAAGAAGAAGGTCCGGAGATAGGACTCGGGATCGAGATCGCTGGCCCGCACCAGCGAGTAGATCTCGAACCCGGGCTCGGCCGACACCGGCCACGACGTGAGCCGATAGCAGTCGCACGATTCCAGGTAGCGGCCCCCGATCGACTGGGCGTAACGACGGGCTTCGGCCTCGGCCAAGGCGATGGCCTCGTCGAAACCGGCGGCCTGCCATACCGTGATGCGCTCCTCGTAGGAGGCCTCGTCGAAGCGGAAGTGGCAGCGAACCGAATACCAGGTCGGACTGCCGCTCGAGGAGCGGGCATCGAACGGAACGAGGGCCGGCACCTCGCTGTTTCGGCCGTGCACGATCCAGGTCGACGTCGCCAGCAGCATTGCCAACAACACGATCACCAGCGCCGGATCTGCGATAACGGAGGCCGGCTCCAACGTGTTGGCGAACGGAAGGCACACCACCAATACGACGACGGTGAGCATGGTCGACCGGACGGCGATGTCATACGAGCGCCGAGTCGGAACCCCGACGACCGTGCTCGACAATACGACGGTCATCGCCATCACGATGTAGAAGACCGACGGGTTTACCTGACCGGCCAGAATGAACTGCAGGTTGAGGAAGGCACCCACCAGGGCGAAGACCGAGGGACGGTGGTTGACGAGGAGGGCCACACCGATTGCGAGCTGGGCTGCCAACACCACCACGGCAGTGAGAACGGGCATGACCGCAACCACATGCTCGAGGAACGGGCGGTAGAAGGGAAGCGCGTCACTCATCTGGAGTCGAGCGAACTCGGCGACCTCGTCACCATTCCACCAGTTCGGCTCCGATCCGTGGGCCACGGCAGCCCTCAGCCAACCGATTCCGAGGAACAGCTGGGGGTAGAGCACGAAGACCGGAACAGAGCGGAATCGAGCGACGACGTGGCGGCCCAGGGCGACGGCCCGTACAGGAGCCAATCGACGGTCAGTGGTGTGGCCCAGGTCCCCTGACGTTGCGCGGTGGTGGATGGTCACGGTTGATGCACTCGCCCTTCCGCCGTTCATGCCTGGCCATCCCCCACGACGGGATGGGTCCGAGCCGACAGTCTAGGTAGTTTTACCGACGTTTGTCCTACTCGACCTCTCTTTGTCGAAGGATCGCCCTTTTGGTAGTCGGCAACATTCTGCGGTATTGCTGGAGACGAGGGAAGCGGCCGGCAGCTCCTTGTCGGTCTCGTACGTTCTTCGCCCACCGACACGAAACAAAGCCACGGAATCGCCCGCCATGAAGAAACTCCCCCGTCCTGTCCGTCGCGCCGGCTTACGTTCTCGGTTCACACCCCGGGTGGTCGGAATCGCCGCTGCGCTGCTGCTGATAACCCTGGTTCTCGCCCCCTCTTCGTCGTCGGCGGCCAGACCCAAGTACGTGCTCGATGAGTCGACACTTCCGTTCCAACAGCTGGATGGCACCTCGGCTACCCAGCTGTGGGGCGTGCACAATAACGCCGGCTACCGCATCGAGGTGCCCGACAACTGGAACGGCGACCTCATCATGTGGACCCACGGGTACCGGGGCGAGGGTGAGCGGCTCTTCTTCAACGACAGCGAGTTCCCCGACGGCTTCCGCCGCTGGATGCTGGACGAGGGCTACGCCTGGGCCGCCTCCACCTACTCCAAGAACAGTTACAACGTGTCCCAGGGGGTGAAGGACACCCACGCCCTGTCCCGATTCTTCAATGGCAAGGTGGACAGGCCCGACAGTGTCTACATCGCCGGGTACTCCATGGGTGGCCATATCGCCGCCGTCTCAGCCGAGCGCTACGGCAACACCTACTCCGGGGCCATGCCCCTGTGTGGCGTGGTCGGTGACTACGAGCTGTTCGACTACTTCCTCGATGTCAACGTGGCCGGTCAGCAGCTGGCCCTGGGCCGGTCGCAGTTCCCGGTGGGCGACGACTACATCTCCGACACCGTGCCTCAGATCAAGGCGGCCCTCGGCACCACACCCGACCCCGCCACCTGGTTCTTCTTTCAGGGTCTGCCCCTGACCGAGTCGGGCGAGCAGTTCAAGCAGCTGGTGGAGCTCCGAAGCGGTGGCGACCGGCCCAACTTCGACGAGGCCTTCACCTTCTGGTTCTCCATCCCCAGCGGCGGCGTGCTGGGCAACTTCCTGTGGGACCTGGGCACCGGTGACGGCACCATCGCCGAGCGGCCCGGTGTGGTGTTGGACAATACCGACACCGTCTACCAGGTCGACCTCGACCCCGCCATCAGTGACGTCGAGGCCCAGCTGAACGCCGACATCGTCCGGGTGGAGCCCGACCCCCAGGGCCGGGTGCGCCAGGGGCTGGCCAACCCACCGTCGGTGAACGGCGATCTGAGGATGCCGGTGCTGACCCTACACAACCTGGGTGACCTGTTCGTGCCGTTCCACAATGAGATCGAGTACGCCAAGGACGTGGCCGCCCAACACAAGAGCGACATGCTGGTCCAGCGGGCCATCCGGGGAGTCGACCACTGCGGCTTCACCTCGGGTGAGTTGATCGAGGGAATGTCGGACCTGATCGCCTGGGCCGAGGGCGGACCCCGGCCCGCCGGTGACGTGACCCTCGACCCCGCTGCGGTGGCGGCCGACGACTACGGGTGCACCTTCACCCGGTTCGACGAGCCGGCGGCCCACACCCTGCCCACTCCGTGTCCATAGCGTCGGAGGACCGGCCGTTTCGGCCCGTCCACTCAGCGGGAACAGCCACTCAACCGCTGTGTTCGGCGGCGGAGCGCCTCACCCCGAGTTTGGCCATCCGGCCAAACGTCGCAGAACATAGCACGACCTTGAACGTCCAAACGATCAAGCGACGCTAGGCTCGACAGGGTGATTCCCGGTAACGAGCCTATACCCGACACGGCCGGCGCCAGCCGCATGACAGACACGGTCGACGACGACTGGCCGGCCAAGGTGACGGCCACGGTCGTGCACTACGTGGGCACAGTTCGTGACGCCACCACCGGCAAGGCCCTGGTCGCCTCCCGCACCGCGGTCTACGCCCTGGCAATGGTTCTCATCGGCCTCGTACTGGCCGTGCTGCTGCTGGTGATCCTGATCCGTCTGCTGGTGACGGTCACCGGCTACCTGCCGTTCGTGGAGGCCGGTGAGACCTGGCTGGCCTACTACCTCCTGGGCGGAATATTCGTGATCGCCGGCGCGATTCTCTGGAGTAAGAAGGAAGGCTGATCGGGGATTCACCCGATCGGCATCACAAGGTCCAGGAAGCAGAACCATGGCATCCCCAGACACCTCATCCATTCACGACGTCGTCATCATCGGCAGCGGCCCCGCCGGGCTGACCGCCGCCATCTATGCCGCACGGGCCTCGCTGACGCCGCTCGTGCTCGAGGGCGAACCGTCGTCCACCGGCGACCAGCCCGGAGGCCAGCTCATGCTGACCACCGAGGTCGAGAACTACCCCGGCTTCCCCGACGGCATCATGGGCCCCGAGCTCATGATCAACTTCCGGGCTCAGGCCGCCCGGTTCGGGGCCAAGTACGAAACGGTCAAGGCATCCAGGGTCGACTTCACCGAGCGGCCGTTCAAGATCTGGGTCGGCGATCCCGACGCCGACGATCCCACCTACCGGGCCAAGACCGTGATCGTGTCAACCGGAGCCGAGGCTCTCATGCTCGGCCTGCCCAACGAGACCAAGCTGACCGGCCACGGCGTCTCGACCTGCGCCACCTGCGACGGCTTCTTCTTCCGAGATCAGGACATCGCCGTCGTCGGCGGCGGCGACTCGGCCATCGAGGAAGCCACCTTCCTCACCAAGTTCGCCTCGTCGGTCACCATCATTCACCGCCGGGACGAGCTGCGGGCATCCCAGATCATGCAGGACCGGGCTTTCGCCAACGACAAGATCAAGTTCCTGTGGAACAGCGAAGTCAAGGCACTCGTCGGGGAGGAGCAGCTTCAGGGTCTGATCGTCGAGAACAACCAGACCGGCGAGCGGACCGAGATACCCTTCACCGGCATGTTCGTGGCCATCGGTCATCGGCCCAACACCGACCTGTTCAAGGGTCAGCTCGACATGAAGGACAACGGCTATCTCATCACCCAGGGTGTCAGCACCAGGACCAATGTCGAGGGAGTCTTCGCCTGCGGTGACGTGATCGACGACTACTACCGTCAAGCCATCACCGCCGCCGGGTCCGGATGCAAGGCGGCCATGGACTCCGAGCGGTGGTTGGAAGAGCACGACGACTAAGCGCTGTTCACACCCGGCGCAGCCGGTTTGGCCGGCGGCCGGCGTGGGAATAGTCGATCCAGTCGGTCGGTTATCTCCCTTGCTCTCCATTTACCCCCTTTGACCCCCTTTCGAGACTGACCAGGGCACAACTACGGAGGTCCCCCCTCAATGTCCGAGAATGTAACCAACCTGACCGCAGCCACCTTCGACGAGGTGATCGGCGCTACGGCCGAACCGGTCGTGGTCGACTTCTGGGCCGAATGGTGTGGCCCGTGCAAGATGGTGGCCCCGATACTCGACGAGATCGCCACCGAACAGGCGGGAAGGGTGAAGATCACCAAGCTCAACGTCGACGAGAATCCGTCGATCGCCCAGAAGTACGGGGTGATGAGCATCCCCACCATGCTGGTGTTCCACAACGGCGAGGTCACCAAGTCGATCGTGGGGGCCAAGCCCAAGGCCACCCTGATGGCGGAACTCGGGCTGTAGCCCCACCGCATACCGCATACAGACTTTGAGCGCCGGCCGACCCCCAAAAGGGTCGCAGGAGGCTCAAAGTTCAGATGTGCCGAGTCAGGCTGCCACACTGGTGTCGTGAAGGCACAAGACCGGGCAGTGGCCGCATTTCGAGACACCTTCGGTGAAACGCCTCAGGTGGTGGCCCGGGCTCCGGGCCGGGTGAATCTGATCGGCGAACACACCGATTACAACAACGGCTTTGTGCTGCCGATGGCGCTGCCCTTCGACACCGTCATCGCCGCCTCCCCGTTGCACAACAGCACCGATGACCGGGCCGGCTCGACCATGGAGGTCTACTCCGAGGGTTTCGGGCAGGCCCGGTTCACGTTGTCCGACGACCCGGCCCACACCGTAACCTGGGCCCGCTACGTGCACGGAACCGGAGTGATGCTGGCCGATGCCGGCTACGAGATCGGGCCGTGGCGGGGCACCATCGCCACCGACATTCCAGCCGGGGCCAGCCTTTCGTCGTCGGCGGCGCTGGAGGTGGCGACCGGGCTGGTGTTCGGTGCCCTGGCCGGCATCGCAGTGGAGCCGACCGAGATGGCCCGCCTCGGTCAGCGGGTGGAGAACGAGATCATGGGCCTGCCCAGCGGGATGCTGGACCAGCTGGCGTCGATCGGCTCGGTGGCCGGGCACGCCACCCTCATCGACTGCGCCGACCTGACCATCACCCCGGTGCCCATGCCCGGCGACGCCGTGATTGTGGTGCTCGACACCGGCACCCGGCGGGAGTTGGTGGAATCGGCCTACGCCGATCGCCAGGCGTCCTGTATGGCGGCGGCCAGAGCGCTGGGCTACGACTCGCTGCGGGACGCCACCCTGGACGACATCGAGCGGCTGGACGACCCGGTGCTCCAGGCCCGGACCCGCCATGTGGTGACCGAGAACGCTCGAACCCTGGCCGCGGTCGAGGCACTGCGGGCCGACGACCTGTCGGTGCTCGGAGTGCTGATGAACGGCAGCCATCACAGCCTGCAGTTCGACTATGAGGTGTCGGGACCGGCCCTCGACGCCATCTCCGAGTTGGCTCGGAACTGCACCGGTTGCTTCGGAGCCCGGATGACCGGTGGCGGGTTCGCCGGCGGCGCCATCGCCCTGGTTGCCGCCGACAAGGTCGAGGCGTTCTGCCATGAGCTGCTGGAGCGCTACGAACCCCCGGCCGAGCAGCCGCCGGTGGCTCCGGTTCGCCTCTACCCCGCCATGGCGTCGGCCGGGGCCGGGCTGGTGGCCTGACGGCGGACCGTGTGACCGAGTGGGACGGCACGGCGCTCGGTGCCGACGACCCTGCTGCGGCGCTAGGACACGAGTCTGGTTCGGCGGAAACCGACCCGGGCCGCCGTCAGCAGGATGACGGCCAGAACGGCCAGCACGACGACAACCGTGAGACGTCCCGATGTCGTTCCCAACCAGTCGAAGAAGGCCACCACCGGGCCCGACTCTCCGTCGCCCGATGTGATCAACAGCACGGGGCCGAGCACGCTGGGAATCACAAAGAAGACGGCGGCCAGCGTCTGCTGGGCCTGTTGAACGGTCTCGGCCCGCAGGGAGATGAGGACGGCGGCCCCGGCGGCCATCGCCGACAGCAGCAGCGAGACACCGATCATGTGGATCAGTCGAGCGACCCCGATCGCCGCCACCCCGGTGGTGTTGGTGAACAGATTGACCACGACCATGGCCAGAACCAGGGTGGCGATCATCATGGCCATGCCCAGCAGCACGGCGAACCCGAGCTTGGCCCACAGAATGGCGGAGTCCGAAAGCGTGCTGGCCAGCAGGGTTCGGAGCGTCTTGCGTTCCCGCTCGCCGGCGAACGAGTCGGGGGCGGTCATGATCACGGTGAGCAGGGGTAGCACGACGGCGATGAACCACGGTTCGGCACCGGTGGTGAACTCCCCGCCGGCCTGAAGAGGTGCAATGATGCCGAAGTAGCCGAGGGGGATGAGAACGGTGAGGGCCATTCGGAGGCGACTGCCCGGTTGGCGGAAGAGCGACTTCCACTCCTTCCAGATGACGGTGCTCATGTCGGTGATCATGAGTCCTCCCGCACCAGTTCGAGGAAGGCGTCCTCCAGATGGGTGCCCCGCCGCACCTCGTGGATGGAGACCCCGGCCGCCACCAGGTCAGCCACCACGGCGGAGGGATCGGGGGTGGTCAGCCGCAGCCTCAGCCGCCCATCCTCGCTCACGCAGGAGACGACGTCGGGCCGGCGGACGATGGCCTCGGCCGCCCCGTCCAGGTTCACACCCTCGATGTTCACCTCATACCCCGACGCCGACAGCAACTCGTCGGGATGCCCGTCGGCCAGGAGGCGACCACGATGGATGATGGCCACACGGTCGCACAGCTCCTCGGCCTCGGTCATGTTGTGCGTGGTCAGAAAGATCGTCGTGCCCCGCCCGACAAGCCCGGCCAGATGATCACGCACCTCACGAGCGGACACGACGTCGAGTCCGGCGGTCGGCTCGTCGAGGAACAACAGCTCGGGATCATGAAGCTGGGCCCGAGCCAGGGCCAGGCGCTGCTGCATTCCCCTGCTCCACGACCCGGCCGGATCGTGACGCCGATCCCAGAGCCCCAGATCGGACAGCACCCGTTCCACCCTCGCCTCCGCCTGATCCTTCGGCAGTCTCCATGCCCGGGCGTAGAACCACAGGTTCTCGTAGGCCGACATCTGCTCGTACAGGCCGGTCTCGTCCAGCAGGGCCCCCACCCGGGTTCGAATCTCGTCCGACTCGTCGACGACATCGAACCCGAGGACGGACGCAGCGCCACCGCTGGGCTCGACCAGACCGAGCAGGATGTTGATGGTCGTCGTCTTGCCGGCACCGTTGGTCCCGAGGAATCCGAAGATGGACCCTCTGGCAACCGAGAGACTCAGCCCATCGAGCGCCGCCAGTGTTCCGTAGTACTTCGTCAGTTCGTCGATCTCGACGATCGGCTGCTCCACGTCACCAGCCTCACTCCTGCGATCACCGTCGGCTAGAGCCGAAGGTCCGGTGATGGCCGTCAGGTGATGTCGCGGCGGTCGAAGACGGCGGCGGCGGCGATGTAGGCGACCACCGGGTAGGCCAGCACGACCAGACCGGCCACGAACCAGCCGTGGTGGCTGGTCGGCTCCTCGAGGGTGTCGAGGGTGACGGTCTGCATGTCGACCCCGGCGCTGAACGCTCCGGCATTGGCCATGGGCAGCCATGGTGCCAGCCAGCCCACGAAGATCTGCAGGATGTTCTCGACCACGAAGGCGTAGATGACGAACGAGATGATCGAGGCCACCGAGTTGTTGGCCAGCACGGTGAGAGCCAATCCGAACAGGAAGAAGGCGGCGCACAGCAGGCCGGTACGGAACACGGCCATGGTGATCCACCACCACCGCTCCCCGGTCATGCCGTCGGTGGTACCAGTGGTGGCCGACAGCACGTAGAAGGCGGCGACCGACACGGCGCTGACCAGCATGCCGAGCACGATGGACACGACCGAACCACCGATGGCCCGGGCCGCCAGCAGTCGCAGTCGACGGGGCTCCCAGGTGGCCAGGAGCTCGATCACGCCGGTCTTCTGGTCGGCGCCGTAGAACGAGGCCCCAAGGGTGTAGGCCATGATCGGCAGCAGGAACCCCAAGGGGCCGAGCACGTTGGACGCACCGGGCTGGTCTGCCAGCGATGGACCGAAGGCGATGTCGTTCACGAAATCGACCGAATCGTCCTGAGCGGTGATGACGAAGTAGGCGATGGTCACGCCGACCACGATGAGCAGCGCCAGGGTCAAGGGAAAGAACAGGGTCACCCGGCGACTCAGGTACCGCTGGGTCTCGGCGTTGAGCAGCGGGATCACGACGGCACCTCGGGAGGGGCGGGAGCCGACGCCGGCGGGGGCGGCGGCGTCACGGGAGCAGGGGGCGAACCGGTCGCCGCCGCGGCTGGTGATGGCTGGGCCGTCGGTGGCGGGGGCGGGGGCGCAACGGCCGGCTGACCCGAGGTCAGTGTGAAAAAGGCCGACTCCAGGGTGACCGCATCGGACCGCAGTCCCGACAGGTACAGGCCCCGATCGGCCAGCAGCCGGTTCACCTCGGCCGCCTGGTGGGCCGGGATCTCGACCGACAGCTCACGATGGTTGCCACGCTGACTGACGGTCAGGCCGGCCTCCGTCAGGGTTCGGGCCGCGGCCGACACATCGTCGATGGTGACGATCACCGCCGGGGTGCCGTGCTTGGCCCGGATGTCATCGAGCGAACCGGATTCGACCACGGCGCCGTTGGCGATGATGGTGGCCTCGGTGCAGACCTGCTCGATCTCGGACAGCTGATGGCTGGACACCAGGACGGTCTTGCCCTCCGCCGACAGGTGGCGGATCAGGGTGCGGATCTCGGCGATTCCGGCCGGGTCGAGCCCGTTGGCCGGTTCGTCCAGGATGAGAAGTTCGGGATCCTTGAGCAGGGCGGCGGCGATGGCCAGGCGCTGTTTCATGCCCAGGGAGTAGCCGGCAAAGCTGTCGTCGCTCCGGTCGGCCAGGCCCACGGTCTCCAACACCCGATCCACCGAACCCGACGGTAGACCCTTGGCCTTGGCCAGCAGGCTGAGATTGCGGCGACCGGAGAAGTTGGGGAACATCTTCGGGTTCTCGACGATCGCCCCGACCCGGTCCACCACCTGGTGGAGCGCAGTCGTCGAGTCGACCCCGAACAGCCGTACATCGCCCCCCGTCGGTCGGATCAAACCCAGCAGGCATCGGATGGCCGTCGTCTTGCCCGACCCGTTGGGGCCGAGGAAGCCGTGCACCGCCCCCGGTGAGCCGATACTCAGGTTCAGGCCGCGCAGAGCAACCACATCGTCGGCCCGGAACTTGCGATACGTCTTGCGGAGATCGACCGCCTCCAGAATTGCCACCACGGAGGCGACGCTAGCACGTGACCTTGTCGGTGTCCGCACGGACCCGGAGCCCCGTCGGGGAGGGTTCAGACACCGAGGGGTCTTTGGGCCACTTCGAGGCCGGCGTCCCACCCCGGGGCCCGACCACCAGGTGGTGGACCAAGATCGGAGGTGACCAGTCCGGCTCGACTCAGTGTCCATGAGACAACCGAGTTCGAGTTCCACATGTCGCCCGTTCCCAACTCGTCCCGACCCCAGACTGGTATCGGCACCCGCTCAACCCACTGCAGAGCGTCCTGAATCAACTCGACATCGTCGGTCAGGCGCACCGGACTGTCCACGGCGGCGCTCAGATCGGGAATGACCCCATTGGACCAGCGTCGGACCTCGTAGCGGAAGACACGAATCGGGAACAGCCACTTGCTGCCGACCGCGCCCATCCCCACCACTCCCCTGGCGTTGCACCCGTCATCATCGGGGACGGGGGCAACCTCGATGACCGTCGATTCACCGTCGAGCGTCGCGATCAAGGCGACGTGGTAGAGATGGCAACGGTCCCGCCGGTGCCGGGTGGCGTAGAGGAATTCGTAGATCCACCCGCTCACCTGGACAACCGGAGTCCCGGCCCCGAGCGGAATCCAGAACAGCTCCAAGTGAGTCCCGTACTTGCGTTCTGCGCTCAACACTCACACTCCGAGTCGATGCGTACGTGCACTGTCATGGCCTGTGGCCCATGCCAACCGAATCGTAGGTCCGGGCGCACCATGGGGGCAGGGTCGAATGTCCCGGGATGATGCCGATCGAACTTTGTTCCGTCATTCACCTGCCGGCTATTCACGTTGCACCACCGTTCTGGACGGGGTGGCTGTGATGGTGTGGAGTTGCCCGTCGGGTCTGTGGATCTCCAGCCGACGGTCCTCTAGAAGTCGGATCATGCAGCCGCCTTCGTGCACCAAGTGATGGTGATGGCTACACAATGGCACCATGTCATGAAGATCGGTCCGGCCCCCAGCCTTCCATTCGTGGATGTGGTGGAGTTGGCACCGCAAGTTCGGCGTCGCCGAACTTGGTTAGCACCCGCGTGCGGGTGCGGCGGTCATAGGCCGGTCACAGTGGTCCCATCCGTAGCGTACGCCAGTTCTCAATACAAGCGTAAGTATCACTTAAAGTAGGGAGGATAATACAACAACGAGCGGAAATTCCCGGCACACATCGGGCCGAAGATGGGAGCATGGACCTATGTCGTCGGCCTCCGATCCCTGGCGCGCTCTGATTGATCTGGTCCGCCCCAATCGGGGGCGGTACCTGCTCCTCGCGCTCGCCGTGACCCTACGGTCACTGCTGCCACTGGTCGGTCCACTCCTGGTCGGCCGGGCCGTCGACCTGGCACTCGAGGGGGCGCCGGCCTCCGACATCGTTCAGCTGGGCTTGGCCCTCATCGCAGTGGCCGTGGTCGGGCAGGTGACGGCGGTGGCGGCCTCGGGCTATGCCACCGTGCTGGCGTGGCGAACCGCCAACCAGCTACGACTCGACATGACCGACCACGTCCTCGGCCTGGACCACGAGTTCCATCGCACCCACACCCCCGGCGAGCTGATCCAGCGCATCGACGGTGATGTCACCTCCGTGTCCGACTTCCTGGGCCAGGTGGTGGCCGCCTTCGGCGGGGCGGCACTCACCATCGCCGGGACCCTTGTCATTCTGGCCGCTTTCGACTGGCGGTTGGGCGCCGGGCTCGGCCTGTTCGTGCTGGCCTGCGTGATCGTGATGGTGTGGATGCGGCGACAGGCGGTGGGCGAAGCCGAGGACACCATGAGCGCCCGGGCCCGGCTGTACGGTGGCATCGAGGAGCGGCTGACGGCGGCCGAGGACCTGCGCTCGAGCGGAGCCGGCGCCCACGCCATGGCCCGGTTCGTTGACGACGCCACCTTCAACTACGACACCAGGCTGATCGAGGAAAAGGCCTTCCTCCGGTTGTGGTGGGGACTTCAGGGGTCGGTGGTCACGGGCGCTGCCCTGGCCCTGATACTGGGCGGCTGGCTGGTGTCGGCCGACGCCATCACCCTGGGTACCGCCTTCGTGCTCTTCCAGTACACCCAGCAGATCCGCAGCCCGCTGGAGGCCATCATCGACCGGTTCGAGTTGATCCAGAAGGCCAGCGGGGCCATGGTCCGGGTGGCCAAGCTGCGGGCGGTCAGGCCCACCATCATCGACGCCGCCGGGACCGATCGGGCCACCTCTCCCCCACCGGGACCTCTGGCCGTCGACTTCGACCACGTCGATTTCGACTATGGCGACGACGACCCGGTGCTGATCGACGTCGACCTCCACCTGGCCGCCGGCCGATCGCTGGGTGTGGTCGGTCGAACCGGCAGCGGCAAGAGCACGTTGTCGAGGGTCATCCTGCGCCTGGTCGAAGCGTCATCGGGCACGGTGAGCCTGGGCGCTGTGCCCATCGGTGACATCCCGATGGGCGAGCTGCGCCGGCGGGTGGCCCTCATCCCCCAGGAGGTCCAGCTTGTCCACGGCTCGATTCGGGACAACGTGACCATGTTCAATCCGGCCCCGACCGACGACGAGGTGGAGGCCGCCATTCGCCGGGTCGGTCTCGGCCACCTGGCCGATGCCGGCATCCATCAAACCCTGGGTGCCGCCGGGTCGGGGCTGTCGGCCGGCGAGGCCCAGCTGCTGGCCATGGCCCGGGTCTGGCTCCGCCGGCCCGACCTGGTGGTGCTGGACGAGGCCACGGCCCGCATCGACCCCGAGACCGAGCAGCGGCTCGAGGCGGCCATGGTCGAGCTGCTGGCCGGACGCACCGCGGTGGTGATCGCCCATCGATTGTCGACCCTGCGGGACATGGACGAGATCGTGGTCATGGACTACGGCCGCATCGTGGAGCACGGTGATCGCCACGACCTGGAGGCCGACACCACCGGCCGCTACCGCCGGCTGCTGGACCTGGCACTGGAGGACGTCGAGGAGATGGCTGCACCGGCCGATGTCGCCGAGACCGGGAACCAAAGGAGGTGAGGACATGAGAACCCTGGACGGGAAACCGGACATCGACGACACCGACCACTACCGCCGGCGCGGCATCTGGTCCCTGGCATGGGAGATCAGTCAGGAGCGAAAGCGGGAGTTCTGGTTGGGCTATGCCATGTTCATCCTGTTCTTCGCCGCCCCGGCCGCCGTCGGCTGGTTCGTGGGCCAGGCCTTCGACGCCCTGACCGACAACGACACCAGCCGTCTCTACTGGATGGCCGGTTTCATGTGGCTGGCCGAGGTCTTCCGGCTGGCCGTGCTCCAGGTCGGAGCGGTGGCCTTCACCAAGTCGTGGACCCTCATGAGTTCGCTCATGCAGGGCAACATGCTGGCAGCCCAGGTGGCCAGCGGCGGGCCGGAAGCGGGCCAGCCGGTGGGCTCGGCCGGAGCCGCCGTCACCCACTTTCGCGACGATCCCCACGACGTGGCCATCTTCGTCGACTCCTGGCTGGATGTCAGCGGGGCCATTGTCTACACCACCATCGCCCTCAGCATCATGGCCACCATCGACCTGCCGGCCACCCTGGTGGTGCTGGTCCCCATGGTGGCGGTGGCGCTGGTGACCATGGTGCTCGACACCAGGATCAAGCAGTACCGGAGGGCCGACCGCCAGGCCACGGCCGAGGTCACCGGTCTGCTGGGCGACATCCTGTCGGCGGCCACCACGGTCAAGGTCAACAACGCCACCGATTCATCGCTGGCCCGGCTGAAGGAGCTGGTGGACGAGCGACGACGAACCGCAGTGAAGGACCGGCTGCTCAACGAGGGGTTGTACGAGTTCAGCAACGGCACGGCCGACATCGGATTGGGCCTGGTGCTGATGGTAGGGGCGGGAGCCATCGTTGCCGGCTCGTTCACCCCCGGCGAGCTGGTACTGTTCGCCGCCTATCTGGTCTGGCTGGGGTTCCTGCCCCGCATGATCGGCCGAACCATCGCCCGCCACAAGCAGGCCATGGTGGCCTTCGACGGCATGCGCCGGCTGGTGGCCGGGCACTCGGCAGCCCGGGTGGCCCGCCAGCGCCACCTGCCCATCGGGCTCGACCGCCCGACCCCGGCCCGGCTCGACGCCGAGCGCATCCCTCTACAGGAGTTGACCGTCGAATCGCTCACCGCCCGCTACCCCACACCATCGGGCAACGGGCACGGTGACGACCAGGGGGCGGACGGCCGGGCCGGCATCCGTGACATCTCGTTCCGGATGGCCCGGGGGTCGATCACCGTGGTCACCGGTCCGGTCGGGGCCGGCAAGAGCACCCTGCTGCGGGCCATCCTCGGACTGGCCTGGCAGGCCGAGGTAACCGGCACCGTTCGCTGGAACGGCGAGGTCATCGAGGACCGGGCCGCCTTCCTGGTGCCGCCCCAGGCCGCCTTCCTGTCCCAGGTGCCCCAGTTGCTGTCGGATTCGGTGGCTGACAACATCCGCCTCGGTGGTACGGCCCAGGACGACGACGTGGCCCGCGCCCTACGCCTGGCCGCGGTTGAAACCGACATCGCCGAAATGCCGGACCGGGCCGAAACCATGATCGGCCCCCGGGGTCTACGCCTGTCGGGCGGTCAACGTCAGCGGGTGGCGGCGGCCCGGGCCCTGGTGCAAAACCCCGAACTGCTGGTGATGGACGACTTGTCCAGCGCCCTCGACGTGGAAACGGAGATCGAACTGTGGACCAACCTGGCCGCCGAAGGAGTCACCGTGCTGGCGGTCTCGCATCGCCGGGTGGCGCTGGAGCGAGCCGACCAGGTACTCACCCTCGACCGGGGCCGTTTGGTCTGAGCTCGACCATCACCGACGTCGAGATGTCTTGCCCCCACCAAACTCGGGTCCCGCACACATCAGGGGTCGAAGAACCTGAAGCTACGGAAGCGGGGCGCCTTTTCTCACAGACTCCGCACCAGCGATTCTGGTATTCGACCCAACGCCCGTATTTCGAGAATCGTCTCACCATCCTTGTTCAACGTCACAGAGTGGAATCGACCCTGCGGATCAACCTCAACTACCACCGTCCACTCCAGAAAGCAGGTCGGACTGGCAGTAGCGGCTGGGGTTCAACTAGGGCAGGACGGTGGCCGGCAGGTCGCCGAAGTCGACCTCGATCAACTCGTCCGGGTCGTCCGAGCAGGGAATGATGGCCACCGTGGCGTCATAGCGGAGCCGGAGCAGACCATCCGGTGCATTCAAGCGGAGCAGTCGGGGGTTGGCATCCTCGCCATAGGTGCTCTCCGAGACTGCGACGGTCGGCTCGATGACCACAGTCTCGGTCAGGATGTGCTGGCCGGAGGTCTGGGCCACGGCAAAGGCCAGCGACGCCGAATCGACGATCGAGTACTCGAGTTCGGCGTGGACTGAGACGGTCGGACCGGCGCTGATGAAACCGTCGCTGCAAGTCGTCCCACCCCACCTAGAGGGTGCGGGCGATGATGGGGATGATGACGTAGTTGATGCCGATGATCACCAACAGTACGGAAAGATCGAGCCCACCGAGCGGGGGCAGGACGCGGCGCATGGGCGCCAAGACCGGTTCGGTCACCGAATACAGCCCGTCGACGATGGGCCGGAACGGCGAGTCATGGCCGACCCGCACCCAGCTGACCAGCGCCCGCATGATGAAGACAATGGAGATCAGTCGCAGGGCATTGATGAGAACCGTCGCCATGGTCTCAGACTAACCGAGCGCCACCGCCAACCCGCCCCTGAAGGTGGCACCGATGGGCCACCGTCCACACCCCTGACTCCGACTGGTAACCCAATTCATACCCATTGGTACCCGTTCTGTCGGCACAAATGCCCGGTTTATCCCGTAGCTAACCCCATTTCCCGCTAGGATCGGTCCACCAATGCGTCGGGATTCGATCGGGGAAAGGGTGATCGCATGCGAACCATTGCGGATTCGGTGGTCGTCGGCATCGGCAAGGGTGGGAGCTGCAAGACGACACTGGCCACCCAGCTGTCGGGTATCTGGGCCTCCGAGGGCAAGCGAGTGCTGCTGGCCGACCTCGACATGCAGGCCTCGGCCTCCAAGGTGGTTGGTCTGGATCCCGCCCAGCACGGCGAGGGACGTCATCTGATGGACGCCATCATGTACGGCGACGAACTGGTCACGGTGAAGGCCCGAGATTACCTCGACGTCGTGGTTGCCGGCCGCCACACCAAGACCCTCTCCAACCATTTGGTCACCGCCGGGGATCCGGCCGACTCTTTCGCACTTCCGTTCGAGAAACTGATGGCCAGTGGCCGATTCGACCGGCTGGTCTTCGATCTCCCTCCCTCGGGTTCATCCCGTCTGGCCGACATGGCCATGCAGACGAGCAAGTACCTGCTGGTGCCCACCAGCAGCGGGGTCGACAACATCGAGGGCCTTCGGGTCCTGGCCGGTGAGCTGGAGGAACTGGACTCCAACATCCTGCTGCTCGGTGTGGTGATGATGAAGATCAGCGCCGCCGCACCCCGCAAACGGGCCGAAACCCGCCAGGAGGTTGCCGAGATCCTGGCCGGCGTGGCCGATCCGTTCCACACCATCATTCGCGAGGCCGGTTCGGCCTACGACGACAGCCGCAAGGCCGGATTGTTCCTCCACGAGTACGCCCAATGGGCGTCCACCGTCTCGGTGACACAGCAAATCCGGGGCAAGGTCAAGATTCCGGCCAATCTGCGGGATCTGGCCCGTGAGTTCTACGAACTGGCCGACGAGGTCGATGATCGCATCGCCCTGGCCGAGCAGCTTCTGGCCGGTGGCCGATGAGCAAGCCGACACTGGGCCGGGCCCGAGGCCTCAACTCCATCGCCGATCCCTCGGACTTCAAGGGAAGCAAGGGTCGACCAGCCGTCGATCGTGGCCGCGACCGGGAGGAATCGGCTCGAGATGACGACCGGGGTGGGGACGTCGACCGATCGCACGCCGATACCGAGCGCGCTGGTGACGCCCCCGGCGACGAGTCGAGGAACGGGTTTGGCCGCCAGGGCCGCAACGACGCCGACTCGCCGACCGATCACTCCCCCCCATCGGACTCGGCCGAATCGACGTCACGTCGTGGCCGGCGGCCCCGTCCCGAGGCGACGGGCGGGCAACGCACCCGTCGAGAGCTGTCGGTGCCCATTCCGGTCTCCGACGCCGTGGAGGCCACCGGCATCAACCCGGCCGACGTGGTGATGTCGGCCTATCGCAGGCACAGCGATGCCATCTACACCGGCTCCGGTGGTCGCCTGATGTCCAGGGGCCGTCGTCGCCTGCGATTGTCACTGACCGACGGGGACTACGACAAGATCACCAGACTGGGTGACGCCCGGGGGTGGAACCGCTCGGAGACGGTGGCCGTCCTCCTGGCCATGGAACTGCTGGACCATCAGGCGTATTCGATGCCCTGAATACCCTCGGATTAACCCGTTTTATACCCATTCAAGCCCGATTCAATCCCTTTGGTGCCCAAATAGAGCCCCGTCATACCGGTTCATACCCAAACACGACCCTGCGAGACCGGTTTGTACCCAACAGTGCCACCGTCATACCAGTTGGTACCCATCGGATGGGGCACGGACCGAGCTTCTCGATCAGTTTCGGGTTCGACTCGTCGCACTTCCGCCCCCGAATCCGTACTGAAGTCGGACAGGTAGGCGAACGCCTGCCGGCCGGACAGCCGTCAGAGCGGCGTTGACGGGATTGCCCGAATTCAACCCCTATCTACCCTTATTAAGCCCAGATCAAACCCGAGTGTACCCATTACTTACCCTTCCCGCTCAGGCCATCACTGCTGTTGCCGACAGTTTCACGTGGAACTGTTACACTGAGAACATGGAGCCGGCGTTGACGGATCGAGAGATCGGGTTTGTGGTTGGCCTACTCGTCGGTGAGGGATCATTCAACATCAACAGGCAGGCTCCACGCTCAGGGGCGCAAGTCACCCTGAAGATGAACACCCGACACGAGCAAACTCTGCGCTGGATGCATGAGAAGTTCCCTGGCTCTCAGCTCTACGGTCCCTACGATCACGGCGGCCGCCGGTACCTCCAATGGATGGCCCGTAGCGCCTACCTCCGGGACGTGTTCGCTCCCTTCCTCGCTCGCCACGTCGATCTCATGGACGATCACGTCCGAGCCCGGTTCGAAACGATGTGCCGGAGCTGGGAACAGCCGATGTCGCCAGGGCAGCCGCAGCGTCAACTGACCCCGTGGGAGTCGGCGTGAAACAAGCCGATGCGCCGTACCTGTCAGACGGACCTTCTCATAGATTCCCACATGTTTATCCACAGCCTGTGGGGGATGGTACAAGCATCCGCGCGACTGCGGCTGCTTCTGAGCGGCCGGGGCCGGCACGCAGCAAGACACTGCAGGAAGAACAGCTCTAGGGGCCGTCGTCCAGTGGATGGATCAGGCTGAAGATACGGTCGAGGTCGGTTCGGTCGGCGAAATCAATGGTGATCTTGCCGTTTTTCGAACTCTCGGTAACGACTACTTTGGTATCGAGCAGATCCGACAGACGCTTTTCAACCTCCAACACCGCCGACGACTGCGTTGTCGACGGCGGGGAAGAGGGGGCGGCGTTGGCCGCCGGGGCGTCGGATGCCTCCCTAGTCGACTTCACCAACTCCTCGGCCTGGCGAACCGAGAGACGAGCGTCGACCATGTACTCGGCCAGCTCCCGCTGCCGAACCGGATCGGGGACCGCCAAGACGGCCCGGGCGTGGCCGGCGGACAGCCGGCCGGCCATGATGAGGCGCTGGACCGATCCCGGCAGCTGCAGCAGACGCAAGGTGTTGGCCACGGCCGATCGGCTCCGACCGACTCGCCGCGCCACCTCGTCCTGGGTGAGCGCGAAGTCCTCCACCAGTTGCTGATAGGCGTTGGCTTCCTCCAAGGCGTTCAGATCCGCACGATGTAGGTTTTCTACGATCGCCTCCTCCAGCGACTCCAGATCGCTGGTAGTGCGGATAATGGCCGGAATGTCGGCCAAACCGACCCGCCTGGCGGCCCGCCAGCGACGCTCGCCGGCAATCAGTTCGTAGCCGCCGTGGGCAAGGGGGCGAACCAGGATCGGCTGCAGCACGCCCAGCTCCCGAATCGAGTCGGCCAACTCGCTGAGCGTCGACTCTTCGAATCGACGGCGCGGCTGGTACTCGTTGGGCCGAATCGACTCGACGGAAATCGTCCGTAGTTCAGCCGGTTTCGACGCAGAAGAGCCCAAAGGGCGGTGGTCGGGCCCGGCGTCCTCGGACCGGCTCAGATCCGACAGGAGGGCGTCGAGGACAGGGGAGTGGATACCGGTAACCGGGTCGGGCGAGAAACGATCGGGATCGGCGCCGCCGGTGTCACCTTGGCGTCTGCCGGTGTCACCGGGGCCTTGGCTCACCGGCGATCTCCCGGGCCAAATCCCGATAGGCCAGGGCCCCGCGGGATGCGGTGTCGAATACCGTGATGGGCTGACCGAAGCTGGGTGCCTCCGACAGCCGCACGGTACGGGGGATGACCGTCCTGCACACCAGATCGCCGAAGTGCTCCCGAACCTCGGCCGCCACCTGGGAGGCAAGGTTGGTGCGAGCGTCGTACATGACCAGCACGATATGGGACAGATGCAACTCGGCATTGAGGTTGCGCTGAACAAGATCGACGTTGCGCAGCAGCTGGCCCAGACCCTCGAGGGCGTAGTATTCGCACTGGATGGGCACCAGCACCTCGTCGGCCGCGGCCAGGGCGTTGACCGTGAGCAGGCCGAGTGACGGTGGGCAGTCGATCAGCACCAGGTCATAGTCGTCCGACACCTTGGCCAGGGCATTCTTCAGCCGCATTTCCCGGGAGAACGCCGGCACGAGTTCTATCTCGGCCCCGGCCAGATCGAGATTGGCCGGAGCCAGGAAGAGATTCCGCACCGCGGCCGCCTCGATGGCATCGTCCATGGGAACGTCCCGCAACAGCACGTCGTACATCGACGCCTCCAGCGTGCGGGGGTTGATGCCGAGCCCGGTGCTGGCGTTTCCCTGGGGGTCGAGGTCAACGACGAGCACCCGATGACCCTGCTCGGCGGCTGCCGCGCCGAGGTTCACCGTGGTGGTGGTCTTCCCCACGCCGCCCTTCTGATTGGCCACCGCCAGCAACCGCGCGCCGGTGCTCGGTTGCCGGGTGACCTCGGTTGGCGAAGGAATGGTCTCGGTCAACGGAACTCCTTGACTCGACGGTGGTGTCCTCGACGATGGTCGACGGCACCGTGCCATCTTGTCGGGACAGCGTCCTTCTTCAACCTACTACGAACCAACCGTCCCATTCTGCCATCATCCCACATGGGGTAGGGCATGGGTGGTAATGGGTATGATTTGGGCTTCTTTGGGCCACGGACACCGGCGGTGGTGGGGGAGTGAGCCCCGGAGTGGCTCACTCCCCGAGTTGGAACAACGGGTCACGGCTGCCGACCTTGGCCCGACGGGGGAACCGGTCGTCGATCTCCCCGGTTCGCCGAAAGACAGCGATGTCACCAGCGCCGCCGTCCCGGCCACCGAGCAACGGACCGCTCAGGCCGACAAGGGCCAGACCGTCGGCCGGCCATGACCGCCGCTGCGGTGGTTCACTGATACACAGCAGGCCGCCCGGAGTCAACAGCGGAGCCCCACACTCCACCGTCCATGCCGGTGGACCGAAGCCCCGGGCCACCACGAGGTCAAAGGTGAACCGAGCCCGATCCTGATGGGCGATCTCCTCGGCCCGACCGCACCACACCTCGACCCGATCGCTCAGTCCCAATTCGGTGCAGGCCCAGATCAGGAACGAACACCGCTTCTGCGACGCGTCGATCAGCACGGCCGAGGCCCCGGCCAACGGCGAGTGACCGCCGTCATCCTGGTCGACCAGCATGGGCAGCGAGGGCACACCGCCACCGGCGCCGAGGTCGGCCAGCCTCGGGAGACGGTGGCGGCGCCGGCCGCTCGACAACCAGTCGAGATCGCCGGCCACGACCGCGTCGAGGGCCCGGGTGAACCGGTGGGCGTGATCAATGTGATCCTCCACCGGGCCCGGGCCCAGGAATCCGAGCGACCTCGATTGTTCGAGCACCGACAGCAGCCGATCGTCGGCCATGGTCGAACCCGTCCTCTACCGGTCAGGGACAACGGCGCCGGACGAGGCCGGGCCTACTCCTCCTCATCCGACCCGCCATCCGACGAGTCGTTCGACGACACCGGCACCACCAGCACCTTGCGGCGCGGCTCATTGCCGACCGAGCGCGTTTCCACGCGGCTGTCGGTGTTGAGGGCGTCATGGATGACCTTGCGGTCAGCCGGCGACATGGGATCGAGGGCGATCTCGATTCCGTTGTCCACCGCCTTGTCCGCCGCCTTTCGGGCGAAAGCCTCCAACGCCTCGGCCCGCTGCCTTCGATAGCCGCCGACGTCGACCTTGATACGAATCGAACTCGGTGTGGTCCGCTGGGCCGATACTCGGGCCAGCTCCTGGATGGCGTCCAGGGTGCGGCCCTTGGGCCCGACCATGAGGCCATGTTGGGCATCCACGGTTGCGACCAGAACATCAGGCTCGGATTCATCGATGACGACGTCACCGCCAAGACCGAACGCCTCGGTCAGGCCACCAAGGAAGGTCTTCAGGTGATCGGCTACCTCTTGCACGGGTGTCTCCTCTTGTGGTGGCCGACGGGTGTCGACCCTCTTCGATGACTGTCTGGACTTCCCAGCCCTGCCGACCTGCTTTGTGCCGTCGTCAGAGCTCTTGGCCCGCTCGCTCCCGGTGGTGCGGCCCGAGCCATCCTCGGAACCCCCGCCCCGACGGCGACCGCGTTTGCGGCCTGCGGAGCCGGTGTCGGAACCACCGCCATGCGACGAGGTCCCCGTCGACCGTTTCGCCGAGTCGGCTCCGTGGTCCCGGGAGGTTTGAGAGCGGGACGAGCCTTCATCGGCAACTCGGTCCTCGCCCTTGGTGTCGTTTCGTCGACCGGGCTGATCGTCGACGGTGCGCGGTTTCTTGGCCGTCTCGGGCCTGGTGTCGTCACGACCCTTGGGGCTTCGGCCACGACTCCGCGACCGCTTCGATCGCTTGTCCCGATCACCGGAGCGGCCGTCTCGCCGGTTCCGGGCCCGGTCGACCTTCGGCCGGATCGAGCGGGGTTTGATCCGAGCTTCGACCCGGGCCGATCCCCGCACACGACCGAACAAGCCCTTGCTCGGCTCCTCGATGACCACGATTTCGGCTTCGGCTTCATCGACACCCAGATTGTCCAGGGCCAGGTCGATGGCCTCGGGCACCGTCTTTGCCGTTGTCTTTATCCATTCCACGTTGTTCGTGTACCTCTCTGTTTCACTCGCCCAGCCGGTCGGGATCACGCACCATCGGTGCCCGTCCGACCAAACCTGCCGAGGTTCGCAACCGGGAGCCCGGGCCCGACCGGGCCGGAAGAGGCCCTTCGATGGTCGAGCAACCGTCCTGGTTGCGCGCTTGGTGTGTTTAACGCTTTCGCCTGCTCTTCTTCGACCCCGACGGTTTTGTTCCCTTGGGGGTGACACGACTTGATGTCGGGCCCGACGACGAGGAATCCGATCGGCGCTGCTTGATCTTGGCCCGTTGAGCCCGACGCCGGGCCCAACGCTCCTCCCGATCCCGAGCCGATCCGACGGTGATCGGTTCGATGTCGTCGTCGTGGCGGTCACCGTTCGACGCAGTGGCACCCGACCCGACGGCGCCTGATTTGCCGGCACCGGCCTTCGATCCGTTCGACGCCGCCGGCTTCCTCGAACCCGACTTGGCCCCGGACCTGCCCCCTGACGATGAGGACTTCTTGGCCGGGGCGGCGTCATCGTCGCCGTCGGACCCGTCCTTGTCCTTTGTCTTCTCCTCCTGCTGCTGGCGGATCATCTGGGCCCCCAGCCCCTCACCGGTGTAGAGCGAGCGGGTGATGTAGGCCTGCTGGCCGATGCGGAACGTGTTCGAGGTGGCCCAGTACAACACCAGGCCGGTGGGGAAGACGAAGCTCCACGCTCCCGACATCAGGGGCAGGACCTTCAGCAGTTGCTGCTGGGTCCGCTGCTGCTGGGTCATCTCGTCATTGGCGGTATCACCCCGACGGGCCGAGATCTGCCGTTGCTGGTAGTAGCTGGATCCGACCACGAAGGCGATCAGGATCAGGTAGGGAATGGCTTGGACGAAGTCGCTCTGGACCACATCCCAGGTGCTCAGGCCCAGGTCGAACGGACCGAAGTCCATGGTGTCGGTCTGGGTCAGATCGGTGTAGAGCTTGGTGCTCTGGTCGAGATAGGCCGGATCGAAGTTCCGCGACACCGTGGTGGGCCGACCGGCCAGCTCGTGAGCCTCATTGGCTACCTGGAAGTACGGCTTCTCCGAGATCCGCCGGGTGAGACCCCGCAGCACGTTGAACAGAATGAGGAAGACCGGCAGCTGGGCCAGCATGGGCAGGCAGCCACCGACCGGGTTGACCCCCTCGGCCTGGTACAGGGCCATCATCTCGGCGTTGAGGGCCTGCTTGTCGTCCTTGTACTTCTTCTGCAGCTGCCGCATCTTGGGCTGCATCTGGGTCATCTTGATGGTGGAACGGGTGGCCTTGAGGGTGAGGGGCATCAACAGCACCATCACCGCCAGGGTCAGCAACATGATGGCCCCGCCGTAGGAACCACCGACCACCGGCAGCTCGTAGAAGAAGGCCAGCAGCCGGGCTATGGCTCCGAGGCTGAGGTCTTGTATCTGTTCAAACATGGACTACTTCTCCGGTACGGGATCGAGGCCGTGGGAGCCCAGGGGATGGCATCGACCAAGGCGTTTGAGGGCCAGCCAGGTTCCTTTGGCCGGACCGAATCGTTCGATGGCTTCGGTCGCGTACTCCGAACACGTCGGTAGGTAACGGCAACGGGGGACGCGGGCGGGGGCGGTGTAGCGGTAGGCCCGGATGGCGGCCAACAGAAAGCGGGCCACTGGGCCTCGATGCTCCGTGGTCGGGGCGGGGGCGGTCATGCCGAGTCTCCAGCCGGGGCCGGGGTCAACTGACCAAGACAGTCCGCCATGTTGTCCACGAGGTCGGTGAACGATGCGGTCAAAACCCGCCGGGAACCGGACAACAAAAAGGCGCCGGTCACAGGATCCGGCGCCGGGCCATGCCCTGATCGGTCGGCGGTCTGTTCGCCGCCCGCTTTGTGTTGCTCCCGATATCGAAACCAGGCCGTGGTGAAGGCATCACGCAGCCGGCGACGGGCCCGGCTACGTTCCACCGCCGTGCCGTAGCGGCGACCCAGGGCGTAGGCCAGCTCAAGGCGATCCAGCTCGCAGGGACGTGGGGTCGACGGAGCCCCGCAAGGCGCGTCGGAGACGGCTCCGGTCGGAGCGAGGTAGGTCACGCGTACTGCGCCCTGCTGCACCCTTCGGCCTCGGAGTCGAAACTCGGTGAACGTGTGCCGGCGGCTGACTGAGCCGATCACGCACTGAGTCGATGACGACCCTTGGCCCGCCGGGACTTGAGTACGGCCCGACCACCGACCGTGGCCTTTCGGGCCCGGAATCCGTGCTTGCGGGCCCGCTTGAGATTGTTGGGTTGAAAAGTTCGTTTCACGACACTGTCTCCACGACACGATATTCGATGGAACCGCCGCCCGAGGGGTGTCGGAACGACAGCGGGTGACGGACCCGCCTCGACCCAACCCGCCTGGCACGTCGGCGTGTGGAACATCCGACCGGTCATCGTGGCCGGGCGACACCTTCACCGGTGAGCTGCGGTGGCGAACGGGGGGTTCGTCAGACTTCAGCAGACGACATCGTGGCCGTGCACCACGGTGACGGTACGAGTCGAGCTTGCTACCAGGCTACGGCTCCGCCCGGGCAGGGACAACTGAACCGATCGGTCGGAGCTACCGACCGGGGCCTCACAAGCTTTTCCACAGATGGCGTGGGCGACCGGCCACGCACCTGCTAGCGTTCACTAATCCACAGCCGGAGTCTTGGGGCGTAGGTGTCTCAGACTATGGATGGACAAGCTCACACTAATCCCAACGATGTAACTACGCAAGCGTAGTTAGGAATTTTTGGCTCGGAAGTTCCTCCTCGAACGGTGCGTGGCGCGACGCAAAGTTTTCCACATTCGAGGGGGCTCGATGGGGAAAATGTGGTCCGAGGGATGATGAAACAACACGGACGCCGGGGATTTCCTCAGCCTGTTGTGGAAAAAGCTAGGGAACTGGGGAGTACACGCTTTCATGACCGCCAAGCAACGATCGGGGCGACAGCTGCTCGGCACCACAAGCCTGTTTCGGGCTGACGGTGGTCATCCACAATATACACCCAGCCCTGTGAATAGTGCTGCTGCAGCGGCAAGCGGCCGGCCGGTGGGCGGCTCGGCTTGGCCACGATCGGACGCCCGGTGATGGCGACCGCGGCGGCCGAGCTGTGGGGAGAGGCATCGGAGCTGCTCCGTAGCCAGGTGTCGGACGGGGTGTGGCAAAGCACCTTCGCCCAACTGGCCCCGGTCGAGCTCACCGAGGACCGGCTCACCCTGGCACTGCCGAATGGCATTCTCCGCGATCGTCTGGACGGACGCTACCGACCTCTGGTGGAGGATGCGGTGTGCGAGGCCGCCGGCCAGGATCTGGCCGTGACCTTCGAGTTGGGACCAAGCGATCGTGACCACCCAGTGCACAACCTGGCACCGTCCGATCCGAGACGGCGGGGGTACCGCGCCGGTGATGACGGCCCCGATGGCCTGCATCGCAACCATCAGGGAACCATCGATCTGAATTCCATCGACCTGCGGGCCCAGCCGGTCGACTCGTCGGTCGAGGGCTTCGACCATCGATTGGACGACCCGTACCGTTCCCGCCCGTCACCGGCCGTCGCCGCCTCGGTCATGGCCGACGCCACCATGACCGGTGAGATCCCACCACCCCGGGCTTCAGCCGCAACCGCCGGTGTGCCCGCCGATCCGCTGACCCACGTCGACAACGACCTTCGCACCAGGTACACCTTCAAGAACTTCGTGACCGGCCCGTCCAACCGATTCGCGGTGGCCGCCGCCCTCTCGGTGGCCGAACGGCCCGGTGGCTCCTACAACCCGTTGTTCATCTACGGCAGCGCCGGCCTGGGCAAGACCCACATCCTGCGGGCCATCCAACACTTCATCAATGATCTGGAGCCGCAGAAGAAGGTATTGTATGTCTCCACCGAGACCTTCCTGAACGAGTTCGTCGACTCCATCAAGAACTCGTCGGCCAATGAGTTCAAGCGTCGCTACCGGCAGATCAATGTGCTGTTGGTCGACGACATCCAGTTCATCGAAGGCAAGGACCGACTCCAGGAGGAGCTGTTCCACACCTTCAACGATCTCTACGGGGCCAACAGCCAGATTGTCCTGTCGTCGGACCGTCCCCCCGATGCCATCCCCACCCTGGAGGAGCGGCTCAAGAGCCGGTTCATGATGGGGCTGCTGACCGACATCCAACCCCCCGACATCGAGACCCGTATGGCCATCCTGCGCAAGAAGGCGGAACGGGAGGCAATCCACCTGCCCAACGACGTCAGCGAGTTCATCGCCGCCAACATCACCAACAACATCCGTGAGTTGGAGGGGGCGCTGAACAAGGTGACGGCGTTCGCCAATCTGACCGACCAGCCACTGGACAAGGTCCTGGCCGAACAGGTACTGGGCGACTTCATCGCCGATCGTCAGCCCCGACCCATCACCGTGGCCATGATCCTGGACGCCACCGTGGAACAGTTCGGGTTCGCCACCGAGGAACTCATCGGCAAATCGCGCCGCCGGCCTCTGGTCATCGCCCGGCAGATGGCCATGTATGTGACCCGCGAGCTCACCGACCTCAGCTTCCCCCACATCGCCCGCGAATTCGGTGGCCGGGACCACACAACGGTCATGCATGCCTGCGACAAGATCTCGGCTCTCATGAAAGAGCGGTCGCAGATCTACAACCATGTGATGGCCTTGGAGAAAGCGGTGCGAGCCCGAGCCCAGTCCGGGGATTACTAGTGGATAACCGCCCGCCATCGTCGGGAAAAACTGCGGACGCGGTGGGGACAACCACCCTCTGATCCGTGGACGAGGGGAAGGTCGTCCCCAGGCCGGCAAATTACAGCGCTGTCAGATATGGATGACGCCCCAGGTCCTATGGATGACCAAACCTCCTCTGAGCAGGGCAAACGCCACTTCCTCCACAATCCACAGCATTACTACCCCTACCACTGCTACAAGACATCTGAAGAGTATTGACTGCGGACAACACCCGTTCCGAGATCGGACCCACCCACCATCGATCAACTCACCGGCTTTCGTCACCGTTACCTCAGAAGGCGCATGGCGACCGCGCCCATCGCCCGAAGTTCGGCTCACGGCCGAACGTTACGGAAACTTGGCCCTAAGTTGAATGATTCGATCACGAAGTGAAACTAGAGTGCTACAAGCTCTTGTAAGGAGATCCCACAATGAAGTTCCGTTGTGAGCGCGACGTCATCGTCGAAGCCCTCGGTATCGCCAGTCGGGCCGTCAGTGGCCGGGGCGGTATGCCCGGCTTGTCGGGTGTCCGAGCCGAGCTCATCGGCGACCAACTCACGCTCACCGGTAGTGATCTCGATCTGACCATCTCCATCGCCGTCACCGTGGCCGGCGAGGCCGACGGGGTCGTTGTCATTCCCGCTCGGTTGGCCACCGACATTGTTCGGGCTCTTCAGCCCGGCGCGGTGTCGTTCGTGGCCGAGGAGGAGGCACTGTCGATCAGTTCCGGCCGCAGCGAGTTCTCCATTCGGCTCATCTCCGGCGACGAGTTCCCCAACATGGCCGACCTCGGCACCGATTCGGTCCAGCTCCCCAGCGAACAGCTGGCCCTGGCTCTCAAGCAGGTGGTCATGGCCGCCAGCTCCGATGATTCGCGCCCAATCCTCACCGGTGTGTTGCTGGCCGCCGAGGACGGGGGCCTTCGCCTCGTCTCCACCGACTCGTTCCGCCTGGCCATGAGGGATGTGGCCGGCGTGTCGGTGCTGGATGAGGGTCAGAGTGTGCTCATCCCGTCCCGGGCCCTCGGTGAGCTGAACCGGGTGCTGGGTCAGGGTGACACGGTCGATCTGTTGCTGGGGGAGCGGGAGGCGGCCTTCACCGTTGGCGACGTACGGCTGGTGACCCGCCTGATCGAGGGCGAGTTCCCCAACTACCGCGGCCTCATCCCCGAGAGCCATCCCAATACGCTGACCGTGGGCCGCACCGAGATGCTGGAGGCGCTGCGCCGGGTCAAACTGCTGGCTCGGGAGTCCACACCGATCCGGCTCGAGATCTCCGATGCCGGCGTGGAACTGGTGGCCATCACTCAGGACGTCGGAACGGCCCGGGAGAGCGTGGAAGGTACCCACGTCGGTGATGACCTGACCATCGCCTTCAACCCCGACTTCCTCATCGAGGGCATCGAGGTCTGCGCCGGGGACGAGATCACCCTGTCGACCATCGATGAGCTCAAGCCGGCCATCGTCCGCTCCACCGAGGCCGACAACTACCTTTACCTCATCATGCCGGTCCGGGTCTCCTGAGCGAATCAGGCTCGGGCCCGCCTGCCTAGACTTGACCGGTGTGCAGGTCACCCGGCTCTGGCTCACCGATTTTCGCAGCTACCGAGAACTCGAGCTGGCTCTCGACCTGGGGCTGACCGCCATCATCGGTGCCAACGGCATGGGCAAGACGAACCTGCTGGAGGCCCTCGGTGTGCTGGCGTCGTTGAAATCGTTCCGGGGGGCCCCGACCGAGAGTGTGATCCGCAAGGGAGCCGCCGCCGCCATCGTCCGGGCCGAGGGTTTGCGTGACGGGCGCGACGTGCTCATCGAACTGGAGCTGGGCCGAGGCCGGACTCGGGCCCAGGTCAACCGCCAGCGATTGCGCCGCGGCCGCGATCTGCTGGGGGCGCTGCGGGTCACGGTCTTCGCTCCCGATGATCTGTCGCTGTTGAAGGAGGGCCCGGCGGTTCGGCGGGAATATCTCGACGACGTGCTGGTGGGTCTCGACCCGACGGCCGATGCCGTGGTGCGCGAGTTCGAGCGGGCGCTCAAGCAGCGAAATGCCCTGCTCAAGCAATGCCATGGTCGGTTGGACGACGCCGCCCTGCTGACCCTCGATGTCTGGGATGACAAGCTGGCCTCGGCCGGCACCGAGGTCACCCACCGGCGGGAAGAACTGGTGGAGCGGCTACTTCCCCAGGTCCAGCACGCCTACACCACCCTGGCCTCGGCCTCGGGTGTCACCGGCGATCGTGTCGGTGCCTCCTACGTGCGGTCGTGGTCGGGGCTGTCGCTGGCCCACGCTCTGGGTGAGTCCCGCGATACCGATGTGCGTCGGGGAGTGACCACGGTGGGACCACACCGCGATGAGCTGGCCATCAGCCTCAATGGCATGGCCAGCCGGACCGAGGCGTCCCAGGGGGAGCAGCGCACCCTGGCCCTGGCCATGCGGTTGGCCGCCCATCGTCTGCTGGCCGATGTCATCGGGGAACCGCCGCTGCTGTTGTTGGACGATGTGCTGTCCGAACTCGATGTCGATCGGGCCGACGCCCTGCTGGCCAACCTGCCCCCCGGTCAGACCGTCATCACCAGTGCCACCGAGCTGCCGACGTCGATCGATCCCGATCGCCTGCTTCGCTTCGACCCGGCCGGCGGCGACCTGATCGAGGATCGGTCATGACCACCGGCGGCGACGACGACGTCCCGTCGATCGGTGACTCGGACCCGACGACCGAGCCGGGGCATTCGACCGCGGCCGAGGCGGCCAAGGTCGGTTTCACCTCGTTGGGTGACAGTCTGGAGACGTTCGTCCGCAATCTGGGGGCGCCGCCGGTCAGTGTGTTGACCCAGCTCGACGATCGCTGGCCCGAACTGGTCGGCCCCGGCCTGGCCTCGGCCACCCGGCCGGTGGAGTTGATCGACGGTGTGCTGACCGTCGCCTGCGACGACTCGGCCTGGGCCTCCCAGATCTCGTGGATGGAGGGCCAGATCAAGAAGCGGTTCGACGCCACCTTCGGTTCCGGTCTGCTCCGGCGGGTCACCACCAGGGTGCGCTGAGCGTCGACGGTCAGGGGTTCAGGCAGGCGGGAATCGAGTCGCCGGGACCTTCCGGGGAGTCCGTCTCGCCGTCGGGGCTGTAGATCTTGACATGGTCGACGGTTGGGAACTGTTTGAGTGTCGGCGTGATCAGATTGGCCACCGACATCGTCGAACCACGGCTGTCGCACCCTCCGACCAGGGCGACCCGGGCTATGCCTGCGCTGATAGACAGGCCGGTGAAGCCGGTGGCACCGGAGGGTTCCAGCGCCAAGCCGGCGGCCTGCTCGGCCGCGGTGGGACCGGCGAACAGGGTCTGTAGGGCACCCCCGGCCGGTGCCGCGGCCGGTACCGAGCGCGACACCGCCTCGACGTAGGGCTCGGTGCCCCTGATGAAGTTGGGAACGTTGACGAAGTAGACGTCGACGGTGGCGGTGGCGGCACCGACATGGTGTGGGATCCGCAGCCACTGGCCGTGAAAGATCAGGTTGGGATCACCGATCTGATTGCGGTTGGCCTCATAGATGGCCGGCCACCGGTCTCCGTCCCCGTACTCGGCGGCGGCGATGCCCGACAGAGTGTCACCCTCGACAACCACGTGGAAGCGGTACCCGGTATAGCTCTCGACCAGATGAGACCCGAAGACGACCGGCACGATCGACTTGTTGATCTCGGCCGCCGGGCCGTCGTATGGCCCCTCGTCGGGGTAGGCGGCATTGTCCTCGAAAACCTCGACGAAGCCGTTGGGCGTCTCGGGCCGAGCCGGCAGGTCCAGTTCCAGGTGGAACTGGCCGATCTCGCCGGCCCCACCTCCACACATGCAGAACATGGAGACCAGCTCCTGCCCATTGCCGTCTCGCACCCGGGCTCGAATCGTGGCCTCGAAGCCGGTGGCCAGTCCGCCGACCTGGATGCGTGAACCCACGATGTCGTTCGGTTGCGGTTGCTGAATGACGGTGGTGTGCAACATTGATGCCTTTCCGGGGTGCGCTCAGAGATCAACCATAGGCAAGCACACAAGCCGTTCGCTTTCGTTTTTGACAATCCCTGCCGATGAGGACAATCAGAATCGTCGGGTCGGCAGGAGGTCGCCGTGTACAAGATCGCCAACAAGCTCATGGCGTCCGGTCGGTTGGAGCGTCCATCGATCGATGATGTCGTGGCCGGACTCGGCGACTTGCCCACGCTGGCTCCGGTGGCGGTCGAGGTTCTGCGTCTGGCCGAGGATGAGGATTCCTCACTGTCGGATCTGGTGGCGGTGATCAGGACCGACCCCAGCCTGACCGCCCGCCTTTTGCGGGTGGCCAACTCGGCCATCTACGGCCAGGTCCGTGAGGTCACCAACCTGCTGCGGGCCACGACCCTGCTCGGTCTGCGCACGGTCAAACTGTTGTCGCTGGGGTTCAGCCTGGTGAGCACCCTTTCCGCCGGTCCGGTCAACACCACCCTGATCTGGCGTCGCAGCCTGGCCGCCAGCGTGCTTGCCCAACAGCTGGTGGCCGACAGGGAAAAGCGTGTGGCCGACGACGCCTTCGTCACCGGACTGCTGGGCAATGTCGGCATTCTCGCTCTGGTCAAGGTGCCGGTGTACACCGCCCAGCTGCCGGACAAGGTCCCGTGGTTGTCGGCGGCCGACGAAGAAACACTGCTTGGTTACACCGCCGATGACGTGACGGCCGAGGTGTTCGCCTCATGGGGACTGCCCGAGAGCATGAGCAATGCCGTCCAGTACCGCAGCCGGCCCAACCACCCCGAGTGCACCGAACCGGAGCTGGCCGGGTTGTTGCAGGTGGCTGATGCCGGTGCCCTGCTGTTGCTGGCCGACACCGAGGAGAAGCAGGCTCAGGCCTACAACGACATGGTGTTCTCGGCCGCCACCCACCTCGGCTTCACCGCGGCCCAGTTGGGGGAGGTCATGACCAACGCCGGTCCCGACCTCGACGACATCGCGTCGCTGTTCGAACTGCAGTCGGTGACCGCGGTACCGGTGGCCGACATCATGGCTGCGGCCCAGGCCAAGATCGCCCGTCTGGGTATGGAGGGGGTCGGCGGTTCGAACCAGGCTGCCGCACCGGAAGCATCCGTCTCCCGTCCGGAACCGAGTCGGTTGGCTACCGAGGCCGCCACCGATTCTCGAACCGGTCTGGCCAATCGCCGCACCCTCGAGGCCTACCTCGACAATCAGATCAACAGCCACGTCCGAGTGCCCCGGCCGACCGAACTCGGACTCATCCTGGTCGACGTCGATCACATCAAGTCGATCAACCAGGCCCACGGTCGGCAGATCGGCGACGTCGTGTTGCGAACGGTGGCCCGGCGATTGACTGAGGGGTCGAGGAGCCGCGACATGGTGGCCCGTCTCGCCGCCACCCAGTTCGCGGTGGTCGTGTCCGGTGTGTCCCCATCGGAGTTGGAGTCCTCGGCCGAACGTCTCAGAGACGAGTTCGTGAACGAGGTGGTCGAGACCGAGGTCGGCCCTATCACGGTCACGGTTGCGATCGGAGCGTGTCACGTCAAGTCGGGACAGTTGGCCGGGACCCGGGATCGTGAGCAGATCATCGTCAGCGCCGAACAGGCCATGCATGCCTCGTGGCAGGAGGGTTCGAATCGTGTGACGGTGGTGTCGTTCGGAGCCCGTTCGGTGCCTTCGACGACCGACGCCACCCCGGCCGCACCGAGCCGACCGTCAGGGACGGGGGTTCGGGCCGGCGGCCGTCGGGGCGGCGGCGGACTGGGGGCGAGACTGGCGGCGGCGGAGAAAGGACCGTCATGAGGTCGAACCACGATTCGTTCCCTCATCGGGAGTTTCTGGATCGGACTGCTTGGCAACGCGGCGTGTTGTCCGATCAGAGATCTAGACCGCCCTGGAGTGAACTGTGAGTGATATGGCTTCGACAACCGCCGCTTTCCCCTCGGGCACCGGCACCGACCGTGGGCCCGAAACCGACCCCACCGTTGCGGAACGAACCGGTCCCCATCCTGATGCGCCGCCGCTCGAAAACGTCGTGGCCCAGTTCGGCGAACTGCCCACCCTTGCTCCGGTGGCGGTCGAGGTCATCCGGTTGGCCGACGACGAAGATGCATCACTGAACGACCTGGTCAACACCATCGGGAGCGATCCCGGTTTGACCGCCCGCCTGTTGCGGGTGGCCAATTCGGCCACCTACGGCCAGACTCGACAGGTCACCAATCTCAATAGAGCCACGTCGCTGCTCGGCAGTCACACGGTGAAGTTGCTGTCGTTGGGGTTCAGCCTGGTCACCAATGCCAAGGAGGGACCGGTCGACACCGCCATGATCTGGCGCCGCAGCCTGCTGTCAAGTGTGCTGGCCCAACGATTCGCCTTCATCCGCGATCATCGATTGAGCGACGACGCCTTCGTCGGCGGTCTGCTCAGCAACATCGGCGTGCTCGCTCTCGTCAAATGGCCGTTGTATGTCGCTCATCTACCCGATGATCGACCGTGGATGCGGCCGGACGAAGAGCGCCAACTACTGGGCTACACCGCCGATGACGTCACTGCGGCCATCCTCACCTCGTGGGGCCTGCCCGAGGCACTCGCCGGCGCCACCCGGTACCGGTCCGAACCCCGGCTGGCCAGGGGAGTGTCTGAGCTGGCGGGGTTGTTGCAGGTGGCCGATGCGGCGGCTCAGCTGTTGCTGGCCGGTGACGAGGATGCTCGGGCCGAGTACCACAATCACCTGATCCTGAGTGGCGCCACCAACCTCGGTGTCACCGCCGCCCAGCTCGAGCAGATCATCAGTTCCGCCGGCCCCGACCTCGACGCCATCATCGGGATGTTCGATCTGGGTGCGGCCCCGTCGACGCCGGTGTCGGAGATCATGATCAAGGCCCAGACGCGTATGGCCCGGCTCAGTCAGACTCTGGCCAACCAGTTGCTCCGGCAGGAGGAACGCAACCGTTCGCTCATCGAAACGAACCAGCGACTCAGTGACGAGGCGGCCACCGACCCGCTGACGGGGATCGCCAACCGCCGGACGTTCAAGGCCTACCTCGACAATCAGGTCGGCGGTCGACTTCGGCTCGCCAAGCCGTCGGAGCTCGGTCTCATTCTGTTCGACCTGGACAACTTCAAAGCGGTCAACGACACCCACGGCCACAGCGTGGGCGATGATGTCCTGCGGGAGGTGGGCCGGCGCCTGTCGGCGGCAACCCGGCGCAGTGATCTCGCCGCCAGGATCGGCGGTGAGGAGTTCGCAGTGGTCATGCCCGACGTCGATCCCGACGAGATCGCACTGGCGGCCGAACGCTTCCGCGCCCTGTTCAGCGACCAGCCGATCGACACTGTGGCCGGGCCACTGCCGGTCACGGTCAGCGTCGGGGTGTCCCACACCTTTGGCGGTCAACTGGCCAGCATGGAGGACCGAGAACGGCTCTACGTCACCGCCGACGGTGCCCTCTACCAGTCGAAGCGTGCGGGCAAGGACCGGGTGTCGGTCGAGCCCATGCAGTAATGACAAGCACGGAAACGCCCAGCGGGCAGGATCGACGTGCAGCCGGTGCCGATTTGTCGGGGGCGAACTTGAGTGGTGCCGATTTGTCGGGCCGCGATCTGACCGGTGTCGATCTGTCGGGGGCGAACTTGAGCGGTGCTCGTCTGATCGGCACGGTGCTGACGGAGGCAACCCTCGTCGATGCCGACTTGAGCAACGCCCAATTGCTGGGGGCCACCATGACAAAGGCCGACCTTCACGGGGTTCATGCCCCCAACGCCGTGTTCGGCCGAGCCGATCTGACCGGCGCCGTACTGTTCAACGCCACGCTGGAAGGTGCGTCGCTGTCCCATACCGATCTCACCGGCGCCGACCTGCGGGTGGCCAAGCTGAAGGGGGCTCGGTTGCGGGAGGCGGTGCTGACCGGGGCCGACATGTCGCGGGCCGACATGACCGACACCGACCTGAGCGAGTGTGCGGTGGGCCGGGCCGTCTTCCGTGATGCCGATCTCAGCCGTTCCCGGGTGAAGGGGCTGACCGAGTACACGACGGCCGACTGGATCGGGGTCGACATACTGAGCGTGGACTTCGCCGGTGCCTACCTGGTTCGCCGGGCGATCATGGATCAGAACTACCTCCACGAGTTCCGGACCAAGAGCCGGATCAACGCCCTGGTCTACTACCTGTGGTGGGCGACCTCGGACTGCGGCCGAAGCTACCTGCGGTGGGCGCTGTGCACGATGCTCATGGCCGCCGTGTTCTCGGTTGCCTACGAATTCGTGGCCGTCGATTACGGCGCCTACGAAACCGGGCTGTCACCTGTCTACTACTCGGTGGTCACGCTGACCACGCTGGGATACGGCGATGTGCTTCCGGCGTCGACGGCCGCCCAGATTCTGGCCATGGCCGAAGTCGTGATCGGCTATGTGATGCTGGGCGGACTGCTGAGCATCTTCGCCACGAAAATGGGCCGGAGAGCAGAATGAGGTCTCCGTGGTTCTGGGCTTGAAACGACTCCGTGGCGGGTCGGGCAATGAGCTGAAGAAGCTCCTGGTGGATGTCGAACTCCCCACCATTCCCGCCGTCGTGTCGACCACCATCGAGAAGACGTCGGCCCCCGATTGTGACCTGGCCGAGGTGAGTGACATCCTCGTGACCGATCCGGGCCTGTCGGCCCGCCTGCTGTCGATTGCGAATTCGGCCGCCTACGCGCCCCGAAATCCGATCAACGGCGTGCGCCAGGCGGTCATGATGCTCGGCCGCAATCACCTCGAGTCGCTTCTCATAACCCTGGCCGCCGGTGGGGCCGCCAATTCGGTGGCCCCGGCCGGTTTCGACATGGAGGCATTCTGGACGAAGGCGGCGTGGCGGGCCGGAACGGCGGCGATGCTGGCCGAGCAGTTCGATCGGGTTCGCCGCACCGAGAACTTCACCGCCTCGCTGCTCGGTGATATCGCCGTGCCCATTCTTGCCCACCACCAGCCGGCCTACCTGGATCTGCTCACCGAGTGGCAGGCCGGAGCGGGCGAACTGATCGAATTGGAACGGGCCGCATTCGGTTGGGATCACATCGAGGTGGCCGGCTGGATGTTCGACGAGTGGGGGTTTCCCCCGGCGCTGCGAACCGCCGTGCTCGAACTCGGTCGGCCCGAGAACCCCGACGCCGAGTACCCGATCGTGGCCATCGTGTCGGTGCTCGGTACGCCCGGTGAGTTGCCGGATGTCATCGGTGAGACCGCTGGGCGAATCGAGGCCCGGTTCGGCATGGCCTTCGACCAGGCGGTGTCCCTCATCGAGCGGGCCGGTGACGAGTCGGGCACGATCGCCCGAACTCTGAGCTGACCCTGGAGGGCGGGAGGCAGCGACCGAGCGCCGCTACTTGCAGCCGCGACGGGGGCTTGACTGGTCCCCGGCGCCGGCCGGGGCTTGGCCCGGAGGGAACGTGTGGGGGTGGTTCTCGTCACCCAGACCCAACCCTGGGCGCAGACCAAGTGGGTCGAGACCGGGGGCGGCCTGATGAGCGTGGTTGGTGTCGCCGTAGCCGCAACCCGGTCGGGGTGGGACAGGTTCGGCCGAAACCGTGGTGATCGACAGTCCGACAACACCGGCGACAACGGCCAAAGCGGCCAGAATGCGTTTCATGAGTCTCCTCCGATGGGTGCCCAAGCGATGGCGGTCCACTGCAACCGGCCACACCATTGTGGGTTATGGTCGTAGACCACGTCAACGCACAGGAGACGCTCAATACCAGGCGTCGGGCACGGAGCTCTTGCGCTCGGTCATGAAGGCCTGCAGGTCGGCCTCCACGCCGGGATCGATGTCGGGCGGCTCATAGTCGGCCAGGGCCTGCTTCCACGCCGCATTGGCCCGACGCTGGGCGTCGAGTGCGCCGCCTTCGGTCCACTGCTCGTACGAGCTGGTGTCGGCCAGTGGGGACAGGTGGTTGGCGGTGCGGAAGTGAGCCAGGGTGTGGGCCGTTCCCAGGTGGGCCTGGCCGGGCCCGGCCTCCCGGTAGGCGTCGGCCGCCAGCTGCTCGTCGTCGATGGTCAAGCCGGCCAATCGACGATGGAGCATGCCGCAGCGGTCCAGATCGAGCATGAACTTCTCGTAGCCGAAGACCAGACCGCCCTCGAGCCAGCCGGCGGCGTGGATGACATAGTTGGCCCCGGCCAGGATCCCGGCGTCCATGGCGTCGGCCGACTCGGCCATGGCCTGGCCATCGGCCGTCTTGGCCGCCGTGTAGTGACCTCCACACCGCAGTGGCAGTCCCAGCCGGCGGGCCAGCTGGCCGATGGCGTAGGTCGACAGCACCGACTCGGGGGTGCCGAAGGTGGGCGCCCCGGAACGAAGATCCATGGTGGTCAGGAAGTTCCCGTAGACCACCGGTGCGCCGGGGCGGGCCAGCTGGGTCAGGGCGATCCCGGTCATGGCCTCGGCGTGGGCCTGGGCCAGCAATGCCGGTTGGGTCACCGGCCCCATGGCTCCACCGAGGATGAACGGTGAGATCACGCACCCCTGGTTGGCCCGGGCGTAGACCTTGAGGGACTGGGTCATGGTGTCATCCCACACCAGGGGTGAATTGACGTTGATGTTGCCCTGGATCACGCAGTGTCGGTCCAGGAATCCCGGCCCGAAACCCGACCCCTCGAACACGATGCGGGCCATCTCGATGGAATCGGCGGCCCGATCGGGGGCCGTGACCGACCCCATGAACGGCTTGGTCGACCATCGAAGGTGGGCATGGACCATGTCGAGATGGCGCTTGTTGACCGGCACGTCCACCGGCTCGCACACCGTGCCCCCGGAATGGTGGAGCCATGGCGTCGCCCACGTCAGCTTGACGATGTTGGCGAAGTCCTCGATGGTGGCGTAACGCCGACCCCGGTCCAGGTCGGTGACAAACGGTGGGCCGTACGCCGGCAGCAGCACAACATGGTCACCACCGATGGGCACCTCCCGACCGTCCCGCCCCACCATGGTGAACGTCGACGGCGCGGTCACGCACAACGACCGGACCAGACCGGGTTCGAACCGAACCCGGCTTCCGTCCACCCTGGCACCGGCGGCGGCGAACAGCTCCACGGTCTCGGCGTCGTCGCGAACCTCGATGCCTATCTCGTCCAGGATCCAATCGGCGTGGTCCTCCAGCCGACCGAGGGACTCATCGTCCAGCAGCTCGTAGGTCGGGATGTGTCGACGAGGTACCTGGCAGCGCTCCATCAGTGCGGCCACCGCTTGCCGTTCCATCGAGGCCCGGCCCCGTCGCCCGCCGCGCCGGATCCCAGCCTCAGCCATAGCTCTCGTGGTGTTCGAAGTCCATTCGGTGATCCTGAACCCTGGCGAAAATGGATGCAACACGGTGGTTTGCTTGGCTTACCGAAACCTGATGTTGTGGTGTAGCTTCCGGGTATGGAGAACCGGTATCACCCAGCCCGGGGTCACGCGCCACATCAGGGAAATGGAGCGTAGTCCTGTCGACGGCTCTTCGTGCAGCGCGCCAACCGTATGGAGCTGAACGATGCCGGCGTTGTGCTCCTTGATGCCGTTCAGAACGGGCCGCTTGCTCCAACCGTCCATCGTGAGCGCGCCCTGAAACGGTGTCGGTTCAGGAATCCTTGTCGGCCACCAGGGGAACGAACCGCACCGCACCCAGCTCCTCCCAGTCGATGCGCTCACCGCAACGGCGAAGCCGGATCAGCATCTGGTCGCGGCTCGACCGGCCGACGGGAACGATGAGGCGACCGCCGTCGGCCAGCTGATCGATGAGGGCCTCCGGCACGTGTCGGGCGGCGGCGGTGACCACGATGGCATCGAACGGGGCCTGGTCGGGCAAGCCCTTGGTGCCATCGCCCTCGATCACGTGCACATGCCCGAACGCCCCGTCGGCCAGATGGGCCTTGGCCAGCGCCACCAACTCGTGATGGCGCTCGACGGTCCACACCTCATCGGCCAGACACCCGAGGATGGCGGCCCCGTAGCCCGAGCCGGTACCGATCTCCAGGACGCGGTCATCGGCTTCGAGCTCGGCCGCCTCGGCCATGAAGGCCACCATGTACGGCTGGCTGATGGTCTGGCCCAAGCCGATGGGAAGGGGAGTGTCGTCGTAGGCCTGATCAACCATCGTGGTCTCCACGAACCGGTGTCGGGGCACCCGCTCGACGGCAGCCAGGACCCGCTCGTCCCGCACCCCCCGGGTCACGATCTGGGTTCGGATCATGGCCTGGCGTTCTCGGTCGAACTCGTCGGACTCGGTCATGCTTCCCCCTGCGGTGTCACCCCGTTCCCAGGGTAGGGGACCGGCTCGGACAGATTCAGGATGACCCCAATCCGAGTGACGAGGGCATCGAGGGCCTGTTCCAGTGGCCGGCTCAACGGTGCCCGGTGGTCCAACGACCCGTCGCCCACGGTGACGGCCAGCACGGTGAGTGAGCCGGGCAGCCGATCGAGCCGCCGGGCCAGCTCGACGGCGGTGGCCAGGCCGATGCCGTGGGTCGACAGCGTTGGCCCCTCGTTGCCGACAGGCCAGGGTCGACCCAGGCCGTCGAATTCGATCACGGTTCCCGGGCCGGTCGAGGTGCCGGCATCTCCGGCCAGGACGGCGGCATCGACCACCACCACCGGCCGATCGGCCGACCATAGCAGTGGCAGGGTGGACAGATCCCCCTCCACCACTGCGGTGTCAACCCGGTTCGGCCACCGCTCGGCCACGATGTCGGCCACCGCCGGACCGATGGCGTCGTCGCCCCGATCCCGGTTGCCGACCCCGATCACCAGCGGTCGAGTCGGGTCCGTCATGGCCCGTCCATCTCGGCGGTGCCGTCCAGGTGCTCGATGCTCAGCGTCAGGAAGTGGGTGGCACAGGAGATGCACGGGTCGTAGTTGCGGATGGTCTGCTCGCACCGCAGCGACAGCTCGTCGTGGGGGAGGTGCAGGTGCCGGGCCACGAACTGCCGCAGGTCGGACTCGATGGTGGGCTGGTTCTGGGCTGTCGGGGGAACGATCCGGGCCGCCAGCACGGTGCCGTCCTCGTCGAGTTCGTAGCGGTGATAGAGCAGGCCCCGGGGAGCCTCGGTGGCGGCCCACCCCACACCCTCCCGGGCCGGTACCTCCACGAAGGGCCGGCTCGGCGGCCGATAGGCGTCGATGATGCGCAGGGCCTCGTCGATGGCGAACAGGGTCTCCAGACCCCGAACCACGATGCTCTTGAACGGGTTGGCCTCCACCGGCTCGATTCCCACGTCGGCGGCCAGATCCTGCACCAGGGAGGGCAGCAGATCGAAGTTGTTGGCCCACCGGGCCAGCGGTCCGGTGTGGTACCAGCCACCCTCGTTCATGCCATCGACCAGGCGGTAGTGCAGCGCGGTGGAATGCGACACCTGATACTCCTCCGAGTACCGCTCGAAGTCCGACGGGTCGATGTCGAGTCCGAGGTTGGACACGATGCGGCCCTCGTTGAGGGGGTACTCGTTGTCGTGGCGCAGAGAGACGAACTCATAGTCTTGAGTCAGGTCGGGGAAGTCGAACCCGGCCGTCCAGCGGATCAGGTCGATGCACACATCCCGAACCTCGCTCAGAGGTGCCCGCAAGGCGGCCAGCTCGGACCGGCTGGGAGTCCGGTGGAAGCCGCCGAGGCGCACGTTCACCGGGTGGATGGGCCGACCGCCCAGCATCTCCATCACCCCGTTGCCCACCTTCTTGAGGGCCAGTATCCCCTCGATCATCTCCGGATGGTCGGTGGCGATGTCGATCCCGGAGTGGTAGCCGAGGAAGTCGGGGGCGTGGAGGAAGCCGATGTGCAGGATGTGGCTCTCGATCCATTCGCCGCAATAGAGCAGCCGGCGCAGTTCCCGGATGGCGTGCCCGGTCTCGCCCGCCGCCCCCACGCTCACCCCGCACGCCCGCTCGATGGCGTGGCAGGCGCTCATCTGGTAGGCCGCAGGGCAGATACCGCAGATGCGGGCTGTGATGTCGACCGGTTCGTGGTAGTCACGACCCCGGAGGAAGGCCTCGAAGAACCGGGGCGGCTCGTAGATCTCGAGGCGGATGTCGGCCACTTCACCGTTGGCCACCTTCACGTGCATGGCCCCTTCACCCTCGACCCGGGCCAGAACCGGCACGTGAAGATCGAGTTCGCCGCCCGGTTCGTTCATGATTGGATCTCCCCGGGTCCGACCCAGCCGTTGTAGCCGTGGAAGGCCCGCTGCTTGGCCCGGTCGTTCATGCCGAGCTGGGTGAACAGATCCCACAACGCATCGACGTTTGGGCTTTCCATGGGCCCGAAGCAGCCGTAGCAGCCCCGGTTGTAGGCGGGGCACAACGCATGACAGCCGGCCATGGTGATCGGGCCCAGGCACGGTGTGCCATTGGCCACCATGACACACGGTGTGCCCCGGGCCTTGCACTGGGTGCACACACTGGTGGATGGAATGCGAGCCGGGCGGCCCGAGAGATGAGCGGTGATCACCTCGATGAGCTGGCCCCGGTCGATGGGGCAACCCCGCAGTTCGAAGTCGACCTCGACGTGATCGGCGATGGGGGTGGAGGTCTCGAGGGTGGAGATGAATTCGGGATGGGCGTAGACGCTGTCGATGAACTCGCCGACATCGCGCCCGTTGCGCAGGGCCTGAATGCCGCCGGCGGTGGCGCAGGCCCCGATGGTGATCAGCACCTCCGACTGGTCCCGGATGGTGTGGATGCGCTCCGCGTCGTGGGCGGTGGTGATCGAACCCTCCACCAGTGACAGGTCGTAGGGGCCTCCGAGCATCCGGCTGCTTGCTTCCGGGAAGTAGGCGATATCGATGTGTCCGGCCACGGCCAGCAGCTCGTCCTCGCAGTCGAGCAGGCTGAGCTGGCAGCCGTCGCACGAAGCGAACTTCCACACCGCCAGGGTTGGCCTGGTCGTGTTGTCGCCGCCGGCCGCCCGGCGCGGCCGGGCCGTGGCGGTGCCGGCGGTCATGGCCATGGGGTCGGTGTGGGGGGACGACACGTTCACAACTCCTTGACCGTCTGGAAGCGGGCGATCCTCGGGTAATTGGCCACCGGTCCGTCCCGGCACACGATGAACGGGCCGAGCTGGCAGTGTCCGCACAGGGCATTGCCGCACTGCATGTTCCGCTCCAGCGTCAACCAGATGTTCTCGGCTGCCACCCCCAGTTTCAGCAGCCGTTGCGCCGTGAAGTGCATCATGACGTCGGGCCCGCACACATAGGCCGTGGTGTCGGTCCAGTCCAGATCGACGGTGCCCAGCGCGTCGGTCACCAGGCCCACCGCCCCCGACCACTCGTCGTGGGGGTCGTTGCCCGGTACACCGTGTGCGGTGTCGGCGTTCTCCACGGTGTCCACGGTCAGAGCCACCTCGGCCCCGGCCCGGCGCCACCGATCCAGATCGCCCCGATACATGATCTGGTCCGGATTCCTGGCTCCGTAGACCACGGCCAGGCGGCCGATACCGCCCGCCTCCAGTCGCTCCACCGACTCCTCGACCACGGACCGCAGCGGGGCCATACCCAGCCCACCGCCGATGATGATGAGATTGGTGGTGGCCAGAGAGGCGATGGGCCAGGGCTTGCCGAACGGCCCCCGCACCGTGATCACGCCGTCGACCGGGGTGTCGACCAATGCTCCCGAGATGGGACCGGCCCGGCGGATGGTGTAGGCGTGGAAGTCCCGGTTGGAGGTGGCCGAGCTGATGGAGATGGCGGCCTCGCCCACGCCGAACGCGCCCACCATCGACACCTGGGCCGGGCGGAAGGTGGGCAGCGCTCCTTCCACCGGTATCACGTGAAGAGTCACCACGTCGCCGCCGGTGACCTCCTCAACCCTGTCCACCACCCGGTAGGGGCGTGGGATCAACAGCGGTGAGGTCGGAGGTGGGGTGTGGGTGCGGATCAGGGCGCGGCCTACGTCCATCATGCGCCTCCGGAGCCGTCGGCCATGGCCGTGATCTCGTCCCGCAGATCGATGCCGACCGGACACCAGGTGATGCAGCGCCCACAGCCCACACATCCCGATTCGCGGAACTGGTCGTGCCAGCTTCCCAGCTTGTGGACCAGCCATTGGCGGTAGCGGGAGGAGGCGGCGGCCCGCACCGGACCCGGGCCCATGTGGGAGAACTCGAGGCTGAAGCACGTGTCCCACACCCGCCACCGGTCGGTGACCGCCCCGCTGAGGTCGGTGACGTCCTCCATGTTGGTGCAAAAGCAGGTGGGGCAGGCCAGTGTGCAGTTGCCGCAGGTCAGGCATCGCCGGGCGATGTCGTCCCACTGGTCGGACTCCAGGTTGTCGTACAGCAGGTCGGCCACCCGTCGGTCGGCCAGGTCGGTGTCCAGCCGGGCCGTCATGGTGTCGGCCGCCTTTGCGGTGACTTGCTCGGCCCTGCCGTGTTCGCCGGTTGTGGTCGGCCACATGGTTCGGGGTGGCATCATGGCCATCAGCCGGGCGCCCCGTTCGCTGCCGACGTCCACCACATAGTGAATCCGGGCCCCGTCCACCAGCTCGGTCAGGGCCAGGTCGTAGCCGCCGGCAGCCGCCGGGCCGGTGCCGGTCGAGGTACAGAAGCAGGTGTCGGCCGGATCGCCGCAGTTGACGACCACGATGACGGTGTCGTGGCGATTGATCTGGTACACGGGGTCGGGGTGAGGTCCGTGGGCCAGGACCCGGTCCTGTTTGCGAATGGCGGCCAGCTCGCACGGCCTGACTCCGACGAAAGCCCGGGGAACGGGTTCGGGCTTGTTGATCGACACCGCCACCGTGCCCGGTTCCCGGGTGAGAGTCCAGACCTTGACCCGGGACGGGTGGAGCACGTCCTTCCAGGAACCGGGTCCCACGGCGTAGCCGAAGCGGGCCCCGTCGTCACGGTCGACCAGCCGATAGTGCCCCCCCGACTGTTCATCGGTCACCTTGTGGGGCAGATCATCCAACGAGTCGATCCGATCGTGGCCGATGACGCCGTTGGCCACCGTGGGCCCGTAGACCTCGAAGCCGGCCTTGTTCAACACCTTGATCAATGCGTCGAGACCGACCAGGTTCAACGTCACCGCCATGTCTCGGTTGAGTGTGGATGCCATCAGGTGCTCCGGAACCAGGCGGAATCGTTCGGGCTACCAGACAAATGATGATGGTGGTGCCTGATTGGAGCTAGGGGCGAACGTCCTGAACACCCGTTGCCGTAGCCGCTGACCGACCGGGTTCCGGCCATCATCGGCGACCCGAAACCTGGTAGAATGATTGCTTGGGCATAGATACAGTATCAGCCCCGGTTTTGGGCCTTGTTTGCCCTTTCATCCGGTTTCCGTCGACGTCGTGGCCCGCCGCTCCACGTAGGTGAAACGTCGACCGTGATTGAGAATGTGATCCGTTCATGACCACTTCCGATGCCAGTCCTACCAGCGCTGCCCCGTCCAACGGTGACTACAGCGCGTCCTCCATTCAGGTCCTCGAGGGCCTCGAGGCGGTCCGCAAGCGGCCGGGTATGTACATCGGCTCCACCGGCCCCACCGGCCTGCATCACTTGGTGTGGGAGGTGGTGGACAATGCGGTCGACGAGGCCATGGCCGGGTACTGCGACCGCATCGATGTGGCGGTCAAGCCCGACGGCAGCGTCGAGGTGATCGACAACGGCCGGGGCATCCCGGTCGACACCCATCCCAAGTACGAGGACATGAGCGCCGCCGAGGTGGTGCTCACCGTGCTCCACGCCGGCGGCAAGTTCGGCGACGGCGGCTACAAGGTCTCCGGTGGTCTGCACGGCGTTGGCGTGTCGGTGGTGAACGCCCTGTCCGGCCGGGTCGAGGTCGAGATCGACCGGGACGGCAAACGCCACGCCATGTCGTTTGTCGACGGCGGTCAACCCGACCGCAAGCTCACGGTCATCGGTGAATCGCCGTTCAACGGCGACGGCAAGCCCCGCACCGGCACCACGGTCCGGTTCTGGCCCGACCCATCCATCTTCAAGGAGGGCACCGAATTCCGGTTCCAGACCATGGTCGACCGGTTCCAGATGATGGCGTTTCTCAACGCCGGGTTGGAGTTGCATGTCATCGACGAGCGAGACCCTTCCGGCGAGGAGGTGGTGCTGCGCTACGACGGTGGCATCAGGGACTTCGTCAACCATCTCAACGGCTCCAAGGAAGCCCTGTTCGACGAGGTCGGCTGGTTCAACGAGGAGGCTGAGGACGAGCAGGTCGAGATCGCCTTCAGCTGGAACACCGGGTTCCAGACCGACGGCGTCCACAGCTTCGCCAACGGCATCAACACCATCGAGGGTGGCATGCACGAGCAGGGTTTCCGCTCGGCTCTCACCCGCACCGTCAACGCCTACGCCAGGGACAAGGGCCTGCTCAAGGAAAAGGACGACAACCTCCAGGGCGAGGACATCCGGGAGGGCCTGACCGCGGTCATCTCGGTTCGGGTGGTGGACCCCCAGTTCGAGGGCCAGACCAAGTCCAAGCTGGGCAATGTGTCGGTTCGCACCCTGGTGGAGAAGGCCACCAACGAGCAGCTCAAGGAGTGGTTCGAGGAGCATCCCCGGGAGGCCAAGGCCGTACTGACCAAGGCCACCAACGCCGCCCGGGCCCGCATCGCCGCCACCCAGGCCCGCCAGAACATCCGGCGCAAGTCGGCCCTGGACGGCGCCGGGCTGCCGGGCAAGCTGGCCGACTGCCAGAGCAAGGACCCGTCGGAGTCCGAACTCTACATCGTGGAGGGCAACTCGGCCGGTGGTTCGGCCAAGGAAGCCCGTGACCCCCGGACCATGGCCATCCTCCCCATCCGGGGCAAGATCCTCAACGTCGAGCGGGCCCGCATCGACCGCATGTTCAAGAACACCGAGATCATCTCGCTCATCCAAGCCATCGGCGCCGGGCTGGGCGAGGAGGAGTTCGATCTGACCAAGGCCCGCTACCACAAGGTGATCCTGCTGGCCGACGCCGATGTCGACGGCTCCCACATCCGAACCCTGCTGCTCACCTTCTTCTTCCGCCAGATGCGACCTCTGGTCGAGGCCGGGTACATCTACATCGCCCAGCCCCCCTTGTACTCCACCATCGTGGGCAAGAAGAAGATCTACCTCAAGGACGACGCCGCTCGTAACGGCTACGCTGCCGACCATCCTCGGGCCGAGTTCCAGCGGCTCAAGGGTCTGGGCGAGATGGATGCGTCCGAGCTGTGGGAGACCACCATGGACCCCGAGACCCGCACCCTGCTCCAGGTCACGGTGGAACACGCCGCCATCGCCGACGAGGTCTTCGCCGTCCTCATGGGTGATGATGTCGAGAGTCGCAAGCATTTCATCCAGACCAACGCCGATGATGTGAGGTTCCTGGACATCTAGGAGGAGCCGACGGCATCGGCCGCCCACCGTGGCCGGGGGTTCACGGTTTGATTTCGATTGTCAAGTTGCAGGAGTGGAGCGGATTGCTCGTCGTCGCCTGGTTCAGGCCACGAGATCGCGCTTCCACTTGTTGTCCGGATCACAGAGAATCTGCCCGTTGGCAAGGCTGGTAGGCCCACCCTTCGAATGGGGTTCAACATGATCAACTTGCAGCCAGTGATACAGCGCATCACAGCCCCGGATTCTGCACCTGGCTCTGGCTTCGATCAGTAACGCCCGTTTCATCCACGGTGGGAACCCTCGGGCTTTGACCGACATGTCGATGTTTTGCCGGGCGCTGCCCGGCAAACCCGAGTTTGCCTGCGGCAAACATCGCCGGATCGAGCGTTGAGTGGGCGAGTTTGCCGACGGCAAACTCGAGTTGGACTTGCGAAGCAAGGCCATACGGTGTTGGGATCCAAGTATCGCTCGAGGAAGTTCTCCAAGATCTTCTGGCCGATCACCAGGTTGACCAGTGGGGTGGTGGTGGCCGACCCCGGGGCTTCAGCCCCACCAACGATCAGGCCGACCAGGGCCTGGCCCCTGCGCCGGTTGATGGTGTCGGCTTTGCCGTCGCCTTCGGATTGTTGGCGGAACAGGCGCTGCATCTCATCACCCAGCGCAGTGCCGACCGCCACCGCTGACAGCGGGTCGATGTGGAACCGGCCGTCGATCGACCCGTCGGTGTTGGTGTTCCACGTGCACGAGGTCTTCTTGACCTGTTCGGTCACCTCGTCGGACGTGGTGTGGTTGATCAACCACACGGTGAGCCGGTTGGTGAACTCCACAAAGTCATGATCCCGAGCGGCGGCCACCAGCTCGTCCTGGGACACAACCAGGGCGTCTCGCCGCTGCGGTGTGTCCAGTGATTTCAATTCCCGAAGGTGCCGCAGGGTCAACACCCCGTCGGCGGCGGCCTGGGCGAAGACCGGGAACTGGTTGAGCCATTGCCCGGTGCGGGCGGTGGTGTGGATTTCCCGGGCCGGTGCCCCGGTTTCGGCGGCAACGACCTGGGATGCGGTTCGGAACCCGAGCTCGCGCAGCACGCCGGGCGCTTCGGACGCCGAATCGGCGGCCGCCAACACGGTGGCCCGTGCGGCGTCGATCCGAGCCGACAACCTTTGCAGTCGACAGGCTCGATCCAACAGCTCGGCCACAGGGAGGCAGGCGGGATCGGTTGCCACCATCGCATCGAGAGCGGTCTCCAACAGCGTCAGATCGTCGCTGTGTGGTTCTGGTGGCAACCCGCCTTCGGTCATGCCATCACTATATCAAACATAAGTTCGAGTAACAAGCTCTAATTCAATTTAAATAGCTGACGTTTGCAGCCACTATCAGCTGAGCAAAGCCAAGGCCAACGGTGAATCGTTCGCAACGACAATCCGAACTCACCATCGGCGATCCGGATCACATTCGGGTCACCAGCCGAGCGCAGCGCCTTGATGTAGGCCAACACATCCCGTAGTTGTCGGCTTGACAGGGTCAGTAGTGCGCAAGCCCGCCGGCGGTTGGGCCGGGCGGTATGAGCGGTTCAGTTTGCTGGTCTTCTGGCGATGAGGGCCGTGGTCTCGACCTTCTCAGGCACCATCCCGTTCACGAGGTACCGCTCAAGAGTGGAGAGGAGCCGCTCGGCGGCAGCCTCATCGATCGCCCCGGAGGCGCTCGAGAGGACCTCACCCACGATGCTCTGCGCCCTTCGGTTCTGTTCCCGCGTCCACAGCCACCTTTCGACATCCGAGAACGGCGAGTGGGTAAGGACCGCCACGTCCGACTCGTGGTCCGGAGTGCCGGCGCTGCTGATCGGGCGACCGAGCTCTCGGCTCAGCTGTTGTCGGAGCGCGATCGACCAATCGGTGTCCTGAGGCAAACAGGGATGCTCGAGGTGCAGACCACGACCGCACCGGATGGACCAACGAGCGAGTCGAGGTCGGCCAGCAGCCTCACGTGATTCATGTGATGGAATGCATTGCCAATCAAGACAAGATCAACCGGCTGAGCCAGTAGTTCGAGTAAATCGCGATCGGCTCCGAGCATCCATCGGACAGCCGGGAGTTCGGCTGTCGCCCTTTGGCCAACGCGAACCATGTCCGGTTCCGGTTCGATCGCTATGACCTCTGCGGCAACGGTGGCTGCCATGGTCGCCAGTTGGCCCGTCCCAGCCCCAAGATCAACAACCACGGAGTCGCCCTCGAGAGCTCCAATCCGGATGAGATGATCACGCAGCTCCGACGGCTAGCTGTGACGAGACTTGCTGTAGATGTCAGCCACACCGTCGCGGTCGTCCGTCCGACGCCGGATGGCTTTTCGCCGTGGGCACTGCTCGTGATCGCGGCGGCTGCTGCGCTTGTCGTTCGTGAGTTCGCCACTCAGCAAGTCGAAGCAACTACGCCGCCTCTGGCGATTGCGCCGCTGACCGCCGTGGCCATCACGGCGATGGCGGGAGCAATCTCGGTCGTCACGGGATGGGGTGCACTCACCACGCGAGCCATGGTCGTCTTGGTTGTCGCCTGTGTGTGTCTTGTCGACGGAATGGTCCCATCGACTCGGCATCCACCGCATCCAGCTTCAACACTCAACCCGAAACGATGCCTCTCGACGTGTGGCGTTGCGAGCCGGCTTCACCGAAGAGGGTGTTCGCCGCGGCGCAAACCTTCACGCCGACGGTTGGCACGACATGACCCTCTATTCTCGGTTGGCCACTGACCAGGCATGAGTTCTGCTTGCCGATGTTATGCAAGCTGCCGTTCCCGAGCAGGAACGCTCCGACCCGGTGGCCTCCGGCCGGCAGACCTATCCTCACCGACGAGCGGGGAGCGGGGACGTCCTGGGCATGACTGTGACCGGCGCGGTGACGACGCTTGCAAACGGCGAGTCGGCGCGCTGATGAACCGGCGTTTGGCCGCGCAGCTACATGGCGAAGTCGGCGGGGCGATCACAGAGATCGAAGGTTGTCGAGGCGGCGCTCAGCCTGCCGGGTCCGGATCAAACGCCGCCCCAAGTGCGTCGATCTGGCTGCGGTGGAAGTCCTGTACAACCGGGGCGCGGCCCAGATCGAAGCCGTGGTAGCCACCCTCGACCACCTTCAGTTCACAGGGCACGCCGGCCTCCTGCAGGCGTCGGGCGTACTCGACGTTCTCGTCGTGAAACAGGTCCAGCGTGCCGACTCCGATCCACGCCGGCGGTAGGCCGGACAGATCTTCGGCGCGGGATGGTGCGGCGTGGGAGTGCACGTCGTCACCCGTGGCACCAGCCAGATAGGACGACCAGCCGAAGCGATTGCAGGTCTGGTTCCACAGCTTGGCCGGCATGTCGTCGAGGTCCGTTCGGTGGGCGGTGCGGTCGTCGATCATCGGGTAGATCAGCAATTGGAAGACCGGTTGGACGTCCATCTCATCACGAGCTCGAAGGGCCAATCCCGCTGCCAGGCCGCCACCGGCACTCACACCTCCGATGGCGATGCGGCTGGAGTCGACATCGGGCTGGGCGGCCAACCACTCCAGCGCTGCGGCACAGTCGTCCAACGCAGCCGGGAACGGGTGTTCGGGGGCAAGGCGGTATTCGACGAATGCCATCGCCACATCCATGTGCGGGCTGTACCGCTCGAGGGTAAAGGAGAACTCCGAAACGGCGGTCCCGATCACCAGACCGCCGCCGTGCATCCACAGCAGCGCCGGGGCAGGCGTGCGTCCTGACGGTGGCCCGACGAAATAGACATCGGCGGTTTCGCTGACCGACACCTTGCGTGCCTTTGGACTGATGAAGCGCCTCTGGAGCGCCTCCATGGCGCGGAAGAAGGGCAGCGTTCGGGGAAGGCCGAGGGATGGCGGATAGAGCCATGCCTTTGTCAGCTCGGGGTGGTAGGTTCCCATTGGAGGGATGGTACCGGTTGATTGTCGGACCGTGTCCGACACGAAGCCCGAGCGCCGAGTTCACCCAACGCCCCGGCAGGCGGGGTGGCGGATCGAGTTGTCCAATGCGGCTGTTACCGCTGGGACGAACTCCCGTCGAACACATCTCCGAGACGTTGGACACCACCACCGTGCACATGAACCACCGGAGCGCAACCGGCCAGACCGAGCTATCGAGGAACGCCGGCTTCGATCATGGCTTTGACATCGTCGACGGCGGCTCCGAAGTCGGGGCCGATCATGACCCAGGTCGCCCCGGCGTCAGCGAGGGCGGCGATGGTGTCGGGGTCGGGGGCGGCGCCGACGGCCACATCGAACGGCTGCTCGGCCGCTTCGACCTCGGCCCGGTGCTGCGTCACATAAGCCACCACGTCGGCCAGCTCCTCGGGACCCATGGGCGCCATGTCGGCCCGGATGGGGGCCACTCCGTCATACCGGGCCGCCCGGCGGAACGGCGGACGGTTGGGCCACATGCCGGCCACCCAGATCGGGATGCCGCTCGACCGCACCGGGCGGGGACCGAACACCGTCTCGGCCACCTCGAAGTGCCGGCCCGAGTAGGAGAACGGCTCGCCCGACCATATGCCGGTCAATACGTCCAACCCCTCCTCCAGCAGCTCGGCCCGGGTCCGGTCCGATTCGGGTTCGCCGAAGGTGCCGAACTCCTCGGCCGCCGGCGCCCCCAGTCCGACCCCCAGGATCAGCCGACCCCCCGACAGGTGATCGACCGACGTCGCCTGGCGGGCCAGCACCCACGGCCGTCGCCGGGGGATCGGGGTGACCATCGGTCCCAGCATGATCCGCTCGGTGGCCTGGGCCATGGCCCCCAGCATCACCCATGGATCGGCGACGTCGACACCATCGGCGATGACGATGTGATCCCACAGGAAGAACCCGTCGAACCCGACCCGCTCGGCGGTCACGGCCAGATCGATCACGGCCGCCGGGTCGCCGTAGTCGCCGAAGTTGGGAATGCTGATGCCGATCCTCATGGCACAACGGTAGTGGGTTGCCGATGACACGGTCCGGCGGCGGGCACGGCGAGAACACCGGGCGAGACGCAGGGCACGACGCCGGCTGGCGACCGTGCCGCCGGTGTTCGCCGATCCGCCGAAGGGATACTGTTGAGCCGGGAGAGCCGAGCCCGGTCACCGACGAATGGCAGGTCATGTGCAAAGCGAGAAGTTGACCCTTCACGGGGATCTGCTGGATCAGAAACGCCTGGCTCAGGTGCTCGACGAACTCGACGCCATGGGGGTCACCACCAGGCTCCGACGGTTCCGGGTGGGGGAGCGGGCCAACGACCAGTCATTGGCCGAGCTGGTCATCCAGGCCGATGACCGGGCGACGTTGCTGGCGGCCTGCCGCCGGGCCGGCCGGCTGGGCGCCACCTTCGACGAGACCGAGGCCACCCTGGCCACCGCCGATGTTGACGGGGTGCTGCCCGAGGACTTCCATTCCACCACCAACTTCCCCACCTCGGTGCTCATCGCCGGTCAGGCGGTTGAGGTGGAGCACATCGAGATGGACTGCGGGATCCGGGTCCGGCAGGACGACGACGGGACCTGGCGAGCCGAAACCTGTCCCATGCACAAGGCCAAGGCCGGGCAGCAGTTCGTGGTCGGCTACACCGGGGTGCGGGTCGACGTCGAGGACGAGGTCGACGGAGGCGACATCGACTTCCGGTTCATGGGCAGTGACGTGTCCACCGAGCGACCCAAGCGGCGCATGATCGCCGACGCCGCCGAGGCCATGGGCCGAGCCCGGGCCGCCGGTCGAGACGTGGTCCTGGTGGGTGGACCGGCCATCGTGCATTCCGGCAGCGCCCCGCTGCTGGCCCGGCTGATCGACAAGGGTTGGGTGACGGTGTTGCTGGCCGGCAACGCTCTGGCCGCTCACGACATCGAGGCCGACATGCTGGGCACCTCCCTCGGTGTCGACCTGGAGAGCGGGCAGTCCGGACCTCATGGCCACACCCACCATCTGCGGGCCATCAACCGGGTCCGCCGGGCCGGGTCGATCGCCGCCGCCGTCGAACAGGGGCTGATCACCGGCGGGGTCATGCATACCTGCGTCACCACCGGTACACCATTCGTGCTGTGCGGATCGATCCGCGATGACGGCCCGCTCCCCGATGTGATCCCCGATGTGTTGGAAGCCACCGACGCCATGCGGGCCGTGGTGGGCAACGCCGGTGTCTGCTTGATGGTGGCCACGATGTTGCATTCGGTGGCGGTGGGCAACATCCTCCCGGCCAGGGTCGCCACCTTCTGTGTCGACACCGACGCCGACACCGTCATCAAGCTGACCGACCGTGGCACCCATCAGGCGGTGGGCATCGTCACCGACTGCGAGTACTTCCTGTCCGAGCTTTGCCACCAACTGGACGCCTGACCGGAACCGGCGTGCCCGAAGGCGTGCCCTGGGGCGTGACGAATCGCCCGAGCCGGCGAATCTGTGTTACAGAGAGGCCATGAGCGACTACACCGAGATCCTCTACGAGGTCGACGACCCGGTTGCCACCATCACCCTCAATCGACCGGAGTCGATGAACGCCTGGACCACCACCATGGATGTCGAGATCCGCGATGCTCTGGAACAGGCGGCCGGAGATCGCCGGGTGGTCGGCATCATCATCACCGGGGCCGGCCGGGCGTTCTGCGCCGGGGCCGACATGAATGCCCTCGACGCCCTGTCGTCGGGCCGGCAAACCATCGATCTCGACGAGGAGGAGGATGGCGACGACACCGATCACCGGCGCTATCCGTGGGCCGGTGCCGACGGTGACTTCGACGGTCGCCTCACCTACCTGATGGCCATGGACAAGCCGATCATCGCCGCCGTCAACGGTGCCGTGGCCGGCATGGCCTACCCGTTCGCCCTGGCCTGCGACCTGCGAGTGGTCACCCCCGACGCCCTGTTCGTCACCGCCTTCGCCGAGCGGGGCCTGATCGCCGAGTGGGGGCTGAGCTGGTTGCTGCCCCGACTGGTTGGCCCGGCGGTGGCCCTCGACCTGCTCATCTCGTCCCGCCGGGTCAAAGGCGAGGAGGCTCTGCGACTGGGCTTGGCCAACCACCTGGTCGAGCCCGACCGGCTGCTTGCCTACTGCCGGGACTACCTCGAGCAGTTGGCCACCCGGTGCTCGCCGTCGTCGATCGCCATCATGAAGCGCCAGGTCTACCAGCAGCTCCATCGCGGTCTGGGTCAGGCCGAAGTCGAGTCCCAGCAGTTGATGATCGAGAGCTTCGGGCGGCCCGATTTCGCCGAAGGCGTCCAGTCGTTCCTCCAGAAGCGAGCACCCGAATTCGCCCGCCTTCCGTTGCCCGGCAGTTGAGGGGGCGGCGATGTCCGATCTCGACGCCACACACTCACCCCGCCACGACATCGGTCGGCTGCTCGAGGAGTACGATCGGGCGCTGGCCTACACCGACTCGCTGTGGTCGGATCTACGCGACGACGATGTGCGATGGCGGCCCCACGAGAACTTCAGTCCCATCGCCTGGCACCTCGGCCATCAGGCCGCGGTGTCCCATTTCATGGTTCGGAACCTGACCGCGGCCGAGCCTTTGCTCGATCCGGAACTCGATCGGTTGATGGACAGTGCGACGGCCGAAGCGGACCGGGGCGACATGCCCGATGGCGAGCGGTTGCGATCGTATCGAATCCGGGCCGCCGAGCGCCTGCGGGTTCGCATGAACGACATCGATGCCGGTCGGGTCGGTGCGCCTCGACAGCTTCGCCACATCGCCGCCGGACTGCTCATCGCCGTGATCAATCACGAATACCAACACAGCACGTGGATCGCCGAGGTCCGCTCCGACCATCTGGGCCGCAGTCTTCCCGACCGCCCCGTCTCCGGCCTGCTCATCGAACTCGACGGCTATCCGCTCGTCATCTAGGTATCCCGGCCTTCGGCCGGTATCTCGAGATTTCCTTGGTACAAATGACTTGCCGCAATGTTCAAGGTATCGACTACCAAGGAAATCTCGCATCGCAAGCCGGGACCGCCCGGTTCCCGGCAGCGAGACGCTGCACGATGGTTCCAGGAGGGGCAAGATGACGACGAGCGCCACCACGACCGTGCTCGAGGTCGATCGGGCCGACCACGGTCGGACCAGGCTGTTCGAGACCGAGGACCCGCCACTGGAGGAGGGTCAGGTTCGGTTGCGGGTCGACCGCTTCGCCGTCACCGCCAACAACATCACCTATGCCGCAATGGGCGACGCCTTCGGCTACTGGGACTTCTTCCCGGCCGAAAAAGGCTGGGGTCGGGTCCCGGCCATGGGCTGGGCCGACCTGGTCGAGTCCCGCCATCCTGACGTCGCCGTCGGTGGCCGCTACTACGGGTGGTACCCCATGGCCGATCAGGTGACCATGACCGTGAGCTCCTCCAACCACGGCTTCCGCGACGACGGCCCGAATCGCCAGGCCCACGCCCCCGTCTACCGGGCCTTCCTCGACACCCGCCTCGACCCGCTGTACGAGCCCGGCACCGACGGCGAGGACCGTCACGCCCTCCTCCGAGGCCTGTTCATCACCGGCTTTGCCGCCGAGGAGTTCTTCGCCGCCAATCGCTATTTCGACGCCGACCAGGTGATCGTGTTGTCGGCCTCATCCAAGACGGCCGTCGGCTTCGCCCACTGTGCCGCCGGGCGAGGTGCGGCCCGCCTTGTCGGTGTCACCTCGGCCGGCAATGCCGGCTTCGTCTCATCACTCGGGTTGTACGACTCGGTCGTGGCCTATGACCGGCTCGACACCGTGGCCCCGGTTCCGTCGGTGGCCATAGACATGGCCGGCAACACCACGGTGTTGGCCGCGGTCCACCAGCACCTGAGCGACCGGCTCCACTATTCGATGACCGTCGGCATGAGCCACCACGACGCCCCACCGGCCAGGGTGGAGGCCGGCCCGAAACCCGAGTTGTTCTTCGCCCCGACCGAGATCGGTCGCATGATGAGCGAGTGGGGTCGCGACGAGTACGGCCGACGAACCGGGGCGGCGCTTTTCTCCTTCATCGACCACAGCCGGTCTTGGCTGTCGGTCGAGCACCGATTCGGCCCGCAGGCGGCCCGACGAACCTGGTCCGAGGTTCGTGATGGCCGGGTGCCTCCCGACGAGGGTCGCATCGCCGGCCTTCACCCAACCACGACCGGCTGAACGGCTGTACCGACCCGGGGTGGCGTTCGGCCCGTTGATCTGGGCCGAACATCCCCGAGCCTCGACGACGCCGGTGTGGCTGTGTACCCTCGACCGGCATGTGGGCGAGGGGACTGCGAACCGACGACGTCGACACTGCGGGTCCGGTCGATGACGCCGTGACCATGACACCATCGTCGACGGTCGCCGTCGATCGGGCCGCCACCCCGGCGTCGACCGGGTCGGCCACCTACTTCGTGGGCCCGTTCATCGACGCCATGTTCCTCGGCGGCTTCTCCGTCCTGTTCTTCGTCTACATACGGTTCGGCATCGTGTTCCTGGATCACAACTCGGGGGCCGAGGATGCCACCTTCCTCGGCAACTCGGCCGCCCGCTGGGCCCTCATGGCGTTCTGGATCCTCAACTGGCCCCACTTCGCCGCCACCAGTTATCGGCTCTACCGCTCCCGGGAGACCACCAGCCAGTTCCCCATCACCGCCTGGGTGGTGCCGGTGGTCGTGGGGCTCGGTGTGGTCGGCTCCCTGGCCAGCCCGTCCGGGTTCGCTCCATGGTTCGTCAAGGCTTTCTTCATCTGGTCGCCCTACCACTTCAGCGGTCAGACCATCGGCCTGACCCTGCTGTACGCCCGCCGGTCGGGGTTCGAAGTCACCCCGCTGCTACGGTCCAGCCTGACCTGGTTCGTGTACGCCACCTGCCTCGAGTTCCAGGCCCGCATCGAGATCCCGGGGGTTGACCTCACCTTCTTCGACGTGGTCATGCCCAGCATCGGCTTGCCGCTGTGGGTGCTGACGGTGACCAACTGGGCCGTCATCGGTTTGGGCTGCGTGCTGGCCGTGGCCCTGATCGACGCCCTGCGTCGCTCAGCGGTTCCCATGCCCGTGATCTTCCTCGTTCCGGCCCTGGCCCAACTGGTGTGGTTCAACCTGTCGGTGGGGACGTGGCGCACCGACAGCTACTTCGAGTTCGTCAACCTCTTCCACTCGGTCCAGTACCTGTTCATCGCCTGGTTCCTGCAGATGCGGGAGCGCCAGATCCGCACCGGCCGGCAGGGGTCATGGCTCATGCTGGTCCGGGAATCGGCGGTGTGGGGGCTCGGCATCTTCCTCATCGGGGCCTTCATGTTCCGCTGGAGCGGCCAGCTGATCTCCTCGGTCACCGCGGTCTCGTTCGGTGTGGCCATTGCCGTGATGACGGCCGCGTTCCAGCTTCACCACTTCTTCGTCGACGGGGTCATCTGGAAGCTGCGTGACCCCAAGGTGAGGGGGGCGCTCAGCACCACGTTGGGCGAGCTCACGGGTCGACGATCGGCGGGGTCCGTCGGTTGATGGCAACGATCACGCAGGCGTCGATCGCAACGGCGCTGCCGGCTGCTGACGCCGTGCTGTTGGCGGCTGACGCCGTCCTGTTGGCCGCAGAGGCCGTGCTGTTGGCGGCTGACACGTCGGCTCCGGCCGTGGTCGGCTCCTTGCTGGCCGCCCTGGTGTTCGGCATCGCCACGTTCTTCCTGGCCGGTCGGGTCGATGATCGTCACGTCGGTTCCATCGGCCTGCTGGCCGCCCTGTCGGCCGGCTTTGGACTCTACGCCGCCCTGGCCCCCACCGGCAATGACGTGGTGGCCGTCGCCTTGTTCGTCGGGATCTTCGCCTTTCTCCGCCTGCTCTCCCAGTTCGAGTCCGTCCGCCGCTGAACCCCCCAGCACTTTGGTGGCCCGGCAACCCCCTCCCCGGGG
>JAHEJM010000031.1 GCA_024638815.1 Acidimicrobiales bacterium | reverse complement strand
TTGAGACCGGTGGCGGCGTCCCGCATCGGGGCCTCGAACCACAGGGGAACGCCCCCGAGAGCCTCCACCATCTCCTGGAAGCCGATGAAGTTGACCTCGGCGTAGTGGTGGATGTTGATCTGCAACGCCGACTCCACGGTGGCCACCAACCGCTCCCGACCGCCAGGTCCGTCGAACGCCCCGTTGATACGACCGTTCTCACCCTTGCCCACGATCGGCACCCACAGATCACGGGGCACCGACAGCAGCTCCACCCCACTGGTGGACGTGTCGACTCGGGCCACCATGATGGTGTCGGCCCGGGCCCCGGGGATGACATCGGGGCCGAGGAAAGCGGCGGAGTTGGGATCGGAGGCCTCCACCCCCTCCCGACTGTCGAGGCCGACCAGCAGCCAGTTGGTCGGCCCGGAGGCCGGAGGATCCACCCCGGCGATGTCCACGAAGTCGAACTGCCGGTACCGGCGAATGCCCCAGATGGCACCGAGAACCACCAGGAGGACCAGTCCGAGCGCAGCGAACGTCATGACGGTTGCGGCCCGACCGCGGCGACGCCGGCCACGACGCTGAACCGGCTTCGGCAGCGGGGAATCGGGTTGGGCCGGCGGTCCGGTCTGCCCGTCGTATCGAGGTGGTGACCCGTGGCCACCGGCGGCGGTCCCCGAGGGATAGTGATCGACCATAGATGCTCCTGGCCCAACGCTAACACCGCCGTCGCGGCAAATGAGGTAGCCCGAGTCGGCCCGACCCGGGTGAGAATCGAACCCGGCGAGGCGGGCCGGACCAACGGGCCCGGCTTCGGCCCGGAGATCGCCGACGGCGTTGGCTAGCCTGTGGTGATGGGTTCCCCCTCGGCCGATGAGATCTCATGCCCCGGGTGCGGGGAAACCGACGAGCTGTCAGGCAAGCCGACCGACGACATCATCACCATCACCTGCGGCGTCTGCGGTACCACGTGGCAGCGCGACCCCAGGCGTCGATGTCCGCGTTGTGGTTCCCACGACCTCTATGCCGCCCCGGTGGCGGTGATCGAGAAGTCGCGCGGCACCCAACTGTCGATCGTGTCAACCACGGCCGACTACCTGTGCTGGAGCTGTGACCGGGACCTCATCGACGAGCAGCGGCAAAGCGGAACCGCCCTCATGCCCGATCAGCTTCCCACCAGGGACGAACACGAGTAGCCACGTGCTGGCACTGGCCCTCGGGTTGCTGTCATCGCTGGGAATCGGGGTCGGCGACTTTCTGGCGTCCCAGGCCGGGCGTCGAACCAGAGCCGTCCCCCTGGTCACCCTGGCCGCAGTGGCCGGCACGCTCACCGCCCTGACCTTGACCCAAATCGTGGCCAGCCGTGTACTCATGGCCGATGTGGCCCTGGGGGCGCTGACCGGGGTGCTCATCGCCGCCGCCCTTACCCTTCTCTACACCGGTATGACGGCGTCGTCGGTGGGCATCGTGTCGCCGTCGCTGTCAGTGGTGACCGCCGCCATCCCCATTGTGGTGGCCGCCATCCGGGGTGAACCGCCGTCGAGACTGACCTCGTTCGGTGTGGTGCTGGCTCTGGCCGCCATCGTACCCATGACCATCTCCCCCCATCTCGGCCATCGGGCCCTTGTCGGGTTGGCCTACGGGATAGGCGGCGGCCTGTGCTTCGGTTCGGCCTACTCCGTTCTCACCGCCACCTCGGTCGAAAGTGGCATGTGGCCGGTCGTGTCCCAACGCACCGTCATCGTTGCCGCCCTGGCCCTGGTGTCGACGGCCCGAGGCGTCGATGTGCTTCCCCGACTGGAAGCCCGGACCCTGTCCTTCGTCTCCGGCTTGCTGGGAACCGCCGGTATCGCCGCCTTCACCGCAGGGGTCCAGCGGGGCAGCGTGGCCCTGGTTGTGGTGGCCGGATCGCTCTACCCGGCCGTGACCACCGGCCTGGCCGTGGCGTTTTCCTCCGAACGCATGCGGTGGTGGCAGGTCCTCGGCGTCACCCTGGGTCTGACCGGGGTGGCCCTGGCCGCTTTCGGCTCCGTTGGGGATTGAGTCCTTCAAGGCTGCGCCACGTCGCCGGAGCGTTCGGGCGGCAACCGGACCTCAGGTGGCGGGCGACGGCGCGCCGCACTTAGGCTCGAACAGTGGCCGACGGTGAACTGGGTTCGAACAGCGATCTCACGGCCGGTGATCTGGCCGTCGACGACCACGGGGTGGCCCGATGCCCGTGGGGTGCCTCCGGCGACGACTACCGGAGCTATCACGACACCGAGTGGGGACGACCGGTGATCGACGACCGGGCCGTGCTGGAACGGCTCTGCCTGGAGGGGTTCCAGTCGGGGCTGTCGTGGCTGACCATTCTCCGCAAGCGAGACGGCTTCCGCAAGGCCTTCGCCCGATTCGATCCCGTGCAGGTGGCCAGGTTCGGGACCGACGACGTGAACCGGCTGTTGCACGACAGCTCGATCATCCGTCACCGGGGCAAGATCGAGGCCACCATCGGCAATGCCCGCAGCGTGCTTTCGATGTGGGAGGGCGGCGAGTCGCTGGCCGGGCTGGTCTGGTCGTTCCGGTTCGACGTTGACCCTCCGAGACGGCTGGCCGACGTCCCGGCTGTCACCGAAGACTCGAAGGCACTGGCCAAGGAGCTGAAGCAACGGGGTTTTCGATTCGTGGGGCCGACGACGGCCTACGCCGCCATGCAGGCCATGGGCGTCGTCAACGATCACCTCATCGGATGTGTGGCCCGGGAGCCGTGCCAGCGGTTGCGATCGGATGTCAACCTCCCGACGCCGGATCCAAGTCGAGAGTAGAAACCCCGTTAGACGAGTCGGTCAACCTAGACTGTGGACACAGGAGGGCGGATCATCGGCGGAGAGTGGCAGAATGCGAGGCGCACAGCGGGTGACGAGGCGGGCACAGACGTGAACCATGACGAAGGTGACACTGATTCACCGCCCGTCGAGCTCGACTACGACACCGTCGTGTCCGCCGGCTCGGGCGACGACGATGACCGGGTGATCCTCGGCCTCCTCGACAGGAGCCAGGATGAGGTGGTGGGTTCCGACGACATCGTCGACGCCGTCTTTGTCGATGTCGACGAACCGTCGGCCGGCGAGTCGGCTACGGAGCCGCACGACATCTCCGATCTCGTCGACCGCTTCGACGCCCCCGACACCGAGCCCGGGCCGGAGGCCCCCGATGACACCGAAGCGGCCCCTGCCATCGTGCTTCCCGGCACCCCCGCTCCCGATGCCGACCCCATCGCCGACGATGGTGAGGCCGCCCTCGATACCGAGCCGGAGGCCGTCGCTGATTCGACCGCCGATTCGAGTCGTGTATCGCCGAGCCTCGAGTTGGAGATGCGACAGGTGGCCGGTCTCACCGCCGGCTCGTCCATGGCGCTCACACCGGGCAAGACCTACGAGTTCAGTGAATCGACCAAGGGCGTGTCGTTCGGCATCCAGGTACTGGAGGACGGTCAGGTCATCGTGGTGCCGGGATCGGCTCAAGCCATCGTCAACGAGATCGAGGTCACCGAGGCGACCTTTCTGGGCAACGGCATCCTCCAGGTCGGCAGCGCCTGCTTCTCGGTGCGCCCGGCCCGCCCGCCCGCCTCCGACATGCCCCGGGCGGAGGAGCTCCACGACACCGAGACCACGGCGAGGGCCATCAACGTTCCTCCCTTGGACAGGTCGTCGGGACCGCCGGCCACCGGACGCGTCGGCGACCGGACCACCCCGACCGCCGCCTTCCTCGACACGGTGCGCCGCACTCGGGACGCCGTGGCCGAGCGTCACCGGCTCACCCACCCCGATCCGCAGGAAATCAAAAGTCGTCTCATCCGCCTGGAGCCGGGGCTGTGGGAACGAGACACCGATCACCGGTTGTTCGCCCGGTTCAGCGTGGCCTACGCCACCATCCCCTGGCAGCCCCGGTTCGACACCCCGGAGCTCATACCCGAGCAGCTCCACCGGGCCATTGTGGACATGAGCCTGCTGCCCTGGGTGCCGGTGACGGCGACTCTCCAACGGGGACCGCTGGGCATCGTCGGGTCCCGGGCGGCCGTGCTGGCCTGTGCCCGCCATGCCGTGCTGTCGCTGGCCGCCCTCAGCGCACCGGGCGACATCGGGTTCTGGGTGGTGACCGGCCGCCGTCATCTCGAGGACTGGCAGTGGACGACGTCGTTGCCGATCTCGATGTCACCCGAGGGTGGCGGCTCGTTCATGGTGGCGGTTGTGGACGGCATGAGTCGTTTCCAGAAAGCCGGCCTCGATCGAGACGATGTCGATTCGGGTCGAATCGGTTTGATCGCTCTGGCCACTGATGAGGCCGAGCTGCCGGAACGGTGCGGAACGGTGATCCGGCTTCACCCCGACGGATCGGCCGCCGTCACCAATCATCTGGGCGAGACCGTTCCCGGCACACCGATCGGTGTGACCAAGGACTTTGCCCTCGACGCCGCCACCCGCATCGCCGACGTGCTGGCCGACATCGAGACCCGGCCGTAACCGCCGACACCGCCGTCGGCCGCTCTACTTCTTGGCCGTGATGCCGACCCTGGCCTCACCGTTGGCCCATTCCGGCCACCGGGTCCGGCTCTTCTCGGCCAGTCGGTGCATGAGGGCGACGGCGGCCGGATCGTCGTCGCCGGGTCGGGTCTCGATCACGCCGTCGTTGATCATGGCGTCGATCACGGCCCGACCAAGGTCGGTGCGGACGATGGTGAGGGTCCAGTCGGTCTCGTTGCCGATACCGCCGGTGGAGATGTCGGCATGCTCGGCGGCGAAGTCGGGGCAGTGGTTGCAGCCCTCGCGAGTCCAGGCGTGGCACTCCTTGAGGTTGATCTCGTGGTAGTCGCCGTTGTCCATCCATACCTGGAACACACCCTTGATGTTCATCTTGACGATGTTGTCCTTGCGGAGCCCGTACTTGAGCCAGAACAGCTCGTCGAACATCGAATCGTCGAAGCTCTTGGAGCACAGCAGACCGATGTTCAACTTGATGGGTTTGGACACCTTGCCCACCTTGCGGTGCCACATCACCGGTCCGATCGAGGTTTGGCAGCTCATGCCGACCAGGGCCAGGCTCTCGCACCCCTTCTCCATGGCCTCGTCGAAGGCCATGGTGTTGGCCGAATAGGTATAGCGGCTACCGGCCCCGGCCAGCACCTCGGAGGCGTTGGTGGCCACCCCGGGTCGGGCCTTCCAGCCCCCCTTGCCGCCCTCCAAAGTCGATACGAGGGCCCCGTCGATGATCTTGTTGTCCAGACACCAGATCAAGATTGCCGATACCAACCCGCCGTCCTGGCCGGCCTCGTACACCGAGTCGTCCTTGGCCCGGACCAGCTGAATGTCCTTGTAGATCCCCGACATCTCGTCAGGGTTGCGGGTTCGGCCGAACAGGTGCTCGTCGGCCTCGGTCTCCCACGACCGGAACCGGGGGCAGGCCCGGGTGCACGAGGTGCAGCCCTTCTCGCCGTGCACACAGTTGTCGAGCCCCAGCTCCTCCTCCAGATGGAACGGCTTGTAGGCCCCGGGCTCATGCTTGTAGCCGATGACATCATGGGGGCAGGCGATCACACAACCGGCGCACCCGGTGCACAGGCCGGAGGTGATGACCTCGTCATACAGCTCCTTCCACTGGAAGGTCCAACGCTTTGTCGGTTTCGTGCTCGGGGCTTCAGCGGCGGCACTGGTGTCGGTCATCGGGGCCCAGGGTAGTTCAGAGGTCGGCTTCCTCGACAAAGCAGTCGGCCACGATGTCGGTCATCTCGTCGGGGAGTGTGACCGGGGGTGTGACCGGGTTGCTCTCGTCATCCTCGACCTCGGGCGGAGTCAGGGCCTCATCGAGTTCGACGAAGTCGTCGAAGGACATCTCGAACTCCAACCGTTCGTACACGCAGCCACAGACCTCACTGATCAGGCGAGGGTCGTCCAAGGGTTGGGAGCACGCGGTGAGGAAGGCGTCCCGGTTGGCCGAGGTGTAGTTGGTCGGCGTCTCGTCATCGGCGCAGCCGACGAGCAGCACGGTGATCACCATCACGGTTCCGGCTACGGCCCGACCTACGGTTCTCACCCCTCCGACTGTAGCTCTGAACGCGCCGACGACGGCGCAGGCGATCCGACGTCTGGACAGAAGCGGATCTTGGGGGCGACCAGGTCGACCAGTTCATCGACCGATGATTCGGCCAGGGGACCGACGGCCAGTACCCGCCGACCGAAGGCAACACCGGGCGGATGGGCTCCGATCAGGGCCGGGCGGCGCTCGGCATCGGACCCCGAAGCCAGGTCCGGGGCGGCGGCCGGCAGCGTCGAGGTGATGAACTCCTGCAGCATCTTTGCCGCCTGATCGTTGGTGGCGGCGGCCCGAACCAACGAAAGTGGAGGGGCATCGTCGGGCGATGCGGCCGCTGATCGGAAACAGGCCCGAGGCCCGCTGGGTTCTCAAGGCCGGTCCCGACGGTCTCGGAACCGTGACGCTCGACGGGCTGCCGCAGTGGCCGCCAACCCGACCCTCGAACCCCAACTGGCCGACGTGTCCATCGTTCCCGACTCGCTCGACGCCCTGACCAAGGCCGCAGAGCCGGACACCGGCGCCATACCGAGCCGGTTCCAAACCGGCCGTGGTGCAATCGATTGGGCTCAACGACCTCGGCCGTCGACCGGCCACCCAACACGGCACCGGCCCGGTCAGCGACCAGATGATCACCGACTACCTGGCCGGCCCGCCCTTTACGCCTCTTCACCGATGCGGCCGGCAGGCCGTTGTGGTTGGGGCGGACCCGACGGCACGCCACCGTGGCCCAATTCCTGACCCTGGCCGTGCGGGATCGGGGCTGCCTACTGTGCGGAGCCTCGGTACAACGCTGCGAGGCCCACCACGTGGTGCCATGGAACGCCCCGGCCAAAGGCAGGACCGACATCGACAACCTGTCGCTGTTGTGCGGGCCGTGTCACCGGGAACGGCACCAGCGGAACGACACTCTGGATCGACGAAGGGAGCCGAACGGTAAACCAGTTTGGCACACGAGACCAGTGACACCCTTCGAAACACCGGCGCCCCGAACCACGATCCAACGGGAGTAGACAGAGCGGCGACCGACCAGCGAGGCGTCCACAGCCCGAGCAAACACCGCATCGAGCATTCTTTCGGTGAGCGGCTCACCTACCGCTCGAGACCAGCCAACTCCACAGCCCGAGCAAACACCGCATCGAGCATTCTTTCGGTGAGCTTGCCGGTGAAGGTGTTCTGCTGGCTTACGTGGTAGCTGCAGATGATGATGCGGCCGTCGGACAGCTCGACCTCGACGCCATGGCCGAACTTGGGCCGGGGTTTGGGCACCACCGGTCCCAGGTACCGGCACAGGGCCTGGTAGCCGAATCCGCCCAACACCACGAAGACCGAGGGGTCGACCAGGTCGAGTTCCCGGTCCAGAAACCGGGCGCATCGATCCCGCTCGTCGACCGTCGGTTTGTTGGCCGGCGGGGCGCACTTGACCGGCGAGGTGACCAGAGCTCCGCTCAGGGCCAGACCGTCATCGCGCGACACGCTGTCGGGCTGGTTGGCCAGCCCGGCTCGATGGAGGGCCCGATACAGCCAATCACCGGAGCGATCGCCCGTGAACATCCGTCCGGTCCGGTTGGCTCCGTGGGCCGCCGGGGCCAGCCCGATCACGACGATCGGGGCCTCGTGGTCGCCAAACGGCGGCACTCCCCTACCCCAGTAGTCATCCTCACTGAAGGCGGCCCGCTTCTCCCCGGCCACCTTCTCCCGCCATGCCACCAGGCGGGGGCAGCGCCGACACTCGGAGATCTCGTTGGCCACGGCGCAGAGGGTGTCGTGGGCTGGTCGGTGGGGCATGATGGGCACGGTAGCTGGATAGGGTGAGCGATGATGGCTACGACCCCCAAACCGACCCTGGTTCTGCTGGTGCGCCACGGCCGCACGCCGACCACGGGCAAGGTTCTTCCCGGCCGAGCCCCGGGCCTTCACCTGGGCGACGAGGGACTGGTCCAGGCCCAAACCGCAGCCAGCCGTATCTCCGCCCTGTCCGAGGCCGACAAGAACGGCCGAGTCACAGCGGTGTACGCCTCCCCCATGGAGCGGACCAGGGAAACGGCGGCACCCATCGCCAAGGCGCTCGGGTTGCGGGTTCGGACCGACAAGGGCCTGTTGGAGGCCGACTTCGGTGCCTGGACCGGCAAGAAGCTCAGCGATCTCAACAAGAAGAAGGAGTGGGCCCAGGTCCAGAGGTACCCCAGCGGGTTTCGTTTCCCTGATGGCGAATCGTTCTCGGAGATGCAGCAGCGCATTACCTCGGCCATCGCCGGGTTGGTGGCTCGGCACCCGGGCGAGACCATCGTGGCCGTGTCCCACGCCGACCCCATCAAGGCCGCGGTGGCCCATGCCATGGGCACCCACCTCGACCTGTTCCAGCGCATCGTGGTCGGACCATGCTCCATCTCGGCCATCCTCCACACCCAATCGGGCCCGGTGGTGCTGTCGGTCAACTCGATGGGCGACGATCTGTCCACCCTGGTTCCCAGCTAGTCCGGAGGCCGCTACCCGACCATGTCCCCATCCTTCGACTTCCGACACGCCACACGATTCACCACCGGCACCATCGGTGAGCCGGGCCGGCGGATGTTCTTCCTCCAGGTCGGGGACCAGGTCGACACGGTGACGGTCAAGCTGGAGAAGCAACAGGTTCGGGCCCTGGCCCAGTTTCTGCGTACGGTTCTCGACGATCTACCGTCACCATCGGCCCAGCCGGAGCCGGTGCCCTTGATCCCGGCCGACCCGGACTGGGTGGTGGGCCAAATCGCGGTCGGCGTGGACGAGGCCGACGCCAAGGTGGTGCTGGTCCTGGAGGAACTGGTGGCCGACGAAGACGAGGCCGACGACTCGGTGGAGTCGGCCCCGGCCAACGACCTGGACTGGGATGAACCGACGGGAGCCAGAATCCGAGCCCATGTCGACGTCGACCTGGCCGCCGGCTTCGTGGCCGCCTCCGATGAACTGATGGCCGGGGGTCGACCCCCGTGCTCGCTGTGTGGCCAACCCATGGACCCCAACGGTCACGCCTGCCCTCGACTCAACTAGTTCCGCTTGGTCGCTTGGATGTTCACGATTAGGTCAAATCTCGGCGACGTTTGGCCGAAGGCCAAACTCAAGCCGTCTTCGGCCGGCGGCAGGGGCGCCGTCCCGCCGCACCTGATGGGTGCGGAAAGCTGATGGCCGCCTTCAGCCTGTCCACCGAGGAACTGCTCGATCTGTTCCAGACCGGCGATATCGACGTCGAAGGCCGCATGCCCTACAGCTCCAACGCCACCCTGCTGGTCACGGTTCGAGACGAGCTGGGCGACGATGTCGAAGGTCGATCCCATCGGGCCATCTACAAACCGGGTCGAGGTGAACGCCCACTGTGGGATTTTCCGTCCGGGCTGTACAAGCGCGAGGTGGCCATGTACCGGTTGGCCGACTATCTGGGCTGGCAGGTGGTCCCGCCGACCACCATCGCCGAGGGCCCCTTCGGCGAGGGCTCGGTGCAGGCCTTCGTCGACGCCGACTTCGAACAGCACTACTTCACCCTCCACGAGGAAGGCATCGGTGAACTCGAGCTGAAGAAGCTGTGCGCGCTCGACATCGTGGCCAACAACACCGACCGCAAGTCGGGCCATTGCCTGCTGGCCGAGTGCGAGGATCCGGGGAGTCCGGGCACCATCTTCGGCATCGATCACGGACTGTCGTTCCACGCCCAGTTCAAGCTGAGAACGGTGATGTGGGACTACATCGGGGAGCCCCTGCCCAAAGAGATCTCCGAGCCCCTGGCCCGCCTGGTCGACGAGGGGCTGCCGGCCGACATCACCTGCCTGTTGGACGGCTTCGAGATCGATGCCGTGCGGGCCCGCACCCGGGCCCTGCTGGAGGCCGGGGTCTTTCCCGACGACGACACCGGCGGCCGCCGCTGGCCGTGGCCCCTGGTCTGAGCCAGGCCCGTAAGTCGCCGCCTCGACGTCATCGACCGAACTACGGTGGTTCCATGGCCGCATCGTCGACCAGGGCCGAGGCCCATCGCACCACTGCCGATATCACGGCCGACGAATGGTTCCTCACCGGCTTCACCGACCAGGTCGGCCTGACCGTCGATGACCTGCGCCGGACCGGCACCACGGTGGCGCCCCGTCCCGATCGGTCCGGAACCGGCGTGGTCGCCGTGTACCACACTGTGGCCGATAACTTCGACCACACCGTGCTGTGGACCGACCCGGCCAACATCGAACCTCTCGATCTCGGCCGGTTCGAGCGCCCAACCACCACCGCCATCGACGACCTGCACCCCGCTCTCGTGGCCGCCGGTGGCGAGTTTCTGGCCAAAGCCACCATGAGGGTTCCCATCGACCGGTCCCGGTTCACCGAACTCGGGGAACGGCCCCCGGGGGCGGAAACGCTTCGCTGGGCCGATCTCGACGCCGCCAACCCCGACGATCTCGACCTGATCCGCCGTTTCACCTCCGGAATCGATCCGGCCGAGGTGGAGCAGGCGGCACTGGATGATCTCGACGACTTCTACGCCGACGAGATCATCAACGTCCTGACCGATCCCGACACCGGCGACATCGTGGCCTACGGCGCGGCCGCGGTATGGGATTGGGATACGACCGTGGTCGACGTCGGCGTGCTGGTTGCGCCCAGCCACCGGACGATGGGTCTGGGCCGAGCCGTGGTGGCCCGGGTCTGTGCCACCATCGTCGAGTCAGGTCGTCTCCCGCTGTATCGCCACGAACGGGCCAACGCCGGCTCCGGAGCGCTGGCCGACCGCCTCGGTTTCCGGTCCGTGGTCGATCTGGCCGTGTACCGGTTCGAACCGACCGGTCAGTGACCGCCGTCGACGTGACGGTTGTAGCGGTCCTTGGCCGCTCTGATCTCGTGCCATGCCGCGTCCCGACCGTCCCAGTTGCGGACATCGGTCGTCTTGTGGGGCTCGAGATCCTTGTAGATCTCGAAGAAGTGCCCGATTTCGGCCACCAGATGGGCTGACGCATCCTCGAGGTCCTCGACCCGCTCCCAGCGAGGATCGGTGGCCGGGACGGCCAGGATCTTGGCGTCGGGACCGGCTTCGTCCACCATCCAGAACACACCGATGGGTCGGGCCCGGACGTGGCACTTGGGCACCGTGGGCTCGTTGGTCAGCACCAGGATGTCGAGAGGATCGCCGTCCTCGGCCAGAGTGTGGGGCACGAACCCGTAGTCGGCGGGATACGAGGTGGCGGTGAACAGATGACGATCCAACCAGAGTTCACCGCTCTCGTGATCGATCTCGTACTTGTTCCGGGAGCCCTTGGGGATCTCGACGATGGCCTCGACCCAGCCGACCGACTCGGGATCGACCGCGTCTCGACCCGGGTCTTCGGCCGCCACCATCGACGGTCCGATGCCGTGGTTGTCGCTGGAACCTGTGGTCATGGGGGCACGCTAGCACCCCCGGGGCGCCATTCGATCGTTCATGCCCTCGACTACCGTTGTCGTCATGGCATCCGGACACGACCACGGGAGCGATGCGTCGGCCGGCGGCTCGGGCCCGGCCAACGGTCACGGGACTCGACAGGCCCATGGTTCCGGCCAGGAGGAACCCCGCGACGGCTTCGAAGCCGTTCGTGCCTCCTACCCCCCCATCCTCTCCACGGCCCAGGTGGCCGAGTTGCTCGACCTCAACCCTCGAACCGTGCTCAACATGGCCGGCGACGGACGCCTACCGGCCAGTCGGCTGCCGGGCTCCCGCAAATTCCACTTCCTGCTCGAGGAGATCATTGACACCCTCAAGGCCAACCGGGTCACCGTCCGGTGACCCGGTTGGCTTCCCGGTCATCCACCCGTTGCCTCCACGCCGAGACCCCCGCATGGCGGTTAATCGACAAGCTATGATTGGACGGGTGTTGTGGGAGAGATGGGCCACGCCGGTCCGCGGCGCTGCGTGAGGAGCTGGCATTGAGCGATCAGGACGAACTTCCACAGTGGTCCGCGGCGGCCGGTCAGTCGGCGGCCCACTATGTGCAACCACCCGAGCGCAACAGGGGCCGGGGTGTTCTGTTCGGTGTCGTCGGCGTGGCCGCGCTGTTCGCCATGGCCGCGCTGGGCTATTTCCTGGCTCGGAGCCAGAGCGACAGCACCGAGGCCAGCACCGACCCGGCCGCCCCCACGGTCGAGGACCAGACCGCCTCCGATGACGATGAGAGCACCGGAGCCGACGACGAGGGCGGGGGTGCCGGCGAGCAGACCGGTACCGACACCTCGGCCGAGGGTGAGGACGACACCATCACCGTCGACGTCAACGAATCGGCCGAATCGGAGTCCGGGGGCGACGAGTCGCAGGCCGATGGTGCCGCTGCGGGACAGTCGGAACGGACCGCCGTTCTCAAGGCCGGCACGCTCTACCTACGAGGCAAGGTGCCGAGCCAGGAGGTCGTGGACGCCATCGTGGCCAAGGCGGCGGCCGTGATCGGCCAGGAGAATGTGGTGGTCGAGTACGAGATCGACCCCACCACCCCCTTCGACCCCGCTGAGAGCACGCCGCTGTACGTGGAGGACGTCGTACTGTTCCCGTTCAACAGCTCCGAGATCGACCCCCGGTTCTATCCTCTGCTCGACTTGGGGGTCCTGTTGATGAGCCAGAATCCGCAGGCCACCGTCACCGTGGTGACCCGAACCGACGCCAGGGGAAGCGAGGCGGTCAATCTCGAGATGGCCACCGACCGGGCCGAAGCCGTCATCGACTACTGGGTGGGCAAGGGCGTCGACCGTAGCCAGGTCATCGCCGATCCTCGAGGCGAGGAAGAAGCCACCGAAGGCGCCGACGAGGAACAGGCGGCTCGGGAACGACGGGCCGAGTTCATCATCACCGGACTGCTTCAGTAGCAACCCGTCGAAATCCAACCGGCGTTGTGCACCACGCCAACGCCGGAGTTCGTGGGTGCACCACGGCGCGGCCCCGGTTCAGTGGTGGACGCTACGCCCGACCCAAGATGTCACAGTCCCCAACTACGTTGGGGGCTGTATGCCTTCCCACCTCTCGCCGCCGTCGCTCAACCCGCAACAACACACCGCCGCCACCCATCGGGGCACACCGCTTCTGGTCGTGGCCGGGGCCGGTACGGGCAAAACCAAGACCCTGGTGTCGCGGGTCGTCCACCTGATCGACTCCGGTGCCGATCCGGGCCGTATCCTCCTCCTCACCTTCACCCGCCGGGCTGCCGCCGAGATGACCGGTCGGGTGGCCTCGGCCGTGGGGGCCATGGGCCACTCCGAGGCGGCGGCCCGCAGCTTGTGGGGAGGCACCTTCCACGCCACCGCCAACCGCCTGCTGCGCCGCTACGGGTCGGCGGCCGGGCTGCCGGAAGGCTTCACAGTTCTGGATCACGGCGACAGTATCGATCTGTTCGCCCTGGTTCGAATGGATGAGGGGTTCGGTGAGCAGGGGCGGCGGTTCCCCAAGGCCGAGACCATCGCCGCCATCTACTCCCGCATGGTCAACAGCCAGACCTCGCTGGCCGACGTCCTGGCCACCGACTACCCGTGGTGCCACGAACACGTCGACGATCTTCGCACCCTGTTCGCCGCCTACACGGCCAAGAAGCGGCGCAGCCACGTGCTGGACTATGACGACCTCCTGCTCTACTGGCGGGGTTTGACCGCAAGTCCCATCGGTGAGGCCCTTCGCTGCCTCTTCGATCACATCCTCATCGACGAATACCAGGACACCAACGCCATCCAGGCCGAGATCGTGGCCGGCATGTGCGGTCATACCACCGAGCTGTGCGCGGTCGGAGACGACGCCCAGGCCATCTACGGATTCCGGGCCGCCACCGTGGCCAACATGTGGGCCTTCCCCCACACCTTCCCCGGTGCCACCGTGGTCACGCTGGAGCAGAACTACCGGTCAACGAGCCCCATCCTCACCGTGGCCAACGCCCTGCTCGACCAACAGGGCCGGATCGACGATGCCGCCTACGACAAACACCTTTGGTCCGACAAGCCGGCGGGAATCACGCCCCGGCTCATCACCTGCTACGAGGAGTCGGAGCAGTCGACCCAGGTGGCCGACCTGATCCTGGAGGCCCGCGAGCGCGGCCTCGACCTCCGGGACCAGGCCGTGCTGTTCCGGGCCGGTCATCACGCCGACTCGCTGGAGCTCGAACTGGTTCGGCGAGACATACCCTACGTCAAGTACGGGGGCCTCAAATATCTCGAGGCGGCCCACGTCAAGGACATCCTGTCGCTGCTTCGAATCCTCGAGAACCCCGACGACGAGATGGCGTGGCGCAGGGTGTTGCTGACCCTGGACGGGGTGGGTCCGGCCACGGCCCGGCGGCTGATGGGCGACCTTCGGGTCGACAAGCCCAACTCCAATGCCCTCATTCGCTTCATCGACGGCATCGGTCGGGTACCCACCTCGGCTCTGGAGCAGGCCACCGAACTTCGCCACGCCCTGGCCGACTGCGCCCCCGAAGATGTCGATCTCGCCACCCAGCTCGATCGGCTGAAGGCGTTCTGTGGCACCGTCTTCCCCCACCGCTACGAGAACAGCGAGGCCCGGCTGGCCGATGTCGATCAGCTCATCGCCACCGCCAGGTCCTACTCAACCCGCAGCCGGTTCCTCACCGAGCTCACCCTCGACCCGCCGGAGCGCACCGGAGACCTGGCCGGTCCACCCCATCTCGACGACGACTGGCTGACCCTGAGCACGATCCATTCAGCCAAGGGTTGCGAGTGGCGTGTCGTGTACGTCATCCATGCCGCCGACGGCAACATCCCGTCTGAGATGGCCCTGAGCGATGAGGACGGCCTGGCCGAGGAGCTGAGGCTACTGTACGTTGCCACCACTCGGGCCAGGGAGGAACTGACCGTCACCTTCCCCCTCCGCTATCACGTCCACCGGTTCACCCACAGCGACCGACACCACTTCGCCCAACTGTCACGTTTCCTGCAACCGATCCGGGACCACTTCGAGGTTCTGAGTCCCGGGACCGTGCCCGCCGAGGACGACAGCACCGTCGATCTGACCACGATTGGCGTGGCCGAAGAGGTCGACACCCTGCTGCATGCATTGTGGCAGTGAGGCCCTCGCTCTCGCTCCACGCCGGCGGGAACGGGCCCGGTCGAAGAGACGATCGCCCCCTCCGGTAGAATCGGCGGGTGGCCGTGCGCACCATCGCCGTCGATGACACCTTGAACATGGCCGACACGGTACGGGGGGCCAAGAACCCGGTGATGTTGGGGCCGACCGAAACCTGGTGGACGACCCGGACCCCCGACGGTGTCGGTACCTTGACCATGACCCGTCGCTCGATCGATCGCATCGAGGCCGAAGCGTGGGGGCCCGGAGCCGGCTGGCTCTTGAATCAGGTGCCCCGATTGCTGGGCCGTGACGACGACCTGACCGGGTTCGAACCCGATGGTCGACTCGGCGAGTTGTGGCGGCGCAAACCGTTCCGTTTGGCCCGAACCGATCGGCCGTGGGATGCCCTGATCGGTGCCATTCTTGGCCAGAAGGTGCAGACGGCCAATGCGGTGAAGGCACGGCGGCTGCTGGCCCGAACCTACGGTGACCCCGCTCCCGGACCCCGCAAGGGTTGGGTTCTACCCGGCCCCGAGCGGGTGGCCGAGCTGGGATACTTCCACTTCCACCGTTTCGGGGTGGAACGCAAGCGGGCCGAGACCCTTATCCGTACGGCCCGGGAAATGCCCCGGCTCCACTCGTTGGATGGGCTGGCGCCGGAGCAGGCGAAGCACCGGCTCCAGCAACTTCGGGGTATCGGTCCGTGGACAGCGGCCATGGTCACGGCCGTCACCTATGGCGACCCCGACGCCGTGCCGGTCGGCGATTTTCACATTCCCCACGACGTGGCCTGGCTGATGGCCGACGAGCCCCGGGCCACCGATGAGCGCATGCTGGAACTGCTGGAGCCCTACGCCGGACACCGGTGGCGGGTCATTCGCCTCGCCAAGTTCAACGGCAAGGCACCGAGATACGGCCACCGACTGTCGCTCACCGGCGACGGTCTACATCTGGGTCGCTAAACCGCCGTGCCCGAGTTGCCCGAAGTCGAGACCATTCGTCGCCAGCTCCAGCCCATGCTGGTGGGCCACACCATCGTCGAGGCCGCCTCCCATCCGTCGGCCAAGTTCACCCCGGCCCGGTCGGCCACCGACCACACCATCATCTCGGTCGACCGCCGGGCCAAGTTCCTGATCCTACGGTTGCGACCGTCGGCCGAACTGGTCGTCCATCTGGGCATGACCGGACAGGTCACGGTGGCCATTGAGCCCCCCGACCTCGATCATCCCCACCTCCGGGCATGGTGGCGGCTGGACGACGGCTCGACCATGACCTTCGTCGACATCCGACGGTTCGGCCGGATTCGGTTCACTGCCCCCGGCGACTACCGTTCCATCCCCACGCTGGCCCACGCCGGGCCAGAACCATTCGACACCGCACTCACCGACACCGAGTTCTGGCACCGGTTGGGGCGGAGTCGCCGGGCGGTCAAGACCAACCTCCTGAGCCAGCGCCCGGTGGCCGGCCTGGGCAATATCTACGCCGACGAGGCTCTGTGGCAGGCCGGGATCAACCCCAAGGTCCGCCGCATCGGCCGGGAACGGGCCGGTCGCCTGCTGGCGGCGGTCCGCCTGGTTCTGGCCGAGGGGTTGGCCAATGGGGGCACCACGCTCAGCGACTACCGGGATGCCACAGGTTCCGAGGGCCGCAACCAGCACCGTCTCAACGTGTACGGCCGCGCCGGCCACCAGTGTCGCCGCTGCGGGGCCACCCTGGTCTCGGCGGTCATCGACGCCCGCACCACCACCTGGTGCCCCACCTGTCAACGCCGTTAGGGTCCCCGTTGCCCCGAGGTCAACAAGGGTGGCGGGTAGGCTCGGGGCGTGACCTCGTCGGATCACTCCGTGCAGTTTCGACTCATCGGCCCGGGTCGGGCCGGAGCATCGCTGCTGGCGGCGCTGGAATCGACGTCGTGGCATTGTCGGGAGGTGCTGGGCCGGGGCGACGACGTGGTCAAGGCCGGTATCGGGGTCGACGCCGTCATCCTGGCCGTTCCCGACGACGCCATCGCCTCGGTGGCCGCCACCATCGCACCGAGCGAGGCCGTTCTCGTCCACCTGTCGGGGGCCAAGACCCTCGACGTGCTGGCCCCCCACGACCGCCGGGCCTCGGTCCATCCCCTGGTGTCGCTGCCCGATGCCGCAGTCGGGGCCAGGCGCCTCCGGGACAACTGCACCTTCGCCGTGTCCGGCCATCGGATGTCCACCGAGCTGGTGGAAGCCCTGGGCGGCCGCCCCATCGCCGTGCCCGAGCAGTACCGGGCCGCCTATCATGCCGCCGCCGTCATCGCCGCCAACCATCTGGTGGTGTTGTGCGCCCAGATCGAACGGGTCGCCGCCGGCCCCGGTATCCCTGCCGACCGATACTGGGATCTCATGGCTACCACTCTGGACAACGTCCGGTCTTCGGGGGCCATGGCGTCGCTCACCGGGCCGGCGGCCCGGGGCGACCACCAGACCATCGTCAGCCATCTGGCCGCACTGGCCCCCGAGGAACATGAGCTGTATCTCGCCCTGTGCCGGGCCGCGGCAGAGCTCGGCGGTCAACCCCCGTACCGGCACGATCACGAGCGTGGCGGGTAACCCCGGCCCCAGTACCGTCAGAACCCATGACGGTCCCCGTGGTATGCACCATCGACGAGATCGGTTCCCGTCTTGACGCCGATCGCAGAGCCGGACTGCAGGTCGGCTTCGTCCCCACCATGGGCTACCTCCACGACGGCCACGGGTCGCTCATGCGGGCGGCCCGGGCCGGCAACGATGTGGTGGTGGCGTCCATCTTCGTCAATCCGCTGCAGTTCGCCCCTGACGAGGACCTCGACAGCTACCCCCGGGATCTCGACCGGGACATTGCGCTGGCCGAGGCAAACGGGGTCGATGTGTTGTTCATCCCATCGGGGGAGGAGATGTACCCGGACGGCCCGGTGCTGACCTCGGTGTCGGTGGCCGAGCTGTCGAGCCGGTGGGAGGGGGAATCCCGTCCCACCCACTTCACCGGCGTGGCCACGGTGGTGGCCAAGCTGTTCAACATCATCGGGCCGTGCCGGGCCTACTTCGGCCGCAAGGACTTCCAGCAGCTGACCATCATCGAGCGCATGGTGCATGACCTGTCGATACCGGTCGAGGTCGTAGGCTGCCCCATCATCCGGGAGCCCGATGGTCTGGCCATGTCGAGCCGCAACATCTACCTCTCGCCCGACGAACGGACCGCCGCCGCCGTACTCCGTCGGGCCCTCGATGCCGGCACCGCAGCCATCGAAGCCGGTGAGCGGAATCCGACGCCGGTAACCGGGACCATGGCCGCCGTGGTCGGTGCCGAACCCCTGGCCCGCCTCGACTATGTGGCCGCCGTCGATCCCTCGACTCTCGAGACCCCGAACATCCTGGGTCCGAGGACCCAATTGCTCATCACCGCCTATGTGGGATCGACCCGTTTGATCGACAACTGCACCGCTACCATCGCCGACAAGAATCGAGACGCGTAAACAGTTGCCTCAGCTTTGCGCCGGTTTCCTTGGCTGGGCCACCAACCATCGCAGGCGAGGAAGCGACGCGGCATGGTGCACGGCCAGCGCCATGGCATAGACCACGGCGATGTCGACTCGCCCGCTCGACAACCAACCCCACAAACCCGCCCCCAGAACCACCAGCTCGATGAAAAGACGGACCCATCCGGTGACGCTGATCGGTGCTTTGCCCGACCGGGTCGGATCGTCCGGGACATTGAAGACACCCCAAAGTATGACCGCAACCAGAAGGCCGGTCACCACCAACAGCCAGCGGAGCCGGCTCGTGGCGGCGACAGATGCGCCGGCCCAGATTCCGCCCAAAGCCATGAGCTCGATGCCAAACCGCAGGTAGAGGTTCCAGGATTGCACGGTCGGAGGTTCGGCCACGACGTCGACGGTATCAGCGGGCCCGGACCACCGACCATCGGCGCCAACGACCTGATTGCCCGTCCCGGCTCCGTCGCATGGACTCGCTGATCGACGACTGCACCGTTACCATCGCCAGTCAGGACCGACCAGACGGTGAGGTCCCCGGGAGCCGAGTCGGTCGGGCCCCGACAACAGCTGCACAAAGGATGATCGACGATGGCGACTGCCCAAACCGTGCCCACCATCAAAGCCTCGAAGCGCCGCAATGGCAGTGAGCCCCTGGTCATGGTCACCGCCTACGACGCGCCGTCGGCTCGGGTGGCCACCGAGGCCGATGTCGACATGATCCTGGTCGGTGATTCCCTGGCCATGGTGGTGCTGGGCTACGACAGCACCCTGGAGGTCACGGTCGACGACATCGCCTACCATGTGGCCGCTGTCCGACGGGCAAAGCCGAGCGCCCTGATCATCGGCGACATGCCATGGATGAGCTTCCACCTGACCCCGACCGAGACGGTCCGCAACGCCGCCACCCTGGTCCGGGCCGGGGCCCAGTGCGTGAAGATGGAGGGCGGCATCAAGCGCATCCCCATGATGACGGCCATTCTCGATGCAGAAATCCCCGTTCTGGCCCACATCGGTCTCACTCCCCAGTCCACGAATGTGATGGGCGGCTTCAAGATTCAGGCTCGGGAGGCCGAGGCCGTGCACCGACTGGTGGAGGAGGCGGTGGCCCTGGAGGAGGCCGGCTGTTTCGCGCTGGTCATCGAGGGGGTGCCCGACATCGCCGGGCGAATGGTGACCGAGGCGGTGTCCATCCCCACCATCGGCATCGGGGCCGGCCCCGACACCGACGGCCAGGTGCTGGTGTACCACGACATCATCGGGCTGGAGAACCGGTTCAAACCCCGGTTCGTACGTCGCTACGGGACCGCTTTCGACGATCAGGTGGCCGCCCTCTCGGCCTATGCCGCCGATGTACGGGACTCGTCATTCCCTGCGCCCGAGGAGACCTACCAGGCCAAGGACGAGCTCACCGAGGCTCTCGGACTCTATGGCAGCACCAACCATGGCAACACCGACCAGGGCTCCGGCTAGGGTTCATCCATGCCCCACGTCGTCCTCCGGGCCCCGGAGATCTTCGAGCAGGCCTTCGCCCGCATCCGCCGGGAACTGGACGTCCCGGTCGCCTTTCCGTCGGCGGTGCTGGAGCAGGCGGAGCACGCCACCGTCGACATCGATGACCGCCACGATGCCCGTCACATCCCGTTCGTGGCCATCGATCCCCCCGGCGCCACGGATCTGGACCAGACCTTTGCCGCCGTACCCCTGGGTTCCGGCTACCGGGTGCGGTACGCCATCGCCGATGTGGGGGCCTTCATCACCCCCGGCAGCGCCCTCGATGACGAGGCCCGCACTCGTGGCCTGACCCTCTACTCTCCCGACTCCCGAGCCCCGCTTCATCCCCGCGTCATCAGCGAGGATCGGGCCAGCCTGTTGCCGGGCGCCGACAAGCCGGCATTGTTGTGGACCATCGACCTCGACGAGGCCGGGGCTGTGGTCGACACCGATCTGCGTCGTGCCGTGGTCAGGACCCGGGACGCCATTTCCTACGCCGAGGCCCAGCGCAGGATCGACGCTCTGTCCGGCGGTCGGTCCGGTTCGGCCACCGACCAACTTGACGGCATCGACCGGAGCCTGTCGCTGTTGGCCACCATCGGGACACTTCGCCAGTACCAGGAAGCGAACCGGGGTGGGGTCAGCCTCAACCTTCCGGCGCAGGAGGTCGTTCGCCGCGACGGTCACTACGAGCTGGAATTCGACGAGAGCCTCCCGGTGGAAGGCTGGAATGCCCAGATCTCGCTGCTCACCGGGATGGTGGCCGGCCAGGCCATGTTGGACGCCAACCTGGGCGTGCTTCGAACCCTGCCCCCGGCATCGGAACACGATGTCGAGCAATTGCGGCGCATGGCCGAGGTGCTCGGCCTGCATTGGCCCGACGACCAGGATTACGCCACCTTCGTGCGGGGGCTGGCTCCGACCTCACCCACCGTCAACGCCTTCCTGCTCCAGTGCACACGACTCTTCTCGGGCGCCGGCTATGTCGGCTTCCACGATCGGACCCCGAGCCATCCCACCCACGGCGCCATCGCCTCGGTCTACGCCCATGTCACCGCCCCACTGCGGCGTCTGATCGACCGGTTCGGCAACGAGATCGTCCTGGCGCTGCATCAGGGGCGGGAGGCCCCATCCTGGGCGGTGGAGGCCCTCGACCAGTTGCCGTCGCTCATGGGCCGGGCCCGGCAACGGGAGTCCTCACTGGAGCGAGCCTTGCTCGACATGGCCGAAGCCCTGACCTTGGAGCACCATGTGGGTGAGACGTTCAATGCCGTGGTCGTCGATCTTCATCGGGAACAGGCCCGGGTTCAGATCACCAAGCCGGCAGTGGTGACCCATATCAAGGCCGACGAGCATCGTCTCGGTGAGGTGATCAAGCTCATGCTGTCGTCGGTCGATATCGAGAACCGCCGGGTCGACTTCGAGCCATCACCGAGCTGAGCATCCCATTCTCGGCGCTTCACGCCGCCGGCGCCGAACAATCCGGGTCGGGGACCCAACGCCGGCAAGGATCGGATCAACGACGGGGGGCGTCGGCCACCACCAGGCTGAACTGACGGGCCTCCAGATCGGTGAAGCTGAGGGTGACGTCGAAGATGGCCTGGGTCTGGGGGTCCCGGAGAGCGCACACCAGGGTGGCGTCGTCGTTGATGACCACCGAATCGGGACCGCAGTCGATGTCCTCGTAGCTCATCGGGACATCGATGGTGGCGTTGAGGGCGTCGATGGCAGCCTGCTCGAAGCTCGGCAGAGCGTCAACGGTAATGACATTGGTGGTGGCCAGCTCGACCTGACCGGTGGGCTGAATGGTGGCCGTCAGTCGTACCGTCTTCTGCTCCTCGGTGCTGGCGGTGCAGGTGAAGGATTCACCGGGGACGGCGCCTGTCATATCGGGACAGACCGGCAGCAGGGGGCCGAGTCGGGCGGCTTCGGCCACGGGACCGGCAATCAACTCCTCGGTGGCCCGTTGGGCGGTCAGGGCCTGGGCTTCGGCCGGGGCCGGTTCGGGTCCGGCGTCGGAGTCGGACGAGCGGCAACCCGTCACCAGGCCACCGGCGAGAATCAGGGCGCCGATGACCATGGCCGGGACCCGCTGCGGTGAAGCCGCAGCTCGATACAACGTCGTCAGCTGTCCTACCCATGCCATGCCGGCCTCAGTGTATTGCCGTATCGCCGCCGGGGACGACCAGGTCATCGGATGTCGCCGCCGCTGCGGTTCCAGAAAGCACTGAGGTGTCCGAATCCCGCTGGTAAGAGTCCTTGAACAGCGATAAAACCAAGGAGTGACTCACAAAACCGATGCGACGGAAAGCCCGGCCGACAACTCGTCCACCCATCCCGCCGGCCGACCTATCGTCAGTGATCACGATGCCTGCTTCCGGGCCGTACAGCGTCGTGATGCCCGATTCGACGGACGGTTCTTCACCGGGGTCACGTCGACCGGGATCTTCTGTCGGCCATCCTGTCCGGCCCGCACCCCCAAACGGTCCAATGTCACCTTCTTCGCCCACGCCGCCGGTGCCATGGAGGCGGGCTTTCGACCGTGCCGGCGATGTCGACCGGAGCTGACCCCGGGCGATCCCGAATGGAACCGCCGCCGGGATCTGGTGGGCCGGGCTGTGGCCCTCATCGAGCAAGGACTGCTCGACCATCATGATGTCGCCCATCTGGCCGATCGGCTGGCGGTCAGCGAGCGCCATCTGCGCCGGGAGTTGAGGGCCGAACTCGGGGTAGGGCCGACCCAGCTGGCCCAGGCCCGGCGTCTACGGCTGGCCCGCACCCTGCTCGACCAAACCACATTGTCGGTGACCGACATCGCCTTCGCCGCCGGGTTTTCCAGTATCCGACAATTCAACTCGGTGTTCCGTCGGGCCTTCCATACCCCACCGTCCCGGCTTCGGGATCGTCCCGGTACCCAGAGTCCGGGAGCCCAGTCGATCTCGCTGTCATTACCGTCGCGAGGCGACACCGGTTGGCCGACGCTGATGGTGTTTCTGGCCTCGGGAGCACTGCCCCCGCTGGAGCAGGTGGAGCAGAACCGTTTCAACCGCTCCGTGCCGGGGGGCCGGCTCGGGCTCGACGGCGACGAGTCGATGCTGCGACTGACCGCCGATCTGGACCACCTGGCCGAGTTGGCCCATTGGATTCCGGTGGTTCGGACCGTGTGCGATCTCGACAGCGATCGGGACGCGATCACCGACCAGCTCCAGGCCGATCCCGGCTTCGCCCGACTGATGACCGAGTGTGGAGCCACGCTGGTCCCCCGGCTGCCCGGCGTCTTCGACCGATTCGAATTGGTGGTGCGGGCGGTGGTCGGCCAGCAGGTGTCGACGGCAGGAGCCCGAACCCTCTTGGGCCGGCTGCTGCATCGGGTGGCCGAGCATCATCGGTGGTCGACAATCGAACGGTTCCCCACCGCCGACGAATTGGCCGCCACCCCGTTGCACGATGTCGGCCTCACCTCGTTCCGCCAGGCCGCACTGCACGAGGTAGCCCGGCGGGCCGCCGACGGTCGACTGGATCTGTCCCCGGGTGGCGACAGTCAACGAGCGTCGGCCGAACTGCAGTCGATCAGGGGCATCGGGCCGTGGACCTGCGGCTATGTGTCGATGGTCGGCTTCTCCGATCCCGATGCCTGGCCGGTCTGCGACCTGATCCTGGCCCGAGCAGTCGGCCTGTCGGGCCGCGCCCTCGACCGGCAGTTCGAACGGTGGCGGCCGTGGCGGGGCTATGCCGCCCTCACCATCTGGTCCAAGGTCCTTCGAGCACGTCACAGTACCTCCCACCACAATCTCGACACAGAAAGCGACCCAGCATGAGCCAGCTGATCTCACGCTCCTACCCCACCCCGGTCGGACCCCTGACCGTCATTGCCGACGGCACCACCGTGGTGGCCGCCGGCTTCTGTTCCCTCGACGAGTTGACCGGGCGGCTGCCCGGCTTCGGCCCGATCCCGACCGTCGCCGACGTCGGCTCTGTGTCGACCGTCGCCGACGTCGGCTCCGTGCCGACTGTCGCTGCCATCGGCCCGGTGGACGACGTGGTCGCCGACTATCTCAACGGCGATGTCGACGCTCTCGACAGGGTCGACGTGAGTCAGACCGGAACCGAGCTTCAACAGCAGGTATGGAAACAGCTCCGCCTGATTCCGGCCGGCACCACCTGGAGCTATCGTCAACTGGCCGAGGCCGTCGGACGGCCGGAGACGGCCCGAGCAGTGGGCTCGGCGTGCGGGCGGAACCTGATTGCCCCGTTCGTGCCCTGTCATCGAGTCCGCCGCTCCGACGGATCGCCCGGTGGCTACGCCTATGGCCTGGAGGTCAAGCGCTGGCTGCTCGACCACGAGGCCCGATGACGCTGCAGACCGGGACGGTCATGGCCCGGGTATGTACAGTTCCGAGCCCCTGGCCAAGGTGCTGATCCGACTACGGAGGAACCGGGAGGATAGTCTTCACTGGGATCCACATTCCGACGCCGCAGCAAGCGGAACCGGTGGCCGAACCCACTGACCCCCCGGAATCCGACAACCCGGAATCCCATGAACGCACCGAACGACAAACCGACCCCGTCAGGAGACCGATCGTGAGAGATGCAGTAATCGTCGACGCCGTGCGCACACCGGCCGGTAGGCGCAACGGCATGCTCAAGGACTGGCACGCAGCCGATCTGGCGGCCCACGTGCTCAAAGCACTGGAGGAACGCAACAACCTCGACCCGATGATGGTCGACGACGTCATCATGGGCTGCGTCATGCAGGTCGGTGAGCAGTCGTTGAACATCGGCCGCAATGCGGTGCTGGCCGCCGGATGGCCCGAGTCGGTGCCGGCCACCACCGTGGATCGTCAGTGCGGATCGAGCCAGCAGGCCCTGCACTTCGCGGCCCAGGGGGTGATGGCCGGAGCCTACGATGTGGTCATCGCCGCCGGCGTCGAGGTCATGACCCGCACCCCGATGGGGGCCTCGGTGGTCAAGGGCGAGATGGGCTTCCCATTTCCCCAGTCCATGCAGGACCGCTACGCCGAGACCGGGCTGCCGCCCCAAGGCGTCGGGGCCGAGATGATCGCCGACGAGTACGGCATCACCAGGGAGGAGCTGGACGCATTCGGGGCCGAGAGCCAGCGCCGGGCGGCCCAAGCCACGACCGAGGGGCGATTCGAGCGGGAGATCATTCCGGTCCCGGTCACCGTCGACGGTGAAACGGTGATGATGACCAAGGACGAAGGCATCCGGGAAGGAACCACGGCCGAAGCTCTGGCCAACCTCAAGCCGGCGTTCAACGAGGACGGCAAGATCACGGCCGGCAACTCATCCCAGATCTCCGATGGTGCCTCGGCGGTGCTCATCATGAGCGAGGACAAGGCCGGGGAGCTGGGGCTCAGACCCCGGGCTCGCTTCCACAGCTTCGCCGTGGTCGGCACCGACCCGGTGACCATGCTCAAGGGCCCGATTCCGGCCACCGCCAAGATCATGGAGCGATCCGGGCTGACGCTGGACGACATCGACCTGTTCGAGGTCAACGAAGCATTCGCCCCGGTGGTCCTGGCCTGGCAGCGGGAGCACAAGACCGATCTGTCCAAGACCAACGTCAACGGTGGGGCCATAGCCCTGGGCCATCCGCTGGGCTGCTCCGGCACCAAGCTGATGACCACGCTGGTGAATGAGCTGGAACGATCCGGCGGTCGCTATGGTCTGCAGACCATGTGTGAAGGCGGAGGCCTGGCCAATGCCACCATCATCGAAAGGATTGACACCTGATGCCACGAGTCAACCTCGAAGGCAGCTCATCGATCATCACCGGCGGTGCCTCCGGCATCGGCGAGGGCTGTGCCCGCCAATTGGCGGCCGCCGGATCCCGGGTGGTGATCGCCGATCTGAATGAAGAGCGGGGCAAATCGGTGGCCTCCGAACTGGGCGGCCTGTTCGTCAAGTGCGACGTGTCGTCGGTGGAGGACGCCCGCACCGCGGTGGGAGCGGCGTCGGAGATGGGTCCGCTCCGGGCCCTGGTCAACTCGGCCGGAGTCGGTTGGGCGGCCCGAACCATCGACCGCAACAACGTCCCGATGGAACTCGACACGTTCGAGTTCGTTGTCAAGGTCAACCTGATCGGCTCGTTCAACATGTTGAGCCAGGCGGCGGCGGCCATGGCCCAGACCGACCCCCTGGATGCCGACGGGAGCCGGGGTGCCATTGTCAACATGGCCTCGGCCGCCGCGTTCGACGGCCAGATCGGCCAGGCCGCCTACTCGGCGTCCAAAGGGGGTGTGGTCGGCATGACCCTGCCCATCGCCCGCGACCTCTCGGCCGTCGGAATCAGGGTCAACACCATCGCTCCCGGCCTGATCGACACCCCCATCTATGGTGAGGGTGAGCAATCCGAGGAGTTCAAGGCCCATCTCGGTCGGAGCGTGCTCTTTCCCAAGCGACTTGGCTCGTCCGAGGAGTTGGCGTTCATGGTTGTGGAGTGCCTCACCAATCCCTACATGAATGGGGAGACCATTCGGGTTGACGGTGGCATCAGGATGCCGCCGAAGTAGCCACAAAGGCATCGCACCGGCGCCCTACCGGGCCATGGCGCGGCGCCGACCAGGTAGCGCTGGGTTCCTCTCCCATGCGGTACGAGCAAGCACAATGCAGGAGCCCGTTCCCTCGGGCCGGCTCCTTGCATTTCGTGGCCCGACCGGCGAGAGAAGCCATGCAAAGGAATCTTGACACTGTGTCCAGTCCCTCGGGACCGGCGCCGTGATCAGCCTTGTCCTGGCGACGGCCGAGGTCGACAACTTCTGGAGTGCGAAGGTGCTGCCGGCCGCCATGGTGCCGTCCGAGGTCATCACGGCGGTCTCCAAGTTGGTTCTCTACCGCCGGGCGGTCTAGGCGTGGGTAAACCCACCAAGGTCACCAACAACATCCGGGCCTTGCGGTTCGCCACCGGCGAGATGACCCCGGCCGATCTCGCCCATCGCATCGGCGTGACCCACCAGCCCGGCCGGCACGCAACGCAGCGCCACGGCCATGAACATGCACCACGACAAACCCCTCCGGACAGCAGAACAGCCGACAACTACGTCTTCTCTTCATGCATCTCCGGAGGCGCCTTGTGAAGACCCCTCAACCTATATCAGCGATCGGGTCGGCCGGCGACGGGTTCGGACCTGGGCCGGCCGTTCCCGGGGCCTCAGGCTGTGACCTTCACTTCGACATCAAGCACCTCGGCCAGCAGATCCGATCGTTCCCGGGCCGAGAAACACTCCAGGGACAGGTCGAGATCGGCGTCCAGGGCGACCGGACGAATGAGCACGGTCGCCCCGTCACCCGAGCCCGCTTCGACTACGACATCGCCAACCGATCCGGTGTGGGCCCGGTCGAGCCCGATGGCGACGCGAAGCAGACCGGCCAGAATCCGTACCGTTCGCTTGTCCTCATCGGACAGCTGGGCGAACTCCGGATGCTTGTCCGACGGGTGGGACTTGCGGTGATAGCGAGCCACAAGAGCCAGCAGCTCGAGTTCGTGTTCGGTGAATCCCGTCATCTGTTCCGCATTCCGGACCACATAGTAGGTGTGCTTGTGATGGGCGGCATGGGAGATGAAAAGCCCGACATTGTGGACCAGCGCCGCCATCTCCAGCAGTTCCCGCTCGGCGTTGCCCAGTCCGTGGAGCTCCCTGGTCTCGTCGAACAACCGCACTGCCAGGCGGGCACAGGTCTCGGCGTGGTCGGCGTCGGGATCGAGCTGGCGGGCCAGTCGCAGGGCGTTGGCCCGTCGCAGGTCGGCCAGACGGCCGCCGCCGCCGATGCGGGCCGTGAGCCGGTCGAACAACACCCCCTCCCGCAGGGCGTAGCCGGAGACGGTGATCGAGGCGACATCGAAGACCTCGACGATACCGGCCAGCAGGACGGCACCTCCGAGGATGATGTCGACTCGCTTGGGGTCGAGCCCCTCCATGGCCAGTCGCTTGTCTGGGGAGGCGGACACCAGCCTCTCGATCAACACCTCCAGCTCGTCGGCGCTGAAGTTCAAACCGTTGTCCTGACGGGGCTCCTCACCCCGGGCGGCGGCGGCCATCCGGGCCACGGCGGTGATGGTGCCCGAACTGCCGATGGCCATCTCGTGACCCAGCGGTTTCAAGTCGTGGGCCACCGGCGCCAGCATGGACCGAACGTACTTGCGACATTTCCTGGCCCCCCGGGTCTGCTTCTTGATCAGCGCTTCACCTTCGAGGGAGGCCATGATGTTCGGGGGGAAGAACCGCTCGGTGAGACGAATCGCCCCGAGCTTCATGCTTCGGGCCGCCTTGATGGATTCGCCCTCCCCCACCAGGATCTCGGTACTACCACCGCCTATGTCGGCCAGGAGGATCCGCCGATCGTAGATGGGCAGAGCCTGCAGGACGCCGAGATGGATCAGCCTGGCCTCCTCGAATCCGCTGATGATCTCCACCGTCAACCCGGTCTCGGCCTTGACCCGATCAAGAAACACCTGCCGGTTGGTGGCCTCCCGTACTGCGCTGGTGGCCACCGCCACCACGTCGGCGTCATGGCTGGCGGCCACGGCCATCATGCGGGTCAGGGCATCGACACCCCGGTCCATGGCGTCATCGGCCAGCAACTTCATCTCACCACTTCCCTGACCCAGTCGAACCGTCTCCTTCTCACTGGTCAGAACCTCGAATCCGCCCTGACCATCACCGCGGGCCACAACCAGGTGAAACGAGTTGGTGCCCATGTCGATGGCGGCCAGGACGACGGGTTGGGTCTCGATAACGGAGCTCACCCCTTCTTTCTACCCGGTGGACCAACCCCCGGCCACGGTCGAAACGGTGCAGGATAGGATCACAATCGTGAACGGACCCGAGGGTGGGATCGAGCCGTGGCTGGTGGAGTTGCGGGCCAAGGCCCCGAGTCGACTCGAACTCGACACCGATGTCATCCTCGTGACGACCCTGTGGGATCTGGGCACGACGGGAGTGACCGAGATCGACGGCCGGTTGGTGGCAGGCTTTGCCGACCGTGGTCAGGCCCAGACCGCTGTCGGGCAACTCCGCTCACCGGTACTTGATGTCACGGCCCGTCCCGTGACCGGGTCGGACACCGAACCGCCGGCCACTCCCCCATCCCCACCCACCACCGTGCGGTTCGCAGTGGGTGAGACCGTGCGGTCGATCTCGGTGGTGGCCGGACCCACATTCGGCCACGGCCACCATCCAACCACCCGGCTGGCGCTCGACCTTTTGGGCTCGGCGCTGAATCGAGCATCCGACGGCCGCCTTCTCTCCGATCTCCGAGTCCTCGATGTCGGGACCGGATCGGGTGTGCTGGCGGTGGCCGCGGCCAGGGCCGGTGCCGGCTCCGTCGTCGCTGTCGATGTCGATGCCGCCTGTGAGTCGGTTGTGGCGACCAATGCGTGGAACAACGGAGTGGAGGTCGAGGTGATGACCGGCATCATCGAGGCAGCCATCGACTCTCCGGTCGAGACACCCCTCGATCAACCGTTTGACATCGTCGTGGCCAACCTGCTGCTGGTTGACCAGATCGCCGTGGCCGACACCGTGCGTCGGCTCCTGGCCCCCGACGCCCACCTGGTGTTGTCGGGCTGTCTGATCGACCAGGCCGACCACCTGCTGCGGCTCCACCCCGGTCTCGACGCCGAGCGGTCATTGACCAGTGAGGACTGGATCGCACACCTCCTGACCGGTTGTCGCTAGTGCGGCACTAGGGCGGGCAACTCCGAACCCCAACAGCCGAACCTTGTGCTCCGGCCGACCGACAGACGGGTCGTCGACGGCACAGGGTCCGCAGCGGGGTTGGCCGTGTTCGGGTCAGGTGTCGGCCTGGTCGGCCCGGGGTTGATCGGGCTCACAGGCCTCCCGATCACCATCGGTGTCGAGTTCGTACACGTCTTCGCCGAAGATCACGACCGGCTCGGACAGGAAGGCGGGACCGTCACCGTCACCTTCGCAGTCGACATCGGGAGCGACCGGGACACAGCCCCCGTAGTTCGAGTGGCAGATGCGCACGGCGGTCGTCGCCGTGGCCTCATCGGTCCCGGTCGCGCCGGGTTGACCCATCGTGTCGGTGGCGTCGCTGCCGGTTTCCGCCCCATCGTCGCCAGCGTCGACGATCACGGGCGAGTTGGGCTCGATGTCGGAGCCGTCGGCGTTCGATCCGGCCGGTGGCGTCGAGGCCACCGTCGCCTCGCCACCGGCGAGGGGATCGGCTTCGGCCAGGTCCTGACGGGTGGGAATTGCGATGTCGGCGTCGACCATGGTGCCGGAGGCATCGTCGTCGCGGGCCAGAAGGCTGGAAACGGCGATGATGAGAAGGGCGACCAGGCTGACGGTGGCCATGATGCTGATGCGATGACGATGCCAGATGTCGGACCACAGCGACGGCTCGGAATCGGTCAGTACCACCGAGCGAATGTCCAGCCCGTCGCCATGGCGACGGCGCAACGACTCCGAGGTCTGCAACCGGGCTCCGGCGATCTGAGGAACCGGTACCGGCCGGGCTTCATCATCACTGTGGTGGGCCGCCACCGACCGGGCCGAAGGGTCGAGTGATGTTTCGGGGCGGGTACGACGATCGGGCGCTCCTGAAGAAGCCAGTGCGGCATCACCAGCGGTTGCTGGGAGCCCGTCGAGGTACCCGCCCCGAGAACGGTTGGCGCCGTCCCGGTCGCCGGCTCGATGGCGGTCGGGATCGGGATCGGCGTCGTAGGTTATGGCCAGGTCGCCGAGCCGGACCCGGCCCGATGCGTCGGCGGAACGGCGGGAACCGCTACCGGGGTCGGGTCGACTCCGCCCCCGGATCCCGGCTCCGGCCTTGCCGGACCCGGAGTCGGATTCCATGGTGTCGGGGAAGATCTGGGTGTCGGCCGCGGCCCGCCGCATACGGTCGACGTCGTCAACCGGCCGCCGCACCAGTGTGGGAGTGGCTGCATGATCGGCGCGGTGGGGATTGCGGCGACGGTCGTGACCGTTGGCGCGCTCATGGTCGTCGCTATAGGTCCAACCGTTGCGCCAATCATCGCCCGGCGGGTCGGCGGCGGTAGCGCCTGCGTCGTCGGCCAGATCGACCTGCTCGGGTTCGATCTCCCCCGAGACGGCCGGTCCCTGCTCCACCGGGTACGCCTGGGTGGCTTGATCGTCGAAATGGGTGGTGGCCGCCATGTCCCCGGCCGGCACAACCCGGGTGATATCCATGTCGGTCCGAGGCTGCTCGGCTCGCGGACCCGTGCCATGGTCCTCCGGCGTGGGCGTCAACCCCACTTCCCCGGACTGAACCGCCATTCGCAGCACCTCGCGTTCGGCGTCGTCCAGCTGCAGAGTCTCCGGCGCCGGCATCGCCGACGCCGCCAGGGTCCGGTCCGTGCCGCCGCTCGCCGACTCGGGCTCGGGCCGGGTCCGCTGGCTGCGCTCGTAGCGGGCCGCCTGTTCGACTTGATGGCGACGAGTGCTCTGGGCCTGGAATTGCAGCCAGCGGCGGAAGACATTGCTGGCCAGACGGCGACTCACGGTGAAGGTGAGCTCACCGTGGTTGGGCCACACCACGGCCAGATCAACCCGCCCGTCGCCGGAATGGACGACAGGGCGGGACATGGTGATGTCCTTCCACCGGGCGGCGATGGCGAACGTGATCGAGGCCCGACAGAAGATCAGCCCACCGTCGGTGGCCACGAGCTGGAAGTGATCAGCGCCTACAGGCCGACCTCGACGCTCCGCCTCCTGCTCCAGAACCTCGTCGATACCGTAGAGCCGGGCCCGACCACAGTCGAAGTACGCGCCCGGCTTCAGAGGGTCCAAGAACGAGCGCAGCTCCGGTGATGGCTGGCGCTTCTCGTAGGGAACACCTGATTGCGGACTCACTAACGAAAAGATAGCGCGTCAATTAGCAAACATGCGCCAGGCTTTTTTCCACCATAGATGCGACAAGAATGTCCTTGCATATGCCTTAATACCGGAGCAGGTAGCATATGTATATACGTCGATACTTCTTGTTGCGTGTCGATAGATCGCGTTGTTGGTGAACCTTCGGGCGTCACACCCAGGTCGATGACTGAGCAATTGGCACCATGGGTGCCACATCGCCTCGAATCACCGGCATCATGCCTGCTACACTCGTCGCGGCCTACAAGCACGACCGTGACGTGCAACCACCGGCGCAGCCGAGCCATGCTCCCCGAACCCACCTTCAACCGCCAAAACACCATCTGCCACGCCCGATCCGGCCCCGAAGCAGGCCATGGCGTCGGCGGCAGGGCCAACGGCCACCGCTTCTCACGGGCGATGCGTCGAGTCGTCTCGGTGATGCTGGTCTTCACAGCCGGCGGGTTGGCCGCGGTGGCGCCGACATCACCGGCCACCGCCCAGAGCTATCCCAGCGACTGCCCGGAGATGACCGACTCGATCACCCGGCTGTACCAGGCGTATTTCCTGCGTCAACCCGATCCGATCGGCTTTCACTACTGGACAAATGCCTACAAGAACGGCGAAGCCAGCCTGGAGCAGATCTCGGACTACTTCTTTCGCTCATCGGAGTTTCAATCCCGGTACGGCCAGACCAGCAACGACGATTTCGTCGAACTCGTCTACCGCAACGTCCTGCGTCGGGCCCCCGACCCCACCGGACGTCGCCACTGGATCCAGTCGTTGGAACGGGGATACTCCCGGGGGTCGTTGATGCTGGCGTTCAGCGAATCGGAGGAGTTCGTGCGCCGCACGAATACCCGGATACCGATGGCCGGCTACCTGCGTTGGTACCCCGAGGGGACCCATTGGTATTGCGGCACCGGACCTATCCAACTGCTCAGTGTGATCCCCCTGGCCGGAGAGCCGCTTCTCGCCGACTATTTGGTCCGCAACAACAATCAGGCGGCCGGGGCCCGAGCCGAGGCGTTCGGTTTGTACACGGTGGAGAACGGAGTGCGGAACGTGACCATGGCCGAGGGAACAATCGCCCCCGGCGCCACCGACTACCGCTGGGACGGCGCATTCGCCGGTGACGGATTCTATGGAACCGACATCAGTATGAACGTCGGGCCCAACACGTCATGGATCGTGGTCTTCTATCCCCGCAGCATCGGGCGGGATCGCCTGGGATGGCGCCTCGTCGGTTGAGCCCCAGCCTCGACGGTCACGAACCAAGCGATCCGAAGAACACCACCGGACCACTGGGACCGATGGGATCGGCGGGGCGTTGTCGGGTGACCACGATGGTGTCGAACCGGTCGTCGACCGTGGCACTGGTGAACCGGAATCCACCGCTTGGCCGTGCCCACTGAAATGAGCCGAGGGGTATGGCCAGCGGCATATCGTTGCCGTCCGTCGACTCCCCCTCAACCTCGGGGTCGACCAACTGAACCGTAGGATCGGCGCCGGTGGCCTGCCCGCCGCTTCGGCCCCATTGATCACCGTTGACGAGCCACGCCGCCAGGTACTGATCCCCCATGGTTGGTTCCAAGGCTTGGATCTGCAGTTCGAATTCGGCACCCCCTGCAGTCGGAGTCACCAGGACCAGTGCCTTGGCCTCGGGATCGACGTCGGTGGCCATGAGCTCGTAGACCAGCGTCGTGTCCGATGCCGACGACCCCGCCGTGTCCTGCTCGACGGCAGTCTCGATTCCTGCCGTGGGTTGATCGGTGACGGTCGAGTCGTCGCCCTCGAGCGGTTCGGACTGGGCGTCGGTCTGCGCCCCTCCGGTGCCGGTGGCGGTCTCGTCACCGGTTCCCGTCGTCGACCGCCATCCGGCCCAGATCAAGGCGAAGAGCCCGACCGCCACCAGTATCAGGACGACAACGGGCACCCTTGGGCCCTCGGCGACATCGGTTCCCGCTTCATCGTCGATCGGCAGTTCATGGCGGCGCCGGGTGTAGAACAGCGCCTCGGCTTCGGCCAGGTCGTATTGCACCGTGGTACGGCCCATGGAGCCGTTCCCGGGCCGGCCGGCCTCGTCCCGACCCACCGGCCGCGGTCCACGACCCGAAGACGGCAGCTCCTCGACCGCGGCCAGTTGGGAGACACGACTTCGAACCGCGGGCGCCGGCTGTATCCAGGCGGGCGCCGAGGCCAGTTGATACTGGATTCGCTTGACGGCGCGGCGTTGGCGTTCGTCCAGCTCGGACCCGTCGGCCAGACCCGACAGATACCAGGTCAGGGCCGAGGCCAGATCGTCGTCGATCGGGTGCTGGGCCTGGGGACGGATCACATGGTCCAGCAACTCCACCAAGCGCCGGGATGCGGCGTAGGCCCTCGACCTCACCGTGCCCACCGGCATGGCCAGTTCCGACGCGATCTCGGAATGGATCAGGCCCTGATAGTGAATGAGTCGCAGAACGTTGCGGTCCGACAGGGGTAGCTGTTCCAGGGCGAGGCGGACCTCCCACGCCTCCCACACGTCGTCCATCCCGGCCACCGATTCGCCTCGGTGACTGGGCGCAGGATAGATGCCAGACGCCCGCTCCTCACCTCGAACCTCGGGCGACGAAGCCCAGTCCTGACCACAGCGTCGGGCCAGCGTGAACAGCCACGGCCCCTTCGGCCCCACCGACTCGAACGACGAGGCGGCTCGCCAGGCGGTGGCGAAGGTCTCGTACAGGGTTTCATTGATGGCGGTCTGCTCCGACAGCAGCGTGGCGGCCACCGCCACCACGGGGCCGGCGTAGTGCTCGTAGATACGTTCGATCTCGTCCACATCACGGGTGCCCCGGGCCAAAGCCGCCCGGTCGGTCACGACCGGCTCGGTGGAGACCACCTCATCCGGCTCGGGTAGCCGGCCCAGCGTGACCATCTCGTCGTCGACGCCCACCGCCGGTCCGCCGCCGGGCTCAGATCCGGCGCCGCTCGGCTCGGCCCGGCCCGGATGGACTATCTGGTTGCGACGGTGATTCCGCTGCTCATCGGGGATGACGACCAAGGGAGGCAGATCGTCACAGTCGGCCCAGAGACCGTCGGCCGAGGATCCGGTCCCGGAGACGTCGATGTCGGCTCGGCCACCATCGGTGTCGGCATCGGTGCCGGCAATGGACTCAGCGATTCGGGCACGGTCGATTCGGCTGGTCGGGAACTCGTCGCCCACCGTACCGTCACCGGGGTTACGGACGATCAGGGGCTCGTCGCCGTCCAGTTCGGTTTCGACCGGCTCGTCCTTCGAGATGGGAGGGACCACGGCGTCGGAGGAATCGGTCATGCCAACGGCCAACAACTCGAATGCCTCGGTGTCGGTGAGGAACCCGGGACCCGACGGCGCCACGGTCCTGTCGGCCGCGTCCGGACGATGACGTTGTCCGTCCGATCGATCGGACGACGTCACCGGGTCCACCGGGTCGGTCGGGGTCCCGGCCTGGTCGAACCAGGGGGTCAGGTCGGACACGGACGACTTCGGGTCTTCCATCTGACAGTTGTCTTTCTACTGCGGCGGATAGGGCTCGTAGGCCCGCGGATGCGTGCCGATCGACGAGTCCTCGTCGATCGATCGCAATCAAGCAACAACGCCGACCCGTTCCGTACCCCGAGGGCCGGCAATGGGTTCGGTAACGTCACATGCTTGGTGGTGCGGCGGCTGAACTGCCGAAGCAGCTCGATACCGGCTACAAGACTAGCGGACGATGCCGCCTCTGTCGCATGAATCAACATGGTTACCCAGATAGCCCGCTCCGTGACCCGTCGGCCGGGCCGATGTGGTGCCGGTCGATCAGGCCGGCGAGGGGCCGATCGCCGGCGGTGTCGGCCCCGAGCCCCAGGTCACAAAATCACCCTGGGCCACCAGCACCGGCCGGGCCGGCTGGTCCACCAGGTGAACCCATATCCCCTGTCGGGGCGGGCCCGATATCGGCGCGATCCTCCCGGCAATGGCGAAAGCCGTCGAGTCGGGACTCCAACGATTCACACTCTGGGTGTACTGGGCGAAAAACGGGAGGTAGTTCAATGCCTCCTTGGCCGAGATCGCCACCACCGGCGTGGTCCGATCGCCGGCCGGCTGCTCTCCGTCCACCGACCAGAACCGCCAACGGGCGCTCCGGCCACCGGCCGACTCCGGGCGAAGCCAAGCCAGCTTCGTGCCGTCGGGGCTCCACTCCCAGGCCAGGGCCGCATCATCGGTCACCGTCTCCCTGCTGCCGGTCTCCAGGTCGTAGACCACCAGGGCCCGCGGCGCGGGAACCTGAACCGGATCCACGCCCACTCCGGTATCGTGTCTTGCGTCCGGTCCGATCGGCCCGGACCCAAACCGTTCGTCCCGGTCGTCGACAGTCGGCAATCCGGCCTGATCAATCTCCGGTCCGGACCGGTCGACGGCCTGATAGGCCACCCGGCGACGATCGGGGCTGACCACAAAACGAACCGGCGTGGCCGCCTGGGTCACACGAACTCGCTCCTTCTCCCGACCGTCTTCGTCCAGTACCAGCGCGGTGAGCCAGCCGTCGAGCACGATCAGTACCGTGGTCTCGTCGATCCAGGCCGGGGCGGAGAAGCCGGTCCCGTCGATCAGCAACTGGAACACGGGCGTGTCGTCGCCGGGAGAAGCACCGTTCTGCGCCACCGAGGCGAACTGGTCGTAGATTCGCACCGACCGGTTGTCGACGTTGGCCGCCACTCGATCGCCGGTCGGCGACCAGCTCACGAAAAACGGGGCACCGGCGTCCACCGGCTCGATCTGTTGACCGGGGACGAGAGCACCGGCTTCGATGTTGGTCCCGGTGGGTGAGTTCCGGAGATACATGACGGTCTCGCCGTTATCGGTCCACTGGTAGTAGAACACCGGCGGACCCTGGGCCTCGCTGTCGAGGGGGGCGCCGTCGGCGGCGCCTTCTTCGTCGAACGACTGGACCCGGGCGAGTTGCCGGAGGGCGGAGACCGAACTCCACACCAACTTGTCCCCGGCTCGGGACCAGGTGGGCTGGGCGGCGATGAGCTGGGAATCACCATCGAGAGCCTGGTAGGAGTTCCCATCGGGGCGGGCCACGGCAACCACATTGCCGTCACCGATGGCCAACTGACCCTCCAGCGCACCGATGATTCGAGCCACCTCCTCGTCATCCAGCAGTCCGGGAACGTCCTCGACCTGCCCCCGGTCGTTGTTGTCGGGCCCACCACCATTCCCGTTCCCACCACCGGCATCGACATCGTCCTCAGCGTCCGGCTCGGCATCGGACGACTCGTCATCGGTCGAGGTACCGTCCTCGGCGTCAGGGCCGGGAGCGTCATCGGACTGGGTGACCGGCGACTCGGCTCCCTCCGAAGCGCCGTTCTCCTCGTTCTGTCCGAGAAAGCTCCCGCAGCCGGCGAGCACGGCGACGGTGAAGGCGGTGGCAAGAGCGACCATTGCCGCGGAACGGTGGAGCTTCGTGATGGTGGCACCCGGGGCGGAGCATCGGCGCCGGATCCGAACCTCATCGGTCCGGATCAAGAGATCGCCGGGGTCGGCGCACGTCGGATCCTCAGCAGCGATGATCTCAGCGTAGTGGCGCCGGCCGACATGGCCCAGTCCCCGACCACCCGGGTAGCCGAACCACCGCCCCACGGGTCTCCGCGCCAAACCCACCGTTCGGCCATCTCGACGGTCCAAGCCGGCATCGGCTATCACAGTGGGTCATGTCAACCCCTGCCTCCGATAGCGCTCCCTCCTCCGGGTCGGCTCCGGCCGGCATCGACGTCGAGTCGGTCACCGCATGGTTGACCACCACGATCGACGATGTGCGGCCGCCGTTCCGATTCGCCGTCATCGAAGGGGGTCATTCCAATCTGACCTTCGATGTCACCGACGATGCGGGACGGCGGCTGGTCCTGCGCCGGCCCCCGTTGGGGGCTGTGCTGGCCACGGCCCACGACATGGAGCGGGAACATCGGGTCATCTCCGCCGTCGGCCGGACCCCGGTCCCGGTGCCGACGGCCTGTGGTCTGTGCCGCGATGAGTCGGTGAACGGAGCACCATTCTATGTGATGGACTACGTACCGGGTGTCGTTCTCCACGACGAGGAAACGGTGGAGTCATCGCTCCCCGACCGGGAGCAGCGACAGCGGGTCAGCGAATCGGTGGTCGAGGTCCTGGCCGCGCTCCACACCGCCGTCCCCGGCGTCATCGGCCTGGGCGATCTGGGACGAACCGAGGGCTACGTCGATCGCCAGCTCAAGCGGTGGCGGACCCAGTGGGAGAAGACCAAGACCCGGGAGCTGCCGGCAATGGACCAGGCGTTCGAGCGCCTGGTCGACACCAAGCCGGAGCAGCGCTACACCGGCATCGTGCACGGCGACTACCGACTGGGCAACATGCTGATCGACCCCGGCTCGAGCCGAGTGGTCGCCGTCCTGGACTGGGAACTGTGCACCCTGGGCGACGTGTTGGCCGATCTCGGCTACCTGCTCAACAACTGGCTGGAGCCGGGTGAGGACAACTACCGGGGTGCCACCGCCTTCCCGACCCAGGCCGGTGGGTTCTGGACCCGATCCCGGCTGCTCGACGCCTACTGCGACCGCACCGGCTTCGATCGGGAGCATGTGACCCACTATCAGCAGTACTACCAGGCCTTCCAGCATTGGCGGCTGGCCGCCATCGTGGAAGGCGTGCTGTCCCGCTACCTCAAGGGGGT
>JAHEJM010000129.1 GCA_024638815.1 Acidimicrobiales bacterium | reverse complement strand
TTCGTCCACAGCTTCGCTGCGGGCGCTGCGACTTGACCCCAGGGCCCCGACGCCTGCTCAGGATGCTCTCACACCCCGAACCTCCGGTTCGGCGCGCCTGCGAAGTCCCCGAAACCAACGACAACTACCCACTTGACAAACCGTTCCACATCAGATCTCTCGGGGGCGGAGCCCCCGAATTTTGTGACGAGTTTTCTGGCAGTTGTTACAGCTTTCGACAAGACTGGAATCGGGCCGTGACCTGCAACGACCGGGGTTTTCGACCAAACGTCGCCCGGTGTCAGCTCTGTGGGGACGGGCTGCACAACCTCATCAACGAGTCGACTATGGGTCGCCGCGACCCTTGGTTGCACGGCGACCATGCTGGCGCGCCACGCCGGCCCGACGCACCAGGGCCGTCCCGGCCACCCCAACAGCCACGCCAGTCGCGTCAGGAGGCGGGGAGGCAACGCCTCCCATTAGTGTCCTGTCAGGTTGTTCCGCTGAGAAATTGTTGAGTTCGGGAATTTTGGGTTGTACAGGTCGTGTTGTCCGGTGTTGTAGGCCAACATCGGAGGAACACTATGGCACGAGCGGGACGACCCACTGTCGAGATCAATCTGTCGGCTGATGAACGTGAAACGTTGCAGCGTTGGGCGAGGCGGCACTCGTCGTCACAAGCGCTGGCGATGCGCTGCAAGATCATTCTGGGGTGCGCCGACCCGGAGCGGACCCGGTCCGAGATCGCAGCCGAAGTGGGTTGTGACCCGGCCACGGTGACCAAGCGGCGGCAGCGTTTCGTCACCGATCGTCTTGACGGGTTGATAGACGCGCCCCGGCCGGGCGCCCAGCGCACGATCAGCGATGACCCCCTCGATTTGTTCGCTGCGCTCGACATCGCCACCGACGCGGTGATCACCAAGAAGCCTCCGTGTTTGTCTACGACTACTCGATCTACCAGGTCGAGTACTCCCGCAACCTGCTGTTCGCCAGCGGTGTGGTGATGCAACGAGCGTTCGATGCGATCGTGGACCGCACACGGTCCCGCCTCGACGTCACGAAAGTCCGGACCATGTTCGGCGCTTACCGCCGGCCGCAGCGAAACCGAGCCGGCGGGCCACCCCGAGTTGAAGCCGTGATCGGGACACCTACCTATGACCTCACCAACTTCAAGGTCCACTTCGGGCGCCTGACGTTGAAGGCATATACCAAAGGCGAACACGTGCTCCGAGTCGAAGCCATCACCCATAACACCCGCGACCTCAAATGCGGTCGCGTTCTGGACCGCTGGGGTGACATCTGTGCCCGCCTTGTCGCCATGGTCGACCGGTTCTGCACCGGCCTGGACTGTGTCGACGTGGCGTTTATCCCCGACGGGCTACTCGACCAGCTCCCCACCGGCTCCCAACTCGGCGCCAGCCGGGTCGGCGGTATCGACCTCAACCAGCCCCGCATACGGCACGCCCTCGCCGCCGTGCTCGCACTGGCCGTGTCACCCGCCGGGTTCAGCGTCGGCGAGTTCACCGACAAGGTCCGGTCGATCACCGGTCAGGGCGATCACGACTACACCGTCCGCCACGGGGCCTACGATCTCCGTAAGCTCCGAGCCAAAGGACTCATCGACAAACCCGGCCGGTCCCGCCGCTACCACGTCCCTGACCACGCCGCCCGCACGATCGCCGGCATTCTCACCCTCCGGGGCCACGTCATAGCCCCCATCCTTGCCGGCATCCGAAGCCCCCGCCTCGGACGCAAACCAGCCGCCTGGACACCCGTCGACCCCCACTACGAACAGCTCCGCATCACCATGCAGAAACTCTTCACCGATCTCGCCATCGACACACCCGCCGCCGCATAGCCAACAAATTGTCGATACGGTTACCCCAAGCACCTAGTCGTTGCTGTCCGGGGTTTGAGGTTGCAGGTTCACCTGTTGAGGGGTCTGGTGACCAGGACCACACCAAAATGGGTCTTGGGCGGCACAAGGTTCAAGGAGGATGTGGGTCAGCGATCGGCGACCACGGGCCAGACGATCTTGGTCTGCCACTTCGAGGCGTCGGGCTCAACTGTGGGATCGGTCAAGTACTGCTCCCACATGGCCTCGGCCAGCCGATGTCCTCGAGCCTCTGCCCACTCCATCAGCCGGTTGTAGGTCCCCTCCAGGGTCTCGAACGGCCCCACGTGGATGGTGACGATGGCGGTACCGCCCGGGAGTTCGAGGTTGTGCACGTCGTCGGTTTCGTCGATCGCCGAAGAGATTGGGAACCCGGCCTCGATGGCCACCGTTTCGGTCGGCATCGACGGGTAGAACCCGAACGGCGGGCCGACAACGGAGACACCGGCTGCCGTCACCGCCTTCATGACGGCGTGGTAGGCACGACCGAAGAACTCTGGCATGTCGGCCTGCGCCACGTCCCCTCGCATCGCCGCCGCCGGCTGAGGTTCGATCTCGACCAGTTCCAAATGGCCCATTGTGTTCCTCCCTGCCCGATGGTCCTGTGACCATCATCGGACTGCGACCGAAACGGAGACAGGGCCCAAGGTCACTATCGGGCCGGTGCGGAATACGCTCGGGTCGGTGCGGAATACAGGGAGGGGTTCGGCGACGATCGGTCGTGGTCGGTTGTCCTACGTCAGTCCTCGTCCACGGGGTGCTCCAGTACCACGGTGAAGTCGATCTCGGCGTTGAGGCTTGAGGCCACCGAACAGTACTTGTTCATGGCCAGGTCGACGAAACGTTCGGCCATGGTCTGCTTCAAACCGGGAGCGCAGATGTAGTGGGTGGCGTGAATGGTTGTGAAGTACGAGGGTGTGCCGTCATGGCGGTGACCCTCCAGTTCCACCCGATACCGTTCCAGGTCGAGTCGCCGCTTGCGCACCATTTCCACCACGTCGAAGGCGGCGCAGGCGCCGAGGGCGTTCAACAACACGTCCATGGGATTCATGCCGGTCTTGGCGTAGGGTTCGCCGTCGATCATGATCCGGTGACCGTCCGGGGTCCGGCCCATGAATCGTTTCCCGTCGATGTGATAGACGGTCGTGGTCTTGAGCAGCTTCGATTCTTCGGCCATCGGCCCAGTATGGCGAGCATGATGACCGCTTCGACCTGCGGTCGACGGCACGCCGGCGGCGGTGACGGACCCAATTTGGCGGTGGGGGAGCGTGGAGGCGATGACCGGCCCGGATACCCTCAGAAGTTGCTTGATCTCCATGCCGCGCCCTGGGATTGCCCCTGGCCCGCTTGGCACCGACCTCGACCAGCAATCAAGCAGGATCATCCCCGAGACCAGAGAAGAGATGTGTACGTGGCCGTTCGACTGCGCCTGATGCGGATGGGCAAGAAGAAGCAACCGACTTACCGAGTGGTGGCCGCCGACGCCCGCTCCCCGCGCGACGGTCGGTTCATCGAAATTGTCGGAACCTACAACCCCCGGACCGAACCCTCCGAGATCACGATCGACAATGCCAAGGCCGTTCGCTGGCTCCGGAACGGTGCTCAGCCGTCGGACCGGGTGGTCAAGCTGTTGAAGGTCTCGGGTGCCTGGGAGGCCTTCGAGTCCGGAACCAGTGTGGAAGAGCTGGAGGCCCAGCAGGCCAAGGCCGCCGAGGCCGAGGTCGCAGCCGCCTCGGCCGTAACCGATGCCGCCACCGCAGGAGCCCAAGCGTGAGCGCCCGACGTCCGGAGGCCGTCGTCGGCCGCCCGAAGGGTGGCTTCGAGTTCCGCCCGGAGGCGGAACGTCCCTCACTGGACCGGGTCGTATGGGAAAGGAACGAGCTGTGATGAGTGATTCACCAGCCCCCACCGCAGAGGCCGTCCTGCTGCACCTGTGCCGATCCGTGGTGTCGTCGCCCGACGAGGTGTCGATCGAGACCACGGCCGACGGCAAGCGGGTTCGCCTCGATGTCACCGTCAACCAGGACGACATGGGTCGCGTTATCGGCCGCCGGGGTCGCGTGGCGTCCGCCATTCGCACCGTTGTCGGTGCCGCCGCGGCCAAGGATGGTGTGACCACCGAGGTCGAGTTTGTCGAGTGACCGGTTCGGCGCCCCCTAGCCAACCCGAACTCCTCGAAGTAGGCCGTGTCGACAAATCCCATGGCCTGCGGGGCGAAGTGGTGGTCTCGTTCGTCACCAACATGATCTCGGAGCGAACAGCTCCGGGTACGAAGCTATGGTCGGGCCGGCAGTGGTTGACCGTGGTCGCGGCGCGGCCCCACCGGAACAAGTGGCTGGTCAGCTTCGACGGGGTGGCCGATCGCACGGCCGCCGACACGCTGCGGGGCGTGATCCTGGAGGCCGAACCGCTGGAGACCGAGTCCGAAGTGTTCGTCCACGAGCTGGTGGGCAAGCGGTTGATCGATCAGCACGGCACCGATCACGGCCCGATCGCATCGGTCATCGACAATCCGGCGTCCGACCTGATGGAGCTGGACGACGGCAGGCTGGTACCGCTGGCCTTCTACGTGGCCCGCGACGAAGCGACGGTGTCGGTCGACGTGCCGATCGGGCTGCTCGATGACAGTGCCTTCGATGACAGTGCCTTCGATGACAGTGCCTTCGATGACAGTGCCTTCGATGACAGTGCCTTCGATGACAGTGCCCTCGATGACAGGGCATACGGGTCATCGGTCGTCGTCGAGCGGGCGCCCGATACCACCGGTTGATTCAGCGGTTGTGGTTGGGGATGTGACGTGAGAATCGACGTCATTTCCATCTTCCCCGATGCGATCGAGGCCTTCGCCTCGATCAGTCTGATCGGCAAGGCCCAGGAGTCCGGCGTGCTCGATATCACGACCCACGATCCCCGGGAGATGACCTCCGATGTGCATCGCACGGTGGATGACAGTCCTTTCGGGGGAGGGGCCGGCATGGTGCTCAAGCCCGAGCCCATCTTCGATCTGGTCGAGCAGCGGTCGTTGGGAAGGCCGCTCATCTACCTCGGACCGTCCGGTCGTCCGCTGACCCAGGCCGTGGCCAACGAGTTGGCCGAACTGGGCGGCTTCAGCCTGCTGTGTGGACGATTCGAGGGTATCGACGAGCGCATCAGGGAACATCTGATCGACGACGAGATCTCGATCGGAGACTATGTACTGGCCGGTGGCGAGGTGGCGGCCGCAGTGGTCATCGAGGCCGTCGGCCGGCTTGTGCCCGGCGTGCTGGGCAATCGGGACTCGGTTGGTGATGAGTCGTTCTCCAACGGGCTTTTGGAGTACCCGCACTACACCCGCCCGGCCGCGTATCGGGGCTGGGCCGTTCCCGAGGTGCTTCGCTCCGGTGACCACGGCAGGGTTGCTCGGTGGCGGCTGGCCCAGTCTTTGCGCAGGACCCTTGATGTGCGTCCCGATCTGATTGAAGATCGAGGCGGGCTCAGCGAGGCCGATCGGACGGTGCTGGCCGAGTTCGGCCTGGACTGACCCCGGCCCGCAGCTACACCAGTGCCTGGCCGGGAGGAGTGTCCTGGCTGAAGACATTGAGCCAGCGGCCATCCCGTCGACACCACAACGAACTCACGTACATCCCTTCGACCGGCCCCGGACCGGTCGGCGTCGCCCGCCGGAAGTCGCTGCGATAGCACAACAGCACGGCGTCGTCGGACACGGTCAGCAGCCGGGTCTCGCTCAGCTCGTAGGAGGCCACCGTCGGCCCGGCGGCCAGCGAGTCGACATGGTCGTCGCGATCGGCGAAGCCGGTCGGGTAGAGACCCACGAAGTCGGGTGCCAGCAGGGCTCGGTCGGTGTCGGCGTTGCCGGCGACCAGAGCATGCCAGACCCGCCGCTCGAGGGCTTCGATGGTGGCGGCCACGGCGGACGGGGTGGAGTCGGACATCGGGCGACCATACCGGGTGAACCCGGCTGACCGTGGCCGATTTCACATGCTCGCCCCGTAGTCTTGAACCATGCCTACGTACCGTTCTCGCACCACGACACACGGCCGGAACATGGCGGGGGCCAGGGCCCTTTGGCGGGCCACCGGCATGACCGACGACGACTTCGGCAAGCCGATCATCGCCATCGCCAACTCGTTCACCCAGTTCGTACCGGGCCACGTGCACCTCAAGGATCTGGGCCAACTGGTGGCTCGCGAGATCGAGGCCGCCGGGGGAGTGGCCAAGGAGTTCAACACCATCGCCGTCGACGACGGCATCGCCATGGGCCATGGTGGCATGCTGTACAGCCTGCCCAGCAGGGACCTGATCGCCGATTCGGTGGAGTACATGGTCAACGCCCACTGCGCCGACGCCCTGGTCTGCATCTCCAACTGCGACAAGATCACGCCCGGCATGCTGAACGCCACCATGCGGCTCAACATCCCGACGGTGTTCGTGTCGGGCGGGCCGATGGAGGCGGGCAAGACCAAGCTGGCCGGCGAGGAGGTCAAGGTCGACTTGATCTCGGCCATGATGAGTGCGGGCGACGCCAACGTGGCCGATGAGGACGTGGCTGCAATTGAGCGTTCGGCCTGCCCCACCTGTGGCTCGTGTTCGGGGATGTTCACCGCCAACTCGATGAACTGCCTGACCGAGGCCCTGGGCCTGTCGCTGCCCGGCAACGGCTCAATCCTGGCGACCCACGCCGATCGCCGGGAACTTTTCCTGGAGGCCGGGCGCCGGATCGTCGACCTTGCCCGCCGCCACTACGAGAAGGACGACGAATCGGTAGTGCCCCGCAACATCGGCTCGGTCGCCGCCTTCAACAACGCCATGGCCCTCGACATCGCCATGGGCGGCTCGACCAACACGGTGCTTCACATCCTGGCCGCGGCCCAGGAGGCCGATCACGATTTCACCATGGCCGACATCGATCGTGTCTCCCGCCAGGTCCCCAACATCTGCAAGGTCGCCCCGTCGACCGACAAGTACCACATGGAGGATGTCCACCGAGCCGGCGGGATCATGGGCATCCTCGGTGAGTTGGATCGGGCCGGCCTGCTCGACACGTCGTTGCCCACCGTGCATTCCCCCACCCTGGGCGAGGCCCTCGATCAGTGGGACATCGTGCGTGACACCTGCACGGCCGAGGCCAAGCGGCTCTACACCGCCGGACCGGCCGGCATCCCCACCCAGGAGGCATTCAGCCAGGCCACCCGCTGGCCGTCGCTCGATACCGACCGGGAAGGAGGCTGCATTCGCTCGGTTGACCACGCCTACACCAAGGAGGGCGGCCTGGCGGTGCTCTACGGCAACATCGCCACCGACGGCTGCATCGTCAAGACGGCCGGGGTCGACGAGTCCATCTTCCGCTTCTCCGGCACGGCCCGGGTGTTCGAATCCCAGGAGGACGCCATGGCCGGTGTGCTCGATGAGAACCAGGTGAACGCCGGCGACGTCGTGGTGGTTCGCTACGAGGGTCCCCGGGGTGGGCCCGGTATGCAGGAGATGCTCTACCCCACCACCTACATCAAGAGTCGTGGCCTGGGCAAGGAATGTGCCCTGCTGACCGACGGCCGGTTCTCGGGTGGTACCTCCGGGCTGTCCATCGGCCACGTCTCCCCCGAGGCGGCGGCCGGTGGCCTGCTTGCCCTGGTCGAGGACGGCGACACCATCGAGATCGACATCGTCAGCCGCTCCATCCATCTGGCCGTCGACGAGGCCGAGCTGGCGGCCCGCCGCCAACGCCAGCAGGCACGCGGCGCCGACACCTATACCCCGGCCGATCGGCAGCGTGAGGTCAGCGCCGCACTCCAGGTCTACGCCGCCATGGCCACCTCGGCCGACAGGGGCGCGGTCCGCGACCTGTCACGGCTCCATTCGGTCGCGGCCGAGTAGTGGAACAACGCCTGTCGATCATCACCCTGGCAGTGGCCGATCTTGATCGGTCCCGACGGTTCTATGGCGATGTGTTCGGCTGGCGGGAGACCGAGGGGTCGAGCGAAAAGATCGCGTTCTTCCAGCTGCCCGGCATCATGTTCGCCCTCTACCCCCGGTCGGCCATGGCCGACGAACACGACGGCCCGGTCGGTGCTCCGGCCGGTTTCACCCTGGCCTACAACGTCAACTCGTCCGCCGAAGTCGACCGGGTGTACGCCGCGGTGACCGCTCGAGGGGCTGTTGGGCTCAAGGCACCGGAATCCGTGTTCTGGGGTGGGTATTCGGCCTATGTGTGCGGTCCCGACGGCGAGCAGTGGGAGATCGCCCACAACCCGTTCACAGCCGTCAACGACAATGGGACGTTCGGCCACTGGGGCTGATCGGCCCAGGCCCGTGAGCTGTGACCCGTGATACACCGCATTGTGTTGCCGGACTGTTACGGTTTGGGAGTCAACGTGCTGCGAACCGTTGGGTCGCTGTCCCGGAGGACGGGCCCGGATAGGGAGAATCATGACCAGTACGACGCCCCGCCGCACCCAATCGTCTCCGAGCTTCCAACTGGGACCGGAGGACGGCAATGTGACGGCCGCTGAGCCCATCGTCATCAGGTCCGGTCCCGGAGACGGCAACCGCCTCCCCTACATGCTCGCCATGGGCGTGGTGATGCTGGCCATGGCCGCGCTGGTGGTGTACTACCTCACCAGCTCGATCGAGGTCGGGTTGTCGATCGACGGGCGGTCCGAACCGGTGGAGACTCGGGCCGACTCCGTGGCCGAGCTTCTGGCCGATCAGGCCATCGAGGTCACCAAGGACGATCTGGTCGAGCCATCGCTCGAAGCCGAACTGGTCGAAGGCACGGCGGTTGTGGTTCGCTATGCCCGGCCTCTCACCGTGACCATCGACGGGGTCGAGAACGACCACACCACCACCGAACTCACCCTGGGTGATGCCCTGGTCGCCATCGACGCCCCGGTTGCGAACGCCGCGCTCTCCTCGCCGTTGTCCCAGCCCCTGCCCCGAAATGGGGCTTCGGTGGAGATCATCACCCCGAAGTCCATCACTCTGGATGACGGTGGGCGGTCCCGATCGGTGACCACCACGGCCAAGAGCATCCAGGATCTGCTTGCCGCCGAGAGCATCGAGCTGTCGGATACTGACACCCTGGCCCCGGCGGCTCACACCGTGGTGACCGAGGCCATGACCGTCACGGTGACCCGGATCCGGATCGAGAACGAGACCCGGACCGAGACCATCGCCCACGACACCGTGGAGCGCAAGGATGGCGAGCTCACCGTCGGCACCCGCAAGACGGCCACGGAGGGGGTCGACGGTGAGCAGGAAGTGACCTACGCCGTGACCTACACCAATGGCGAGGCGACCTCGGAGGAGGCGATCTCGACAACGGTGACCAGGGAACCGGTAACCGAGGTGATCGTGGTCGGGACCAAACCGGCTCCGATCGTCGACCCCGGCGTCTCGGCCGGCGGCGCCGCGGCCGGCCTCAACTGGGGGGCGTTGGCCCAGTGCGAGTCGAGCGGCAACCCCAGGGCCGTCAATCCCGCCGGCTACTACGGTCTGTACCAGTTCAGCCTTAGAACCTGGGCCTCTGTCGGCGGTACCGGCAACCCGGTTGACGCCTCGGTGGCCGAGCAGACCGAGCGGGCCCAGATCCTGTACAACAAGGCCGGAGCCGGTCAGTGGCCCCACTGCGGCAAGTACCTGTTCGGCTGAACCCACCCAGGCACCGTTTCCCCGGCTCCGCCGCCCGCCCAGGGCCGCAGTGACGCCCGATCGCTCGGTCAGCGGTTGCGGTTGATGGTGTCAGAGTCGAAGGTGGGGCGAACACCGGTAGGCCTCCAATCCCGGTTCGGCCTCAACGGCTCGAGCCGCCCCCTCCGAGCAGGCCACGAAGGTCCAGGCGAAGTCGATCTCGGAAGCGACGATCCACGCTCGGTCGGCCGGCCACCAGACATTGGGCCCGGAGCCGCGGCACCTGTCCTTGGCCAACACCGCCTCCGCCAACGAACCGTGCGTCAGATAGTAGGCCCTATCGTCGGTCTGCACGGTGGGCAGACCTCGGGTGTACCCGGTTCCCCCGAAGCCGTCCCACACCGCGAACCAGGCGTCGTCGGGAGTGGATGTGTGGTCGGCCAGGATGGTGGCCAGCATGGCCAGATCCTCCGGCTCCTGATCGCCCACCCACACCAATTGGTGGGCATCCTGCCAGCTGAGGGTGACCCCCGGCGGAGCGGCAACCAGGTGGAGTTGCATGTCGCAATGGGCGACCCGGCTGTTGGCTTCGGCCAACGCCGTCCAGGTTGTTCTCGGCACCGGGTGTCCGTCCAGGCCGGACTCGATGGGATGGAACAGCGGCAGGTACACCTTGAAGCCTTCGGGGATGGTCGAACCGTTGTCACGGGCCCGGAACGGATGCAATCGCTCCACCCACCACTGCGCTTCCTCGTCACGATCGGACCAGGTGACAGGCATGAAGAATCCCTACTTCGCCACCGGCCCGGCGGTTGGAGTTTCCGACGCCAGGGCTAGGCTTGGTAGGCGCTGTGTTGGCCCCGCCTAGTGGGGTCCGACCTGAAGGCCCGAAACCGAGATCCATGCTGTAGCCGGTCAACCGGCACGGTGCGAAGGCAACAGGAAAACCGACGATGAACACGACCGATGTAGTTGAAAAGGCCCAGCTCCGAGATGATGTGCCGGAGTTCGGCCCGGGCGACACCGTGAAGGTGCACGTCAAGGTCGTCGAAGGGAACCGCGAGCGGGTCCAGATCTTCCAGGGTGTGGTCATCGCCCGCAAGGGTTCCGGTGTCCGGGAGACCTTTACCGTGCGCAAGCTCAGCTTCGGTGTCGGCGTCGAGCGCATCTTCCCCGTGCATTCCCCCATCATCGACAAGATCGAACGGGTCAGCCGAGGAGATGTGCGACGTGCCAAGCTCTACTACCTGCGTGACCGGGTCGGCAAGGCGGCCAAGGTCAAGGAGAAGCGGGACAACTGAGATCAGCGGGACCGGTGTTGCGCCGGATCGGTTCGGACCGGCGGAGGCGGGTCGGCCATGAGTAGCGAAGACCTCGAACGGTACGAGGCCGAAGCCGAACTCGCCCTGTTCAAGGAGTATCGGGACGTCGTCGGCATGTTCCGATATGTGATTGAGACCGATCGTCGTTCCTATTTGGCCAACGAGGTTCGCAGGCTGTCGGCCCCCGGGGATCCCCTGCTCGAATACGAATTGGTCGACGCCTGGGTCTGGGACACCTATCGGCAGTCCCGTTTCCTCAGCCGGGTCACCATCTCCAGTACCCGGGGGATCACGGTCGAAGAGCTTCCCGAACGCGAGCTTTGAGACACAACCAACGGTTCGGCCGCTTCGGGGAGGATATGGCCGCCGAGCACTATGAACGGTTGGGGGCCGAGATCCTCGAGCGGAACTGGCGGTGTCGTCGCGGCGAAATCGACCTGATCGTGCTCGATCGTTCCGGCCGCCGTTCCGTGCTGGTGTTCGCCGAGGTCAAGGCCAGGACCACGGCGGTGTACGGGACCGGGTTCGACGCCGTCGACTGGCGCAAACGCAAAAGGCTACGGACGTTGGCCGGGATCTGGCTGGCCGAGGCCAAACCCGAGGGTTTGGGCTTTGATGGATTGCGCTTTGATGTTGTCGATGTCAATGCCGAGGGCACCGTCCGTGTGGTCAAAAACGGATTCTAGTGCCGAGTCAGGCAACGTTCGGGGTGTCGACGGCGAGTCAGGAGTGTCGCTGGCAAGGACGCAGGAGCCCCGCTCACTCGTGAGCGTGAGAGGGGCGACGAGGACGCCGTCCAGCGGCGGTCCTGGC
>JAHEJM010000030.1:24900-39070 GCA_024638815.1 Acidimicrobiales bacterium | reverse complement strand
ATCAGGGCGAGGCGCTGCGCGGTCTGGTCGAACTCGTCGACGAGGTCGTCGCTGACTTGGAGGCGGCCGGTGAGCCGATCCCGGACCCGATCGCCGACCGGCGCTTCTCGGGCAAGTTCAACGTGCGCGTTCCAGAGTCTCTACATCGGGAACTCGCCCTCGCCGCAGCTGAGGAGGGCGTCAGCCTGAACCGACTCGTCAGCGACCGCCTCGCCCACAGCTGAGCGTCCCGCAGACCGAGCCACAGAAGACGCCCGGGACCGCCGTCAGAACATCAACGGCCGGCCCATCCTGGTCCGGCACTCATGTGGGTAATCGTGTAAAGGGTTTTTGTGTTATGGGGGTAGTCGAGGGTCATGCTGTGGCCTCCTGGTTGTTGCGGTCGATAAGCATCTGGAACAGGTCGACCCTGGTGGTTTGGTCTCGGTCGGCGGCGTGATCCCGTTGGGCCTCGAAGACCGGAGTGAAGGTCGCCGGCACATTATCGTGCGATGGGGCCACGCCTCCCTGCCTGTACCCGGATCGTCAGCGGCCGCGTAGACTAGTGCGTCCCTCGAAAGGGAGGACCGAGAGTGAATGGATCGTCCGCCAAGGCTGCGATTCCCTACGTCGTGATTGCTGCCTTGATTGCACTGGGTCTGGCGGCTGCCGTAGTGCGAGCGCTGGACTGGGAGGGTGACTGGGTGGTCGGCCTCTTACTCGCAGCGGCAATCGGGGTCGCTGGCTGGAAGGTGTGGACAGACATTGTCAAGCCGCGTCGGCTGAACATGATCGCAGGTCGTGAAGAAAGGCGACACTCCGAGGCCGTCGGATTGTCGTTGTCGAATCGGACGCTGTCCGTCGTCAATCGGGGCACACACGAGGTTCGCTCGGTAGAAATCACCGCGCTTGTCGACGGAGGCGACATGGACGAGATGCTCATGGGGCCATCATTTCAGCCGTCCGGTGCTGCCGGCGTCGAGGTAGTCCCAATGCCTGGGACCGATTTCATGGTGAGAATCGCACAACTCACGCCAACCAGAGGATGGGGAATCGGCACGTTTCAAGAGCTGCACGGCAACCAGACATCGGCCGTCCGGTTCGATGTGGCGTGGATCGACCACGCCGGGCGCCGACGATCTTCGACTGGCAGTGCAGATGTTCTCGACGGAGGTTCCTCAAGCGTCCCGTTGACCGAGAGGCCTCAGCAGTAGAGGGCGCCCCATATCTACACTTTCCGAGCGCTCGGAAACGATGGAGCCCGAGCGGGTGACCTGGCAGCCGAGCTGAATCCCGATCCGATTCGGCATCTCGCTTTCGGCTTGGGGCCTTCCGTCAGCCCACTCTCAGTGGTGACGGACCCAGAAGGCTGGTGGCCACGAGCGCGCAGTTCCTGGTGGCCGCCGACATGTGGGGCGTCCTACTATTCCTGCATGCCGATTCCCCGCACTCGCGATGAACTCATCGAGCAGATCGAGTCGAGCTTTGCGAACCTGCAGGCCGAGCTCGACGCGGCGGGCCCGCGTGCCGGCAGCCTGCACGGCGTCGAGGACTGGTCGGTCAAGGACCTGCTCGCCGTGCGCATCTGGTGGACGGAGAACGTCGCTGACTGGATCGAGGCGGGCAGGCGTGGCGAGACGCCTGTTACGCCGGCGCAGGGCTACCGCTGGCGCGACACGCCGCGCCTCAATAACGACATCGTGAAGCGCGCCCGGCGGGAGTCTTTCCGCTCGTTGCGGGCGCGCCTTGTCGGCGGCTACGAGCGCGTGATGGCACTGATCCAGACTCTTGACGACAACGAGCTGCTCGAAGTCGGCAGTTTCGAATGGGCCGGCAAATACCCCGTGGCGCGGTGGCTATCGATCAATACGGCACGTCAGTACACGACCGCGTGCAGCTTCGTGCGCAAAGCACGCAGTGAAAGAGTGTGATCGAGACGTCCTGACCGAGTTTGCCGGTCCGCCTGAGGCGGACCTAACCGAGCTTCGCCTGGGGCGAAACGTCGTTGGTTGGACTGGTCAACTGGAGATCGGTCGGGCCGTGTGGGCGGAGTTTCGGCTTTGCCGAAACGTCGCCCGCTTCAGACTTCTGCGGTTTGATCGGCGTTGTTGAGATCAATGATGCCGAGGCGGACGGCGCTGAGGACGGCGTGAGTCAGCGACTGGGCATCCAGCTTGCGGTAGATGGCGTTGAGATGGTTGTGCACCGTCTTGGTGGTGATACCGAGATGGCGACCGGCCTGCTTGGTACTCATGCCGTCGGCGATGGCCTGGAGTATCTCGATCTGGCGATCCGACAGCAGGTCCTGGCCCGCCTCCTCGGCCCGGGCCGAGTTCAGCATGGCGCCGGCCAGGGCCGGCGACAGCACGGTGTCACCCTCGGCCACCCGGTGCACGGTCTCCCGGACTTCGCTGAACGAGGTGCCCTTGCTCAGATAGGCGCTGGCTCCCGCCGCGATGGCGTCGCGGGTCTTGTCGATGTCGTCGTGCATCGTGAGCACGGCGATCCGCACCCCGGTGACCTCCTCCCGAATCTGTCGGGTGGCCTCGATTCCATCCATCACCGGCATCGACAGGTCCATGAGGACGACATTGGGCTGCAGGGCCTTGGCCAAGGCCACAGCCTCCTCGCCGGTGGACGCCTCGCCCACCACCGTGTCCCCAGCCGCCTCGAACGACTTGCGCAGGCCCTCCCGCAGCAGGGCATGGTCGTCAGCCAACAGTATCTTGATCATTCGATTCACCTATTCACCGGTTTGACTGGATTGGACGGTTATTACCGTACCCTCTCCTGGTTTGCTCGAGATGGTCAACAGCGCTCCAACGGATGAGGCCCGTTCCCGCATACCGACCAAGCCGTAGGCGTTGCCACGAATGCCGTGGGACGGATCAAAACCGCGGCCGTCGTCCTGGACGACCAGTACGCCTTCTCCATCGGTAATTGTCCAGGCAACATGAACATTGGCCGCTCGTGCATGCTTCTCGATATTGGTCAGGGCTTCCTGCGCTATTCGTAGCAGCTCGTTCTCGACCCGGGCCGGAAGTCGATCCGCCGACCTTGGTGCCACCAATGTGACGTTGAGCTGGCTGCGGCCCCGGAACCGCTCGACGACCCCGCCCAGGACGAGGCTCAGTGGTTTGTCGGCGGATACGGCGGTACGCAGCTCCAACAGTGTGTCTCGGAACTCAGAGATGGCGCTCTGGACATCTTCATGTAGTTCCTTGAGGTCACTGTTGGCCTGGTTAGTGTTTATCCGCTCCAGCTCCAAAGCGATATAGGTCAAATACTGTCCCAATCTGTCATGCAGATCGCGAGCGATTCTTGATCTCTCCTCGTCGGCAGCCAGTGATCGCAGCCGTCGGAACGAGCGGGCGTTGGACAGGGTCAGGGCCAGCACGCTGGCCATACCGGCCAGGAGTTGGGCGTCGCGGTCGGTGAACTGGTTGGGTTCGTCATGCTCGACGGCCAGGAGCCCGGTGTCGACATTGTTGATGACCAGCCGGGAGTACAGGCCGGAGCCGGTGCGGCGGGTCCGCAACGACAGGTCGTTGACCCGGAGCAGCTCCGCCGAGTTGACCGAACGCCGCAGCAGGTCGGGCAGCCCGTCGGTCGGCAACTCGGGCGGCAGATTGAACCCGTCCTGGAGCACCGGTGACCACAGACCGTCCTCATAGGTGAGCACGGCCATGCGCTTGGCATCGAAGGTCTCGACCAGTTCTCGGCGGGTGTTCTGGACCACATCGGCCAGGTCGAGCGAGGATGGCAGGGTGCGAGCCAGGCTGTTGAGGGCGGCCAGAAGCTGGTTGGTCTGGGCCAGCTTGTCCCGCTGGTTGAGCAGGATCTTGCGCCGGCCCTCCAGTTCCAGCAGGCGGTTGAGGGCCACGCCGGGCAGAACGGCCGCGCCGGCCAGGGCGGTCATGGCCAACGCCCCGGGGAACAGACTGTCGAACAGCTGAAAGTCGACCTCGATGATGGTGATGTCCGGGCCCAGCACTCGGCCTATGGTGGTCACGGTCAGGGCGATGACGGAGGCGGCCACACCGACGGCGAGACCCCAGCCCAGACCGGCAATGCCGACGGCAACGAACAGGGTGCCGACCATGGGATTGCCGAATCCGTCCGACAGACTCACCGCGAGCGAGAAGATGGCCACGTCGGCCAAGGCCATCCCCACCCGGTAGGGGGTCGGGTCTCCCAGTTTGAGGGGCACGATGGTTCGCCACGAGGTCATGAAAATGGTGATGGCAACCGTACCGACCACCCGCAGCTCGCCTGCAGCCGCCTGCTGGGCGGCGAACACCAGCCCCAGCATCACGGCCCCCCAGCGAAGGGCGGCGAGTACGGCGTTGAGCGAGGCCGAGAGCATGGACGCGCCGAACAGCTCGCTGGGGGTGATGGCGGTGCTCTGCCCGGGCAGAGGTTGGGTGATGGTGGCGAACGCCGGAGCATTGGGAAAGTCGGGCAAGTCGTCCGGCGATCCGGCCAGCCGCTGCCACAGACGCCTTGCCCTGGTTGTCTGTGCTCCGGTCACGGTACTCCTCATTGGCACTCCGCTCCCCATCGGCACTTTCCATTGAGCCGGTAGGGTTGGCGGCCGCCCGGAAGGTGGGTGTTGACCGGGTCACCGGCCCGGTCGGGTGACCAGTGCGACTTGCCGGTCTATGGGGTTCAGTGCGGGTGTTTGTCCAATCCTAGTGCCGGCTTCTCGCGCCCCCACGAGCCCTTCGGGCCCCGCCCATCGGCGCCAGCGCCGGCGCTCGCTCGCCGGCGCTCACACCGTCGCAGGCGCTTGCTTCGAGCGCCTACCGGTCCCGTTCGGCCACATAGGTGGCCAGCGATCCCAGGGCCTTCATCGACTCGGCGTCGAACGGCAGCTCGTCGAGGGCGCCGGTGGCCTCGGCCAGCAGGTGCTCGATCTCGGCCTCGTTGTTGGCCATGGCCCCGGTGTCGTACAGCACGGCCACGATGTCGGTCACGGCGTCGACGCTCAGGTCACGGGTGCCGATGCGGTCAAGCACCGATCGCTGGGCGGCATCGGCATGACTGACGGCGTAGGACACGATCTCGGTCGGCTTGCCCTCCCGAAGATCGTCGCCCACCGGCTTACCGAGGTGGGCCTCGTCTCCGATCAGGCCAAGGGCGTCGTCCCGAAGCTGGAAGGCCCGACCCAGGGGACGGCCGAACCGGTCGAGCCGGTCCAGCAGCCACCGGTACTCGTCGTCGGCCATGCGCTCGGCCGGCAGAGCCAGGCTGGCACCCAACTGGAGGGGTCGGACAATGGTGTAGAGGGCGGTCTTGAAGGTGGCGACCTGACGGGCGGTGGCGTAGTCGAGTTCACCGGCGGCCGCCGCCCGCATGTCGAGATACTGACCCAGGTTGAGCTCGATGCGCAGCTCGTCCCAGATTGTGCGGGTCCGCCGGTGCACGCCGCCGGTCAGCTGGTCGGCGTAGACGTGGCCCAAATCGCCGACCAGGATGGCCACCCCTTCGCCGTAGCGACGAGCTTCGCCAAGCCAGCCGTTGGCCTCGAGCCGGCGGCCGTTGGCCACATGGATGGTGGTCGAACCCCGGCGAGTGGCCGAGTTGTCCATGATGTCGTCGTGGATGAGGGCGAAGACCTGGAGGAACTCGAAGGCGGCGCCCAGGTCGATGACCCGGGCAGAGGCGGCCGAGTCGGCCGGGCCGTCGGCCACCAGGCCCCGGGCTCCGTGCCAGGCCCAATAGCAGAAGGCGGCCCGCAGCCGCTTGCCCCCGCTGGTGACCATGCGGGCCAGCTCGTCCACGGCCTCGCTCAAGCGGGGATCGACCGCAGCCCACCGGGCCGACTGCTCGTTCAGCACTCGCAGCAGGCGGTCGTCGACCTGGGCCGCGATGTCGGTCAGCTGGTGGGGGGCTTGCCGCCGATCGTCGGCCGGGTCCCGATCCCGTCCGCCGCCGACGCCGTCGTCAACCATTGCCGCCGCCGTTGGTCGCCGACTCCGCAGCCGACTCGGTACCCGGGTCGTTCATCAGGTCGGCCACCACCTGGTCGACGTCGGCGGTCACCTCCGACAACCGTTGACGGCAGAAGCGCACCAGCTCCACCCCTCGGGCCACCTGCTGGGTCAGGCGATCGACATCGACATCGGCCTCTTCCAGCTCCGACAGCAGCGACTCCAGTTCGTCCAGGGCCCGTCCATAGCTCAGCCCCGAGTCGTACCGTGTCGAGTCCGTCGCCCCGACGGCGGCCGCCCCGGCACCATCCGGTTGGGATGCGGCGTCGGTCGTGTCGTCGATATTGGTCACGTTGGGGGGTCCTGGGATTCCGGGGCGATCGGTCGGTCGGCGGAGTCATGATCCGTGTCGGGACCGGCCCCGACCGAACGTGTTCCTGTAACGGTACTGAGCACAACGCCGTTGGCGGTCACCGTTTCCAGGTTCGTGCCCGTCGCCACATCACTGGGGCCACGCACCAGGCGGCGTCCGGCCTCGACCTCTCCGGTGGCGTAGGTGATGGTCCAGCCTCGACGCAGGGCGTGGGTCGGATCGAGGGCGTGGAGTCGGGCCTGAGCCACGTCGAGGGTGCTCTCGGCCCGGGCCACGATGCGCGCCGGAGCCTGGCCGAGCCGGAACCACGCATGATCCACGGCCATTGACTGATGATCGATGACCCGCCGGGCCACCGCCGCCAGCCGCCCCCCGGCCGTCATCAGCCGGGCGTTGGCCCCGTCGAGATGGAGGACCGTGAGATTGTGTAGCCGGTGGGCGGCGTCGTCGACCCTGGCCTCGAATCGGGCCACGGCATCCACCAGCAACCGGGCCGACGCCGTCGGGGTCTTCAGCGACCACTGGGCCACGTCGTCGGCCACCGAGCGGTCGATCTCGTGGCCGACCCCCACCACCACCGGGACCGGGCAGGTGGCGATGGCCCGGGCCACGTGCTCATGGTCGAACACCACCAGGTCGGTTCGAGCCCCGCCACCTCGGGCCAGCACCACCACGTCCACCTCGACCCGCCCGGCCGTCACGGCTCCAATGGCGGAGGCAACCCCGGCCACCGCCTCCGGACCCTGGACCCGGGTGTCGAACAAGGTGACGCTGAACGGATAGCCGCTGGCCGTCAGCTCGTTGATGAAATCGTGGTAGGCGGCGCTGTTGTCGCTGGTGATCAGCCCGACACGCAACGGCAGGGCCGGGAAGGGCACGCCGTGGTTGCGGTCCAGTAGGCCCTCGGCGGTCAGCGTGTCGAGCAGTTGCTGGCGGGCCGCCGCCATCCGGCCCAACGTGTACTGAGGGTCGATCAACGACATCACCAGTTGGACCCGACCCTGGGGCGGATAGTAGGCGACCTGGCCCCGAATTCGGATCTCGATGCCATCGTGCATGCGGATGCCACCGGCCCGCCGCATGATGCGGTTGACCAGCTGGCGGGACGAGGAGAACAGGGCCACCGGCAGCACGGCGGTCGCAGCCTGGCCGGCCTGTTCGGTGGGATCGATCAGGTTGAAGTAGACGTGACCGTTGGCCGAGCGGGTCAGTCCGGAAATGGCGCCCTCCACCCAGACCTCGTCGGGAAACGCCTCGGACATGGCGTCGCCCACCCGGCGGCAGAGTTCGCTCACCGTGAGCGTGTCGGCCCGGGCGTTCATGGCTGCAACCGTAACCGAATCGGTGAACCTACCCGATCCTGGTGGCCGCATTGGTTGGCCGGCGCTCTCCGCAGCTAGGCTGTGGGTCACCTCAGCAAGGTTGGCGGACTGCCGCACCGGCACGGCCACCATTGGTGGCCGCTTCGGGGGGCAGGACATTCGGCGGCTCATCATCCGACAGACCCCGACCCTCGAGAGAACCGCCGTGACATCACACCGCTCTGCCGAACGCAGCGCCAAAGGCCGCACGACCCTCGACGAATCCAACTCCAACGTCGATCCCGAGGTCCAGGTTCCCCCCTACGCCGAGTTCGACTCGGGCATCACCGTCGACTCCGAGCCGATCACCATCACACCGTCGGCCCGGCGACCATCGGTCGGACCGCAACGTATCCCCGACTCGAGGCCCTCGACCGACGCCCAGCCGGCGGCGTCACGTACAGAATCACGCAACGGGCTGCCCCACTTCGAGCTGTCACGAGTCGAGCCATCACCGGCTGAGCCACCACGGACCGAGCCGTCACTCGCCGGGCCACCTCGGGTCGAGGGGTCACCGCCCGGGCCGCCACGAACCGAGCCGTCACCGGGTAAGCCGCCACGCGTCGAGAGGTCACCCGCCGGGCCACCACGGACCGAGCCGTCACCGACCGAACCGACCCGGGGTGAGCGATCAGCGGTGGTCGAGGCGGCACCGGTCCCACCGTCGTCGAGCGACGCCGAGCCCCGTCTCGAGCCGGTCGATCCCGATATCGCCCTGATCGGCCCCCAGGTCATCGATCCCGAGTCGTCCCCCGGGGCCCCGGTCGACGGTGTTGCGGTCATGGTCGCCGGCCCCAAGGCCAAGAGCCCGCACCTTGTCTATGTGAACCCCGGACTGTGTGAGCTGGTGGGGAAGCGGTCGGATCAGCTGATCGGGCAGAGCCCGGCCAACCTGTTCCCGGTCGACGAGGGCCCGATCGAGTTGGCGGCCATGAAAAGGGCCTTGCTCCCCAGTCGGGACACCCACCTGCTCGACCTGCTGGAGACCACCAACGCCCCGGATGGTGACGAGCACTCCATGCTCGTCGACTCCTACCAGCACACGGTGGTCGACCAGTGGGTACGGGAGCACGGCGACTGGGCCACCATCGGGGGCGACCACGGCAGCCAACAGTTCATCGAGATCGGCGGCATCGAACCGGATGCCACCGGGACGGCCGAGGTCGACGCCAACCGCCGATCCGAGTCGATCACCATCGATTTGTCCCCCACCGTCGGCCAGCGGAGCTACTCGTCGCTCACCAACCTGATCGGAACCGAGGGCGAGCGCATCCCGGTGTTGTTCACGGCCCATTCCATCGCCTCGGCCGCCGCCCCCTATCCCAATGTGGTGGCCCAGTTCCGGGACCTGCGCCGGGCCTCGGCCGAGCGGCTGATCGCCGACAAGGAGGCGGTCATCAGCTCGCTGAAGCGGGGCCACCAGTTGGGCCAGCTGTGCCATCAGATCTCGATCATGATCGAGAAGTCGCTCGGAGTGCAGGCCACGTGCTGGATCTCGATGATGGGGCTTGACGGCGACTTCGAGCCGGTCATCGCCGGGGGCTTCGACGTCGATATCGTGGCCGCCACCACCGGGGCCCTGGCCCGCTCCAGCAACCGGCCGAGCAAGCGGGTGGCCTCGGTTCGGGGCCTGGCCGCACCGCTGGCCGACGCCCTGCGGGAGAACGGGGTTACCAACCTCTGGTACGTACCCGTGCTCAGCGAGGACGCCCAAGCCACCGCGCCCGACGGCGGCCGCAAGTCGGATTCATCCGTCGGTGCCGGCCGGCAGACGGCGGCCATCGTGGTGGTCACCGGCGACGTCACCCCCGATCAGGAGGCCACTGAGCTGCTGGATCACCTGTCCCAGGTGCTGGCCACCGGCATCGACCATGCCTCGATCGAATCCGACAACGCCCACAGCGCCCTCCACGATCCGCTGACCCGCCTTCCGAACCGGGCCCTGATCGTGGATCGCCTGGGCCAGGCCATGGCTCGGCTGGAGCGAGATGGCGTGGCGCTGTCGGTGCTGCTGGTCGACATCGACCGGTTCAAGAACGTCAACGACAGTCGAGGAATCGAAGCCGGGGACAAGGTGTTGATCGAGGTGGCCAACCGGCTGCTGGCCGCGGTGCGGTTGGGCGACACCGTGGGTCGTATCTCCAGCGACCAGTTCCTCGTCATGTGTGTGGCCACCAGCAGTGAACTCGACACCACCTCGGTGGCCCGGCGGGTGCTGCGCTCGCTGGCCGAACCCATTCCGGTGGGCGAGGGTGACGACATCCGCATCACCGCCTCCATCGGCGCGGTGGTGGTGAAGGAGGCCGGCCAATCGCCGGCCGGTGTCATCAGCAATGCCGAGTCGGCCCTGGCCGACGCCGAGGCCATGGGTCGGGGCAAGTACGCCATGTTCAAGGCCGAACACCAGCACGATGTGGTGGTGCGCCATCGCACCGAACAAGCCCTGCACAAGGCCATCGTCGAGGACGAGCTGGTGGTCCACTATCAGCCGCTGATCGAGATCAAGACCGGCTACATGATCGGTGCCGAGGCCCTGCTTCGGTGGGAGCGGCCCGATCATGGCCTGTTGAGTCCGGGTGAATTCATCCCGGTGGCCGAGGAGTCGGAACTCATCGTGCCCATGGGGGAGTGGGTCATCGACCAGGTGTGCGAGGACCTGGCCCTGTGGCCCAAGTCCAAGGGTCGCTTGCCGCTGGTGTCGATCAACCTGGCCGCCCGCCACCTCGAGGTCGACACCCTGGTGCCCACCGTGATTCGGGCTCTGCAGCGTAACGACCTGCATCCCCGCCGGCTGGGATTCGAGATCACCGAGTCGATGGAGGTGGCCGACCTGAAGGCGGCACTGGCCAACCTCAACAAACTGTCGGAACTGGGCTGCCGCATTGCCATCGACGATTTCGGGGTCGGTCACGCCTCGCTCGACTACCTGCGCCGGTTCCCCATGGCCAGCGCCCTGAAGATCGACCGGTCGTTCATCGCCGGGCTCAACCGGTCGAGGGAGGATCGGGCCATCGTCACCGCCTCGATCGCCATGGCCGAATCGCTGGGGCTTCAGTCGGTGGCCGAGGGCGTGGAGTCGGTGGAGCAGCTGCTGATGTTGCGGGACATGGGCTGCCGCTATGCCCAGGGTTTCGTGTTCAGTCGGGCCCTGCCCCTGGACATCGTGCTCCAGATCTGGGGCAAGGGCCAGCTCTATCGATCGACGTCGATGGACCGCGCTCCGGTTCCAGCGGTACGGGGCCGTCGCGGCGTGGCCGGGCGCCCGAAACGCGAACCAGGCCCCGACCGGTAGCCTGAGGCCGAATGTCTCGAGTGGCGGGGTTCAGGCGGGCATGGCCCGGGTAGCTCTGGTGCTGGGTGCCGGCGGAACGCTTGGCTGGGTGTACCACCTCGGCGTCGTCGAGGGAGTGCGGGCCGTGATCGGGCGGGAGCCGACCCACGCCGCCCGCATCATCGGCACCTCGGCCGGGGGCGCCATCGCCGCCAGTGTGCTCGCCGGGTCGACCACCGACGAAATCCTGGCCTCCATCACCACCGGCCCGACCGAGACCGAGATGGCCGAGATGCGGGCCTCGATGTCGGAGTTCCGACGCCCGACGCGGTGGTTGCGGCCGGCGGCCCCGGGCCTGATTCGAAGCGGCAAGCCCGGCCTCATCGGGGTCGGGCTGCTGCCGCCCGGGGTCTTCCCGACCGCGCCGCTGCGCAAGTTCCCGGTGGGACACGAGTCGGCCCCGTGGCCCTCGTCGTTGTGGATCCCGGCGGTCCGGCTTGACGACGGCCGGCTGGTGGTGTTCGGGCGGGACCTCATCGACGTGTCGCTGATCGATGCCGTCGAAGCCACAGCGGCGGTACCGGTCATGTTCCGGCCCAAACACCTGAACGGTCATCGCTATGTCGACGGGGCGGTGCGGTCGGCCACCAATGCCGATCTCCTGTTGGACGACGGGTACTTCGATGCCGTGCTCATCTCGTCGCCGATGTCCCGTCCCGGTCGGGGTGTCATTCGGCGCCGGGCCCGCCGTCAGCTCCGACGGGAGGTGGAGGCCTTGAGAGCAGCCGGCAGCCGGGTGGTGGTGCTGGAGCCCGACGAGCGGATCTCGGCTCTGGCCGCCGGCTTTCCCCGGGCCAACCCCCAGCTCGGTCCCGAGATCGTGGCCAACGCCCGCAATCACGCCGTCGACATCATGCACAAGATGCTAGTGTTCGCCGACGGGGCGGCTCACCCCGAGTTTGGCCTCCGGCCAAACATCGCCGAAACTTGACTTGATCGTGAATATCCAAGCCGCCAAGCGAAACTGGCCCGGACCGACGAGTGATCGACGGTCGAACCGGGCACTAACGGCCGGTCCCGGCCATCGCCGGCCGGTCGAGAACCCACAGCAACAGTGCCGCCATCAACCCGGCCACCATGGACAACACCGCCGGACCCGAGATGCCGAACACCTCGTACAACAGTCCGCTCGCCGCCACACCGGCGCCGCGGAACAGGGTGCCCACGGCGTTGTTGGCCGCCAGCACCCGTCCCCGGGCCGACGGCATGGCCTCGCTGACGATGGAGAACGAGGTGACGATGGCGAACTCGAACCCGATGAAGAACAGGAACAGGCCTCCGGCCCCGACGGCCAGCGAACCACCGGCCCGGGCCATGACCGCCAGTCCGATCACCACCACCAGCAGCGCCAGTCGGGTGGCGAGGCGGGGACCGACCCGGTCGGCCACCGCGGCCGAGCTGAACGAGGCCACGAGCTCGGCCCCACCGAAGGCCATGGCCACCGCTCCGACACCGCCGGTCGACAACCCGAGAGCCTCGTCAAGCCAGGTTCCGGCGATGACCACGGTGGTCAGGCCGCAGATGGCGATCGAGGCCGAGGCCAGGATGGCCAGCCAGGCCTCCGGCGCCAGCCGGCGGCCCGATATCGCCGCAGTGGCATCGTGGAGCACGGCGGCGGTGTCGGGAGTCCGAGCCAGGATCAGAGCCACCACGACGGCGGCTGCGGCCACGGCCAGAAACGGGCCTCGCCAGCCCACCGTGCCGATGAGCAGCGCCGCCGTCGGCGCCCCGATCAGCAAGGCCAGAGCCCACGACATCTCAAAGGTGCCGATGGCCCGGGCCCTCCGGCTGTAGCGAACCCGTCGGCTGAGATAGGTGTGTCCGCTGACGGTGCACAACGAGACACCGAGGATGACGACCACATAACCGGCGGCGAACAGTTCGATCGACCCGCCGACGGCCAGGATCGAGCCCACAGCGGTAAACACGAGGGACAACGCCAGGAGCCGGATCTCGCGGCCCCGGTCCAGCAGGCCGCCGATCAGCAGGGTGGACAGACCGGCCATCTCGCCCGCACCGAGCGCCGCCGTCATCTGCCCCGTCGTGGCCGACAGGGCGGCGGCCAGCGTGGGCAGGAAGAACGGCACCCACCGAATGCCTCCGTTGGCCACCGCCTTGGCCGCGGTCAGACCGGCCAGAAGGTGATTGGAGACGTTGGGGTCGCCGCTGCTCACCTTGCGAGACTACCGGCGACAACCGGAGCGACGGTTGAGGTCGGGTCGGCCGTCGACATGATCGAGCGGGCCGGCCTCGTCGCATCGGTTCGGGCCCCTATCATCGGCTCTGCATGTCATCACAACCTGAGGGGACACCGTGACCGAAGCCAGTGAGTCCATCGAGGAGCCCGCCAAAGACAGTGAATCCAAAGACAGTGAATCCACCGGGCCGGCCGGAATCGGCGGCAAGCCGTGCACCGTCGGTGCCTTCTCCATCAGCCTGGCGGTCAAGGACCTGGCCGCCTCCACCGAGTTCTACCGCCGACTGGGGTTCACGCCGACGGGTGGTGATGGGGAGAAGTGGTCGATCCTGGTCAACGGCAACACCGTCATCGGGCTGTTCCAGGGGATGTTCGAGGACAACATCCTCACCTTCAATCCGGGCTGGGCCGGGCCGGGGCAATCGGTGAATGAGTTCGAGGATGTGCGGGCCATCCGGGATCGCATGGTCGCCTCCGGGGTCGAGGTGCAGCAGGACACCACCCAGGACTCGTCATCGGGGCCGGCCTCGTTCGTGATGATCGATCCCGACGGCAACCCGGTCCTCATCGACCAGCACGTCTAGATCCGACGGCCCCGTCACCCCCCGTCGATGGGTAGGCGGTGGGTGCGCTTGACCGCCTTCATGGCGAGCTGGGAGGTCGGGGTCTTGACATGAGGTAGCCCGGCGAGGACGTCCATATACAGGGACTCGAACGATTCCGGCCCGCTGGTGACAACACGGAGCAGGTAGTCGGGCTGGCCCATCATTCGCAATGCCTCCACGATCTCGAGCACGCCGACCAGAGCCGATTCGAATGCGACCAGCGAATCCCTGGTCACCTCGTCCAACGTCACCCACACCAACGGTTCATAGGTGCAGTCGACGGCGGCGGGATCGATCAGGGCGGTGTAGCCGGCGATGACACCGCTCGCTTCCAGGTTGCGGACCCGGCGCAGACAGGGCGATGGGCTCAGTCCGACTCGGGCCGCCAGCT
>JAHEJM010000030.1:0-24800 GCA_024638815.1 Acidimicrobiales bacterium | reverse complement strand
TGGCAGCGGGTAGCACGGTCGGTGCGTCATACTGATGCCATGGACAGCAACGACACATCCGGCACGTCACCCGCCGAACCCGAACCCGTCTATTCGGTTGTCTGGCCCTTGTCCCCGATCGGGGTGCAGAGCCGGCGCCTGGCGCAACGGCTCGACACGCTGGACGGCAAGCGGATCGCTTTCCTGTGGGACTACCTCTTCCGGGGTGACGAGCTGTTCCCGGTGCTGGCCGAGGAGCTGCGACGCCGGTTTGAGGCCGTGGACATCGTCGGCTACGAGATGTTCGGCAACCTCCACGGAGCCGACGAGAAAGAGAAGGTGGCCGCCCTGCCCGGGGAGCTCAAAGCCCGACAGGTTGATGCCGTCGTGTCGGGCATGGGATGTTGAGGAAGCTGCACGCCCGCCGTGTTGCGGGCTGCGGTGGCCGCCGAATCGGCCGGCATTCCCTCGGTATCCATCCTGTGTGAGGGGTTCGACGGCCAGGGTTCGGCCACCGGTCGAGGTCACGGCTATGACGGTATGGCTCTGGCCATGACCGTGGGCCACGTCGACGCTCAATCCGCCGACGTCATGATCCGGAACTTCATCGACCACACGGTCGATGCCGTGGTGGCCGGTCTCGTCGGGGGCGGTGGCGGGGACAACATTGGCAACTCCGGAGCAAAAGCCGCCCGTGCCGAGACGCATCCGCCGGCCGAACCGACAGCGCTGGAAGCCGTGGCCACCGGCACCATCGACGAAATAGATCGGCTCTTCGTTGAGCGGGGCTGGAGTGACGGCTCGCCCGTGATCCCGCCGACCCGGGAGCGGATCGAGTCGTTCCTGGCCGTCACCGGTCACGATCCATGGAAACGGCTGGGTGTGGCCCCGTCGTCGGGCCGGGACGTCACCGTGTGGTCGATCGCGGTCAACGCCGTGATGGCCGGGTGCCGGCCAGAGCACCTGCCGGTGCTGCTGGCGGCGGCCGAGATCCTGGTCGATCCCGGGTACGGGTCGGAGCACTCGGGGAACACCACCGGCGCCGACGCGCTCATGATCGTCAGCGGGCCGTCGGCCGCCGGGCTGGGTTTCAACTCCGGGCCCGGAGCGATGCGGGAAGGGGCACAGGCCAACACCAGCGTGGGCCGGTGGCTTCGTCTCTACCAGCGCAACGTGCTGGGCTTCACCTTCGATCAGCACGACAAAGCCACCTTCGGCAACAGCACCCGCGTTGTGCTGGCCGAGGACCATGCGACCCTGGTCGACATCGGGTGGGAGCCGGTGTCGGCGCCGTTCGATTTCGGCCCGGATGACGACACCTTGACCATGGCCCGGTTCAACAGCGGGCTCGTCATCGGCAGTGTGTTCGGCTCGACTCCCGACCAGGTGATCCCGTACCTGGCCAATGCCCTGACCCGGGTCACCGGCTGGGACCTTACCCACGTGTACGGGCTGGGTCACGACCAGTATCAGCCGCTGCTCGTGCTGTCGCCGGTGCTGGCTCGAACCTTCGCCCGGGCCGGCTGGTCCAAGGCCGACGTGCAGCAGGCCCTGTTCCGCCACGCCCGCATCCCGGCCCGGGTCTTCGAGGCCATGATCGGAGAGTGGTCGAACCTGACGGCCGGTCGCCGTCGCCTGGTCGATCTGGTGGCCGAGGGTGAGCTGCCCGAGGTGTTCGCCGAGTCGTCGGACCCCGACCGGCCGGTGCCCATCGTTGGCCGGCCGGAGCGCTTCATGATCGCCGTCGCCGGCGACCCCAATCGGACCAACGCCTACGCCCTGGCCAACGACGGTCCCCACGGCTGGTGGACCACCAAGCCCATCGATCTGTCCTTCTCCACCGACCTGATCTGCCGAATCCCCTGACCCCCGGTCGGCGTCCGCGCCCGGCTTCGGCACTTTGGCGGGCTGGCGACGCCCATTTCCGGACTTTGGTGGGCTGGGGACCTGGTCAGGGGGCTGCCGGCCCGCCAAAGCGGGAAACGGTGCGGGCGGGAGAGGCGAGAGCGATAGGCTCGGCACTCTCGGAGATCGGTCTCCCGCGGACAACTCTTGTTAGAAGGATCGGGAAATGGACTCGACCGACTCCTCCGACTCTTCGCCGTCCTCCTCGCCCCCATCACCTCGCAGTGCTGTCGAACGCGCTGCGTTGGATGATGGCCATGGGGCGATCCGGCGCTCAGATGCGCTGGCCGCAGGCATGACCAAGGCCCAGATCGACCGCCGGCGACGGAAAGCTCAGTGGGTGCGACCCACGTCACCAGGCTGCGGCGCCTGCCAACGACCCGAATCGGCAACATCGATACGGTCACCGCCGCCGTGGCCGTCGTGGCTGCCGGACGGTGGATGCGAAGCGAAGTCGAGCTCCACATCCTCATCGACACCGCCATTCGCGACGGCGTGACCGGATGGCCCGGGACGCCGATCTCGCCCGTGTCGGCTGGCTTGTCCGCCGGTTCACCTGGCGGCAGTGGCAGGATAGGCGTCCCTGGGTTGTCCAGACCATCCGATCCGATCTTGCCCACCGCATCATGGTGGCTGAGAACCCCGCCTCTTGACCTCACCGGCGTTCCGTCATCGCTCTTTGGTGGGTCAGCGACCCTCTCCTCAGGTCGTCAGCACGCCAAAGTGTCAGAAAGGGGGTCGCCAGTCCGCCAAAGTGCCATCGAGCACGGGGATGGTCAGCGGTTGGCGGCGAGGATGGCGTCGGCCACGGCGGACGCACCATGCTCGCCGACGAGGATGGTGTAGTGGTTGGTGTCGTCGACCACCTCAGGACAGACATGAGCCAGCACCTCGTTGGCGGTGTCGATCGAGGCCGGCGGATACAACCCCGGACTTTGATCCAGCATTCCTCGGGGCGCCCACAGCAGGGTGGTCGGGGTGTTGACACGCTCGATGGCCCGAGCCGAGTCGGGATCGACGATGGCAGCCCCCCCGTCCTCCAGCACCGCAGCCTTGCTCACGCTGGAGCGGATCCGCCCGTCGTCGTCGGTCACGGCATCGTGCGTCACGTAGGACCGTGCGGTAGGGGGAAAGACATTGGGTGGTTGGAAGGCCGGGTGTTGGACGAAGAAGTCGATGTAGGACCCGACGTCGGGCCATCGCTGATCGAGACGCTCCAGTGCGGGACCGATCACCGACTTCACCACCATCTCCACGTCGGCGTCGGGCGGCAGTTCCAACGGAAAGGGCAGGCCACCGTCGACCATGACCAAGGCCTCGACCCGATCGGAGTGACGTTCGGCCGCCGTCGACACCACGAAGCCGCCCATGGAATGACCGGTCAAAACGGCTCGATCTGCGCCCAGGTGGTCGAGTACCGCCATCAGGTCATCGGCGTGGCGGGCCAGGCCGAACGGCCCGGCCACCGTGGCGCTGCCGGCTCGGCCCCGATGGTCGACGGCCACCACCGACGTGGCCCCGTCACTGCGGTCCATCACGAGTTCGCCCACCCGTTGCCAGGACAGATGATTGGCTGTGATGCCGTGGGAGGCCATGACCACGCTCCGGCCGTCACCCCAGCGGCCCACGTGAAGGTCGCCGCCGTCTACGGTCACGGTGAAGGTGTCGTAGGAGTCGCTCATGTGTCCCCGGTTCGTCGTTGGCTCGATCGGGCGCAGACTATGTCATGCCACGGCCGGCGGGCAAACGGACGATCCGGCGGCACACTCCGGTCACGTGCCCATTCTGTTCACGCGCCCACTCCGCGACCAGTCCGATCGAGAGTCCCTCTTCGTCCATTGCCGCAATCGTGAAGTCCAGAGGCAGCGCCTCCCGGGGAGTATCGATCCCCAACCAACGCCGAAGTGAGGCGAACATCTCGTGCTGGAGTGGCGCGGCGTCGGATGCGGCATCCAGACGTCCATGATGCCCTCGTTCGGGTTGGCCAAGGTCCTCAGTATGTCGCTCGCACGGGTCCCCGGGTGGCATCGCGCTGCCACCCGTCGACTACCGTTTCTCCATGAGTCTCATCGACACTCCGTCGACCACCCCAGAGCTGCACAAGACGGTCTGCATCCTCTGTTCCAACAACTGCGGTATCGAGGTCGGTCTCGATGGGCGGGAAATCGTCAAGGTCCGGGGCAACAAGAGCCACGTGGCCTCCAAGGGCTACACGTGCGAGAAGGCCCGGCGTATCAACCACTACCAGAACGCCGCCGGCCGCCTGACCTCACCCCTGCGCCGAGAACCCGATGGCTCGTATACCGAGATCGACTGGGACACCGCCATTGCCGAGGTCGTGGCCGGCTTGCGGCGGGTCGAGGCCGAACACGGTGGCCGGTCCATGCTGTACTACGGCGGTGGAGGCCAGGGCAACCACCTGTGCGGAGCGTACGGGGCTGCCACCCGCCGGGCCCTCGGTATCCGTCACCGGTCCAACGCCCTGGCCCAGGAGAAGACGGGCGAGGCCTGGGTCGACGGTCGCATGTTCGGCACCCATCTTCACGGCGACTTCCACCATGCCGAGGTATCGGTCTTCGTTGGCAAGAACCCATGGCAGTCCCATGGCTTCGACGAGGCTCGGCGGGTTCTGAAATCCATCGCCGCCGACGAGTCGCGCTCGATGATCGTGATCGACCCCCGCCGGACCGAAACCGCCGACCTGGCCGACCTGCACCTTCAGGTGCGGCCCGGGACCGACGCCTTCTGCGTGGCCGCCCTGGCCGGGGTGCTGGTGCAGGAGAACCTGGCCGACCTGGCCTGGTTGGCGGCCCACACCAGCGGCTCGGACCCGGTGATGACCGAGCTGTCCCGGGTCGACGTGGCCGAGTTCGCCCGCCGGTGCGGGGTGGACGAGAGCCTGCTTCGACGGGCCGCCCGCCGCCTGGCCGCCGCCGACAGCGTGGCTGTGTTGGAGGACCTCGGCATCGAGATGGGCCCTCATTCCACCCTGGTGTCGTATCTGCAGAAGTTGCTGTGGGTGCTGGTCGGCAGCTTCGCCAAGCCCGGCGCCATGACCACCCATTCCTCGCTGGTGCCACTGTTCAACTACGGCGCCGCCGGTCGGGAGCCGGCGGCCCCGGTCAGCGGCAATCCTGTCATCTCCGGCATGATCGCCTGCAACGAAATCCCCGAGCTTGTGCTGGCCGATCACCCCGAGCGGCTCCGGGCCCTGTTCGTCGAGAGTGCCAATCCGGTGCATTCACTGGCCGACAGCGGCATGTGGCGCCGGGCCATGGCCGAACTGGACTTTTCGGTGGTCATCGACGTGGCCATGACCGAAACCGCACGACTGGCCCACTATGTGCTGCCGTCGGCATCTCAGTACGAAAAGGTGGAGACCACGTTCTTCTCGCTGTCGTTCCCCGACAACACGGTCACGGTCCGGGCTCCGATCCTCGAGCCCGAGCCGGGCACACTGCCCGAGCCCGAGATCCACGCCCGCCTGGTTCGTGAGGCCGGGGTGATCGACGACGAGGTGCTGGCGCCGCTTCGAGCGGCAGCCGGCGCAGGGCGGGCCGAGTTCGCCGCCGCCCTCGCTCAAACCGTCACCGACCATCCCGGGCTGGCCGCCATCGGCGCCGTCGTGTTGTACGAGACGCTGGGACCAACCTTGCCCGAGGGTATGGCCGGCGCCGCGCCCCTGTGGTTCTCGGCCCAGCAGGCAATGATGAAGCATGGCGACGCCGTCCGGGCCGCCGGCTTCGAGTCGGCCGACGATCTGTTCGATGCCATGATCGAGCGCCGGGACGGGGTGGTCTTCACCCGCCACACCTATGAACAGTCGTGGTCGATGCTCAACACCGACGACGGTCTCATCGACCTCGACATCGCCGAGCTGGTGGCCGATCTGGCCCGGCTGGCGGACGCCCCGATCGATCACCGGACCAGCGACTTTCCGTTCATCCTGTCGGCCGGAGAGCGCCGCAGCTCGACCGCCAACACCATCATTCGCGACCCGGCCTGGCGACAGCAGGACCAGCAGGGTTCGCTTCGTATCAGCCCGGCCGATGCCGCTGCGCTGGGGGTGTCCTCGGGCGGGCGGGTTCGTGTCACTACCGCCGGGGGAACGGCGGTGGCCGTGGCCGAGATCAACGACACCATGCTGGAGGGGCATGTCTCGCTGCCCAACGGTCTGGGTCTGGACTACGCTCCGGCCGGGGGCGAACCGGAAGCGGTTGGTGTGGCCCCCAACGAGCTCACCACCACCGATTGGCGGGATCCCTACGCCGGCACCCCGTGGCACAAGCATGTTCCGGCCCGGCTGGAACCGGTGGCCTGACTCGTTTCTGCACGACCGGCCACCGGGCAGCACTGCAGCATCCCAACCGACGAGCTGCTGCGCCGGCGACGTGCCGGGAGTCTCCTTAGAGTCGATTCCGACCGAACAGTGCCCGGCGGGTCAGCTCACAGCCGAGGGCGGTCAAGGCTCCCAGAGTGGCCATCATGGCGGCGGGATCGTCGATGACACCGTGAGGATCGACAGTTCGAACGAGGCAGGCGAGATCACCTTCTCCGCCGCAGCCCGCAACCACCCCGTGGCGAAGAACAGCCGGCTTATCACCAACCACGGCGGTCGGGACACCCAGGGTTTGCGGCGACCGCGCTCCGGTGGCAACTCGGCCTCGGTCCTCGACGGTTGCGGGCTCGTTGCCGGTGGTCGGGCGCTCGACGGTGGACGATGGGCAATCGAGGCAGCTGGCTGAATGGTTTGCAGAGCGCCGACACTAGGTCACGACGTTTTTGGTCTTCTTCATTGCCTACTCCTTTGATGAGGGGGTTGGTGTGAGGTCCTTCATGATCGAGATCGAGCAGCAGCGTGGGTGTAGCGAATCGACAAGGTTTCGACAAGGTGTGTCGCCCGGACACCGGTGACCCGGCAGGAGTAGGCTTCATCGATGATCAACGGCTTCCACACCATCATCTATTCGGCCGACGCGACGGCTACTCGGGCGTTCTTCCGGGATGCTCTCGGCTGGAACAGCGTCGATGCCGGCGACGACTGGCTGATCTTCCGCACTCCTCCGGCCGAGCTCGGTGTGCATCCGACCCAGGGCCCGGACGGCGAGCCGTGGGGAACGGCCAATACCCACCAGTGCTCACTGATGTGCGATGACATCGAGTCTGCGGTGGCGGACCTTCGCGACAACGGGGTCGCCGTCGCCGACGAGATCCATGACGAGGGATTCGGGTTGACAACCCGTTTCGAGGTCCCCGGTGTCGGCCCGATGATGCTGTATCAGCCCCGGCACCCGGTCGCCTACAACCTCGACCCGCGGTAGCGGTCACCTGGAACCTTGCCTGGTCCCGAGGCGGTCTACCCGGGTGCCTGAGGAGCCCACGGCACACAACCACACCGTGATCATCGGGGATCATGAAAGGGTCGGGCGTGCCGGGGGTCACCAAGGTGTCGACCGGAATTTGTACGATCGTTCAAATCGGTCTAGCGTTGGGCCCATGCCCCGCTCGAGGAACGTCCCCAATGTGCTGATGGTGATGGCCGACCAGCTGGCCCCCCACTTCACGGGCACCTACGGACACCCGGTGGTGTCGACCCCCCATCTCGACGCCCTGGCCGAGCGAGGCGTCCGCTTCGACGCCGCCTACTGCCACTCACCGCTGTGCGCCCCGGCCCGCTTCTCCATGCTGGCCGGCCGCTCGGTCAGCACCATCGGGGCCTGGGACAACGCCGCCGAGTTCCCGGCCTCGGTCCCCACCCTGGCCCACTATCTCCAGATGGTGGGCTACCGCACCATCCTCACCGGGAAGATGCACTTCGTCGGGCCCGATCAGCTTCACGGTTTCGAGGAGCGGCTCACAACCGACATCTACCCGGCCGACTTCGCCTGGACCCCCGACTGGTCGGATGCCGATGAGCGCATCGACAAGTGGTACCACAACATGGATCCGCTGCAGGAGGCCGGCACCGCCGTGACCACCCACCAGATCGACTACGACGAGGAGGTGGGCTACACGGCCCGGCGCAAGCTGTGGGATCTGGCCCGCAACGGTGACGACCGGCCCTTCCTACTGATCGCCTCGTTCATCCACCCCCACGACCCCTATGTGGCCCGGCCCGAATGGTGGGAGCGCTACGACCACGACAGCATCGACACCGCCGACCCGTTTGACGAGTCGATGCTCGACCCCCACACCGCCCGTATCCGCGCCGGCATCCAGGTCGACACCGTGGGTTACACCGACGAGCAGGCCCGCCGGGCCCGCCACGGCTACTACGCCAACACCGGCTACGTCGACGACTGGCTCGGTCGACTCGTGGCCACCCTGACCGAAACCGGTCTGGTCGATTCAACCGTGGTCGTGTTCACCAGTGACCACGGCGACATGCTGGGCGACCGGGGGGTGTGGTACAAGATGTCGTTCCACGAACGCTCGGTCCGGGTCCCACTGGTGATGGCCGGCCCCGGTGTGGCTCACGGCGCAGTGCCCAACGTCGTGTCCCACCTCGATCTGCTGCCCACCCTGCTCGACATCGCCACCGACGGCGATCCGACTTGGCATGACACGGTGCCCGAGTGCGACGGTCGAAGCCTGTGGGAGGCCGCCACCGGAGGCCACGACCCGATCTCGGAGACCACCGGCGAATACATGGCCGAGATGACCTCGCATCCGATGTTCATGATCCGCCGGGACAATCTGAAGTACATCCACTGCGCCACCGATCCGCCACTGCTGTACGACATCGACGCCGATCCCCTCGAGCGGACCAACCTGGCCGCCGATCCCGACCATGCCGAAGCCTCCGCCTCCTTCGCCGCCGAGGTGAAACAACGGTGGGACAGCGACGCCATCCGGGACCGGGTGATCGCTTCCCAGCAGGACCGGCACGCCGTCGACCGGGCCATGAAGTCGGCGTACCGGGTGGCACCCGAGCGCCGATCGTGGGACCACCTGCCGGTCAACGACGTGGCCAACCACTACGTACGCAACCACCAGGACGTGGTCGATGCCGCCCTTCGCAGCCGCCTCGACCCGGCTTGACCACCACAGGACAAAACGGCACACGACAGGAGGTGAACAACCCATGACCAGCGTCACCCGCTCTGACCATGCCGGGATCGCCGACGGCTACCACCCTGACCCGGCGGCATCGCTGTCACTGCATGCCGACGCCTACACCCGATTCCACTGGTTCGAAGTCGACCGGCAGGAGATCATCGGTCGGACCTGGCAATGGATCTGCCACGGCGAGAAGCTGCGGGAGCCGGGCAGTTATGTGACCGACACCGTGGCCGGCATGCCGGTGGTGGTGGTCCGGGATCGGGCCGGCCAACTGCGGGCCTTCTACAACGTGTGCAAGCACCGGGCCCACGAGATCGCCGAGGGCGAGGGCTTGACCCGAGCCCTGGTCTGTCCCTATCACGCCTGGTCCTATGACCTGACCGGTCGTCTCCAGTCGGCCCGCCACACCGGGCACCTGGTCGACTTCGACGCCCACGCCATCTGCCTCGACAGGATCCAGGTGGCCGAGTTCGCCGGCTTCGTGTTCGTCAACCTCGATCCCCACGCCGCATCGCCGGCATCGCTGGCCGGTGACCTGGGGGCCGAGATCGGCCACCGGGCCCCCGACCTGGAGCAGCTCACCTTCGCCCAACGCCTCGGCTACACCATCCGCTCGAACTGGAAGAACGTGGTCGACAACTTCCTCGAGTGCTATCACTGCCACGTCGCCCACAAGGACTTCGTCTCCCTGGTCGACATGGACACCTACACCGTCACCACCCATGGCTTCTACTCCAGCCACATGGCCGAGGCGGGCAAGGCGGCCAACACCGCCTATAACGTGTCCCAGGCCACGGTCACCGATCACGCCGTATGGTGGCTGTGGCCCAACACCTGCATGATGCGCTACCCGGGCCGGGGCAACTTCATCGTGCTCAAGATCATCCCCGCAGGCCCCGACCTCACCTACGAGACCTACGACTTCTTCCTGGAGACGGCCGAACCCAACCAGGCCGAGCAGGAGGCCATCCGCTATCTCGACGAGGTGCTGCAGGTGGAGGACATCAATCTGGTGGAAAGTGTCCAGCGCGGCATGTCGACCCCGGCGTTCGACCAGGGTCGCATCGTGGTTCAACCGGACGGTCCGGGTCTGTCGGAGCACGCCCTGCACCACTTCCACGGCCTGGTGCTGGACGCCTACGCCGGTGCCGCCGTCCACGAAGTTCCCGGATCGGCCGCAGGCGATGGTCGGCGGCGATGACCGGCACTCTGGACGGCCGGGTGGCTCTGGTCACCGGGGGGCGGGGCGGAGCAGGGCGTGCGGTGTGCCGCCGCTTCGTTGACGAGGGAGCCGTCGTCTACGCCGCCGATATGGTCGACACCGCACCGGCCGACGTTGAGCCCGGGCCTGCCGCCGGCATCTTCCTGCCGCTCGATGTCACCTCCGAGGACGAGGTGGCGGCCGGCCTGGCTGACATCGAGGAGGCCCACGAGCGGCTCGACATCGTGGTCAACGCCGCCGGGATCGAGCTCGAGAAGACCATCGAGGAAACCAGCGTCGAGGAGTGGAACCGGATCTTCGCCGTCAACGTCACCGGCATCTTTCTCACCTGCAAGTACGCCCTGAGGTTGCTGCGGGCGTCCGACCACGCCTCGATCATCAACTTCGGCTCCTACGACGGATTCATGGCCGATCCCAGACTGGCCGCCTACTGTGCCTCCAAGGGGGCTGTGCACGCTCTGACCCGGGCCATGGCCTGCGACCACGGGCCCGAGGGCATCCGGGTCAACGCCATCTGCCCCGGCTACATCGACACCCCGATGCTGGCCCAGTTCCTCCCCGCCGACGTCGAACCGGCGGTGGCCCGTGCCGAGGCGGCGCGGGTCCATCCGCTGCGCACCATCGGCACTCCGACCGACATGGCCAACCTGGTCCACTGGCTGGCCTCCGACGAAGCCCGCTACGCCACCGGTCAGCTCTGGGTGCTCGACGGTGGCCTGTCGGCCCAGATTCAGCAGATGAGGTTCTAGACCCCGAGAGAGGTTCACACCCATGGCCAAACCGGTCGTCATCACCTGCGCCCCGACCGGTGGGATTCACACTCCGACCATGTCGGAGCACCTGTCCATCACCCCCGACCAGATCGCCCACGACGAGTGGTCGGTACTGCCCACACCGGCCGAGACCCAGGCCCGCCTCAACCCGAAGGGTGTGGACTGTGTCAACTTCTGAGTGGCAGGCGGACCGGTCCGACATCAACCATGTCTGCTCCCTCGGGGCCGGCGTGATCGGCGCCAGCTGGACCAGTCTGTTTCTGGCCGCCGGTAAGTCGGTGGCCGTCCACGATCCCGATCCTCGGGCCGAGCGCCACGTTCGCCGGTACGTCACGCAGGCCTGGCCGGTGCTGGACGAGTTGGGGCTGGCCGAGTGGGGAAACCCCGACGCCGTGACCTTCCACCACGACGCCAGGGCCGCAGTCGACGGGGCCGGCTTCATCCAGGAGAGCGTGCCCGAGCGACTCGACCTCAAGCACGAGGTGTTTGCCGCCGTCGAGGACGCCCTGGCCCCCCACGCCATCGTGGCCTCCTCGGCCTCGGGCCTGACCTTGACCGAGATGCAGGGTGGCTGGCGATCTCCTGATCGGTTCGTGCTGGGCCACCCGTTCAACCCACCCCACCTGATTCCGCTGGTCGAGGTCTTGGGAAACGAAAACACCGCCGATGGTACGGTCGAACGAGCCCGGGGCTTCTACCGGTCACTCGGCAAGGTCACCATAGAGGTCCGCCGTGAGGTGCCCGGTCATGTGGCCAACCGGCTCCAGGCGGCGTTGTGGCGGGAAGCCATCCATCTGGTCGAGGAAGGGGTGGCGTCGGTGGCCGACGTCGATACCGCAGTGTGGGCCGGGCCGGGGCTTCGGTGGGCGGCCATGGGGCCGACCATGCTCTTTCACCTCGGTGCCGGCGAGGGCGGTCTGGCCGACTTCTGCCGACGCTACGCCGACAGCTTCAACCGATGGTGGGACGACCTCGGTGAACCGCGCCTTGGGCCCGAGGTGGCGACCCGGCTGGTCGACGGGGTGACCGAGGAAGCGGGGCCCAAGTCCACCGAGCAGCTCAGTGCCGAACGGGACGCCCTGGTGGCCGCCATCCTTCGGGCCTCGGCCGGCCACCGCGCCGCCTCGTGACCGGGGCTCCGTCGGCCAAGACCGACGCCTCCGACCAATCGGCCGATCAGCGTATTCTCGACGCCACCCTGCGGCTGTTGGCTCGGGAGGGACTTGCCGGGGTCAGCATGCGGGCCGTGTCCCGGGAGGCCGGGGTGGCCGTCGGCCTGGCCGGCTACTACTTCGACAACAAGCACGCCTTGATCTGCGCCGCCCTTCGGCGAATGGGGGAGCAAGACGCCACGCTGGTGGCGTCGGTCCGGGATGGTGAGCCGGTGGAGCAGCTGCGCCAGGCGTTGCGTCGTGCCGTCGATCCGGCATTTCTCGAACCCGGCTACTTGGGCCTTCGGCTGCAGCTGTGGTCGCTGGCCGGGGTGTCGCAGGACTTTGCCGAGATCAACCACACCGCACAACTGCGCTACCGGGCCGGACTGGCCGATTTGATCGCTGCCGCCCGACCCGAACTGAACCGGGACGAGGTCGAACGGCGAGCCGCCGACATCCTCGTCGAGCAGAACGGCATCTGGTTGACCTCGATGCTCATCGTCGACCACGATGCCGTGGAGCGGGCCATCGGGCGGTGCCAGCAGCTTGCATTCTCCGACGAGACCCCCGGCTGAGGAGCCGCCAACCCCGACGAACCCAAGCAGCATCCCACAGCCGCCGACGCCGTACTCACCACATGGCTCGACGCGACGCACAAGCCCGCCGTCGCCACGGAGAACCCTGACGGGCCACGACTGGCCTCACGTGGACACAAGCCCCTCCGAAGGCGCCGGCAGCAACCCTCGGACTTCAGGCAACGGCGAAGCGCACGGCCAGCAGCGCCACGTCATCGTGCGGTTCGTGCCCGTCGAGCATGCTTCCGACGACGTGATCACAGAGAGCGTTCAGTTCGGCAACGGCCGCCGTCTGCACTGTCTCTCGAAGGCGCTCGAATCCGGAACTGATTTCCTCACTCCGACGTTCGATGAGTCCGTCGGTGTAGAGCACCAGCGTGTCTCCAGGTTTGACCGTCGTGGTCGTTGCAGCCGGCCAGCTGCGTCCTCCCAATGTTGTTCCCAGAGGCAACCCCCGTGATTGGTCAAGCAAACGGGCCGCTCCATCTTGTACCAGCATCGGTGGGGGATGGCCGGCGAGCACGTGGGCCACCTCCAGCTGCTCGGGGTCGACATAGGCGACTGCGGCCGTGGTCATCGGGCCGTCCCTCTCCTCGATGAGGCGATCAAGAACCTTCAGGAGGTCATCGGGTCGTCGATGGTGGGCGGCCAGCGCCTCGAGGTCGTGTCGAATCTGGCCCATCGCCAGTGCCGCATCGAAGCCGTGCCCGGCCACGTCGCCAACGGCAATGGCGACCCGGCCGTCGGGAAGGGGGATCGCGTCATACCAGTCGCCGCCGACGACCAGTTCGTCAACTGACGGAATGTAGCGACTTGCGTACGTCAAAAGTGGATGATCCACCAGCAGACTCGAAAGCAGGGATTGCTGAAGCGCCAACGCAGCCCTTCGTTCCTGCTCGGTCCCGCGACTATCCGCTGCCGATTGGTTGACACCTGCCAGAGCGAGGGCACAACGAGCTGCGAGATCGGTCATGACTCCGATGGTGCGATCTGTCGCTCTGTCTCGCTCCACCCAGGCGAAGCTCAGGGTGCCGGCGCATCGATCTTGGCGGAGGGGGTCGAGTAGGGGAACAACGACCAAGCTCTCGTAGCCCGAGGCGTCGCTCGCTGCTTGGATGACCGGGTAGTGGTCGACGAGTTCGATCGCAGACTGGAAAGCCACCGGTTTGCCCGTCGCCATGACCCGAGCGACCGGCGTCTGCAAGTCGAGCGGGACGACCGGCCATTCCATTTGAGCCCGCTGATCCAGGTCCGGGCCGTGATACAGGACGAGGGCATGACCGACGTCGGAGGGAAGCCCAAGCTGAGCATATGCCGCTCCTGCGACATGGTGAGCAGTCTCGGCGATTGCGGCCGCCATGGTCGGAGCGTCCGAGGCCACCATCAGCCTGGTTGTCAGATCACACAGCGCTAGCGCCATCCCGGGATCCAGAATGTGATCTTGGTCCATCCGCCCAATACTGCCACAGGTCACCCGAGGGAGCCGATTGAGCAGCGCGAACCGATACCGGCGACGACAAGGACCGATGATGTGCGTACTTCCGAGGTTCATCCACCTCGGGAACGGCGGGTCGGATGGGGTCGGTGAAGTGGAATCGGACCGCCGGACCGGCGGCGACCTCACAACAGCGGGCGGCGTGTGGCCATTTCCTCACCCGGCTCCAGCTCGGCCATTTCGGCGGTCTCGGCCGCCAACCGTCGGGCCAACCGTCCGGCCCATGCGTTGGCCGATACTCCATGGAGGAACACGCTGAACAGCACGGTTGTACAGGCGATGAGGAAGACCGGGTCGGCCGCCGGGCCGCTGAGTTCCTCCAGCACGACCAGTGCCAGCAGAATCGAGGCCAGACCCCGAGGACCGAACCAGCCGAGAAACAACCGCGTCTCGAACAGGGTCCGGGATCCGATCATGGACACCACAACCGGCAGCATTCGAACGACGGTGAGTGAGCAGAGGGCGTAGGCCACGATGGTCGGTGAGATCTGGTCGAGGCGTGGTCCGATGATCAGGGCGCCGAACACAAGGAAAGTGATGGCCGAAAGGAGTTCACCCTCGTCCTGGGTGAAATCCTGGGCCCCCTCGCACTGGTCCCGGGCCACATAGCCGAACGAGATGCCGGCGACGAAGGCGGCGATGAAGCCATTGCCCTCGGCCAATTCCGCCCCGGCGAAGGCGACAACCGCCACCGCCACCACCGCCAGCTGTCGGTACAGGCCTTCGACTCGTCCACGTGACGCCTGGTGGTCCAGCAAAAGGCCGCCGATCACACCGGCGGCGGCACCGGCCAACAACCCGAGGCCGACCTCACGACCGGCCAGCGCAATCCAGCCCGCCGGCCCCTCAGCCCCCTCTCTGGCCTCCACCGCCAGCAGCACGGTGACAACGGGAACGGCAAGACCGTCGTTCAAGCCACTCTCCACGTTCAGCCCCTGCCGTACACGGACCGGCAGGCGCCGATCCGACACGACGGCCTGTCCCAGTGCGGCATCGGTCGGCGTCAGCAGGGCGGCGAGCAGCGCAGCCTCGACCCACCTCAGTTCATCGAACATCGCCATGCCGACCACCGTTCCCGCCACCACGGTGAGGGGGAAGCCGATGGCCAACAGCCGGGCCGGAATGTCGGCCTGCCCACGCAGGAGCCGGAGCTCGATCCGGATGGCATCGGTGAACAGCACCAGCACGAGGGTCGCCTCGACCAGGATGGAGATGGCTTCATCCTCGAGATCGAGGTCGAACCAGCCCAATCCGCCGGTTCCGACGACGATACCGATCACGGTGAAGAACATCGGCGCCGTCAGCGGCGACATGGCGAACCGCCCGGACACCATGGCGAAGGCGAAGATGGACAACGCAAGGATTGCCAGTTCGAGCATGAACCAACAACACTAATCGGACACCGTCGGCCACGGCCACGGTTATCGTTTCGAGCCGGGGGCCACCAGAGCGCCAGTCACAGGGAGCGCAGGCCCAGGAATTCACCGACGATGGCACGTACCGTCGGCTCACCCACTTCGTCGAAGTCGTATCGAGCTCGGATCACCGGGATGTCCACCTTGATCAACGAGGCGAGGTCGATCGGTGTCCCGGCCACGACCACGTCGGCATCGGAATTGTTCACGGTTGCAGCCAGAGCAGCGATCTGATCGGGAAAGTATCCGACGGCGGGGAGCACCGGACCCAGGTGGGGGTGGGCGGCATAGACCTCCTCGATCAATGGGGCGGCCGATCGGCGGGGATCGACGATGGACCCGGCACCGGCGGCCAGGGCGGCGGTTAGTCCAGCACCCGAAGCCATCCCCCCGTGGGTGGTCGTCGGGCCGTCCTCGACGACCAGAACGCGCTTGTTGTACACCATCTCCGGCCGGGACAGCGTGATTGGTGACGCCGCCCGGGTTATGGTCGCACCGGGTGCCAGCCGACGAACACCGGTGATTGCGGTTGCTGTCTGCTCGGCGGTGGCGGCATCCACCTTGTTGACAACCACCACGTCGGCCGATCGCAACACCATCTCTCCCGGATGGTGGGTGTCGAGGTGGTCGGGGCGAAGGGCGTCAACCACCACAATGGACAGATCGGGTTTGACGAACGAGAAGTCGTTGTTGCCGCCGTCCCATATCACCACGTCAGCCTCGGCTTCGGCGGCGCGGAGAACGGCGACGTAGTCGACCCCGGCGAAGACGACGTTGCCGGCCGAAATGTGTGGCTCGTACTCCTCCCGTTCCTCCGCAGTGCAGTCGGCGGCATCGATGTCGACCATCGACCCGAAGCGCCGGACCTGTGGCCGGCGAAGGTTGCCGTACGCCATCGGATGACGGATGATGGCTGCTGCCATACCCTGCCGCCTCAGGTGGCCGGAGAGCCACCGTGCGATCTGCGACTTGCCGCAGCCGGTGCGCACTGCGGTGATGCTGATCGTCGGGCGTTCGGACGAGATCTGGGTCGAACCCGGGCCATGCATCACGAAGTCTGGTCCGGCGGCCAATGCTCGTGAGGCCACGTGCATCACAAGGTCGTGGGTGACATCGGAGTAGGCGAACGCCACCTCGTCGATCCCCTCGTCAGCAATGACGCGTTCGAGGTCATCCTCGGTCACGATGGCTATGCCGTCCGGATACCGGTCGCCGGCCAGTTCGGTCGGGTACCGCCGATCGGCGATCTCGGGTATCTGGGTTGCGGTGAAGGCCCGCACGTCGTAGCCCGGGTTGTCCCGATACACGGTGTTGAAGACATGGAAGTCCCGACCGGCGGCGCCCAGGATCACCACCCGACGCGCCGTCATAGGATGTTCCATGAAGTCAGGATTATGGCCCGGGCCATCATCGAAGCCTATGCCCCACCGAAGACGTACTGGTGTTACAGTCCGTGGCGGTATGAGCGATGTAGGACCCGGGCCGTCGCCCATCGAGCGGCTGCAGGCCATCGTCGATCAGGGACTGTGTATCGGGTGTGGTCTGTGCCAGGCGGTGGCCGGGCCGGCGATCATCTCGGTGGGCCCCTCACCCTCGGGCTATCTCGAGCCGATGGTGGTCGGTGAACTCAGCCACGACACCGTGGACACGATCTACGACGTCTGCCCCGGCACCCGGATCGACGGATTGCCACCGAACCTGGTTGGGAGCGACACCATACTCGATCCGGTGTGGGGTCCATGGCGGCGAATGGTCCTGGCCTGGGCCGCCGATCCCGAGGTGCGATTCGAAGGGTCGACCGGTGGGGTGCTGACCGCGTTGGCCCAGTACCTGCTGACCAGCGGGCGAGTGGAGTTCATCGCCCACGTCACGGCGTCGAGTCTCGAGCCGACCCACGGTGAACCCACGGTCAGCGAAACCCCGGCCCAGGTGCTGGCCGCCGCCGGCTCCCGGTACGGGCCCACCGCTCCGCTACTGAATGTGGCCGAGTTGCTCGATCGGGGACGGCCGTTCGCCTTCATCGCCAAGCCGTGCGATCTCGCCGCCCTGCGCAACTGGGCCCGCCATGATGATCGGGTCGACGAGCTGGTGCGGTACTGGCTCACCCCGGTGTGCGGCGGCTTCGGCCCGCCGGCCTTCACCCGGGGTTTCCTCGATCGCATGGGTATCGACCCGGCGACGGTCACCGGGTTCCGCTACCGCGGGCGCGGTTGCCCCGGCCCGACCCGGGTCGAGGTCGGCGAACGGGTTCACGAGTTCCACTACCTCGACTACTGGGGCGACGACGAGTCCCAGTGGTCGCTGCCGTGGCGATGCAGGATCTGCCCCGACGGCATCGGTGAAAGCGCCGATATCGCCGCCGCCGACACCTGGCCCGGTGGCTCACCCGACCGGGAGGCCGGCGTCACCGATCCCGGCACCAACGCCGTCGTCGCCCGCACGGTGGTCGGGCAGGAACTGCTGGAGGCGGCCGAACGCGACGGGGCGGTCATCGTCGAGCGCACCATCGCCCCCGCTGAGTTGGGCGACTATCAACCCCACCAGGTGGCGAAGAAGTACGCGGTGGCGCCCCGGTTTCAGGGTATGGGCGACATGGGTCGACTGGTGCCGGTCACCCATGGCCTGCGGATCGACGAGCTGGCGGCCCGGCAACCGCCGGCGGAGAACGAACGGCAACGAGCCGGTACCCGGACCCGCATCATCGAGGGGCGCACCTGATCGAAACCGGATCGTCGCATCTCGGTGGGATCGAGGTAGGTCGATCGCAGCTGGTGAGAGGGACGTAGGCCTCTAGCCTCGATTGGCCGAGTGGTTGACGATGGCGGCAAGCACGGATCGTGCACCGATCGGAGGACCATCATGAGCGCTCGTCTTCTTCTCGTCTATCACTCGGCCGAGGGTCAGACGGCCAAGATCGCCGACCGCATCGCCTCGGTGCTGACCGAGGCCGGGGCTGAGGTCGCCGTCGACCAGGCCGAACACAATCCGTCGCCGGCCGGCTTCGACGCCGTCATCGTCGGCGACTCGATCCACATCGGCCGCCACAGCCGGCAGCTTCGGCGCTGGCTCACGCACCACGCCGACGAGCTGGACGCCATGCCGGTGGCCCTGTTCCAGGTCAGCCTGACCTCGGCCACCGATGATGCCGAGCACGACGCCGAAGCCCACCGGATGCTCCAGGGTCTGCTGGACGCCACCGGGTTGGATCCCGACATGGTCGGGCTGTTCGCCGGGGCCCTGGCCTACACCCGTTACGGCTGGCTGAAGCGCCGGATGATGACCCGCATCGCCGCCGACCGGGGGGACAGCACCGACACCCCGACCGATCACGAGTACACCGACTGGGACGCGGTCGAGCACTTCGCCACCGACGCCATGGCCCTGGTCGGCGCGTGATCCCTACTCGATGAGGGTGTTGGCGAAGATCTGCCAGGCCAGCGCGCTCTTGGCCACGAGGCTGAGCACGATATAGGTGGTCTCGCCCCGCAGGTAATCGGACCAGCCACCGATCTTCTTGTACTGCAACCACTGGTTGATGGCGAAGGTATTGAAGAAGAAGAAGATGGTGAAGATGATGCCGTAGACGAATCCGGGAGGGCCCTGGCCGCCATCTCGAGACACATTCACGATGATGTAGGTGGCGATGGCGATCCAGGGGGCGATACCGGCCACGCAGCCGAACCAGAACGGCGTCCACCACGTTTTGCGGTCGAAGTGGTTGCTCATCTCCATCAGCCATCCGAACAGGATCATGGAGGCGTTCACGAATGCGATGCAGATCAGGGCGGCCAGATCCGTGATCCCGGTGACGAGGGAGATCAGGACGATCATGAGGGTCGACGAGATCGAGTACTCCACCCAACGGAATCGGTTTCGGTTCCGGCGCAGCTCGTTTCCGTAGGCGCCGAAGGCCAGCGGCGAGGCGATCAGGAAGTGGAAGAAGGCCGACAGGAGCAGGAACGCCGCAGTTCCCCAGGCCAGGGGTAGCCCCCAGACCTGATTGATGGAGCCCTCGTCAAGTGGTGTCCCGGGAGGTCCGTCAAGGGCGAAGGTGCTGATGTCGAGCTTGAAGTCGTTGCCCAGGATCACCATCAGTGCGCCCGATACCAGATGAAGCACGCCCATCACCAGATTGAAGCGGCGGAGCTTGGTAAGCCGCGATTCGCTGACGTCGACGGTCTGACGATCGAAATCGATCGCGGTAGCTGTTGCAATCATGCCGGACTGTGTACCCGATCCGGACCTGAACCATGCGCATTTTTTCGGGAGTGCACGGTTCGAGGGCCGGTTGGGCAACTTCGCCTACCGATCGGCGTATCAGCGGTCACGCCCTGCTGCACCGGTAAACGGAAGGCAGGTAGTCACCAGAGATCGGGCGCGGCCGCAGTCGTGTCCAGAAAAGGGGGCTGGCAATGGACGTCTGGGTTCTAGGAATCGAGGGTGGTGGCATGGACCCGCTCGATGATGCCGAAACCCAGGCGCTCCGTCTCCTCGATGATCACAGCGGAGTCGGGGTCGGCGGCGAGTCGGCGCAGCACCAGCAGCGGTCGTCGGGTGAAGTGTTCGCCGTGCAGCGGCACGGTGACCAGGTCGACGGCGTACTGGAGCAGGCGAAGCGGCCAATCGCCGGCCACGTGGTCGGCCAGCAGTAGCCGTCCCCCGGGACGCAGCACCCGCAACGCCTCGACCAACGTTGCCTCCACATCGGGCACACTGCACAGGGCGAAGGTGGCAACGACGGTGTCGAAGGCGTCAGCCGGGAACGGTACGGCAGTGGCATCGGCCCGCAGCAGCCGGGCTTCGGTGTCGGCGTCCGAGATGCGACCGGCGGCCTCGGCCAGCATGCCGCCGCTCAGGTCGATGCCGGTCACGGTGACATCATCGGGGTAGTAGGGCAGGTTCGCCCCGGTGCCGATGGCGATCTCCAGGGTGGTGCCTTGAGCCCGCCGACCCATCCACCGGCGGCTGGCGGACAGGAACCGCCGTTCCAACCCGGCGGTGCGGGTGTCGTACTCCGGGGCCTGACGGTCCCACCGGTCGAGGTGCCGGCTCCCGGCCTCAACCATGTCCTGCTGGTTTCGTTCTCATGTCGACGCCGCCTCGGTCGGCCAGCGAAATGCGGGGCTTGGTCGGTGGGGGAGCCGTGCCGAGGGCTCGGCAGTCCCGGGATCGCAACTTCGGTGATGATGCCATCGGCCTGCGGAGCCGGCTTACTCCTCCACCAGCTCGATCAGCGTGCCGTGTGAACCCTTGGGGTGGATGAAGGCCACCGTGGTGCCTCGGGACCCGGGGCGGGGAGCCGAGTCGATGGCGGTGGCCCCGGCGGCCACCATCGACTCCAGGGCCCGGGCGCAATCGTCCACCCGGTAGCCCACATGGTGCAGGCCTTCGCCCCGCTTCTCCAGGAACTTGGCGATGGGGGAGTCGGATCGGGTGGCCGCCGTGAGCTGGATGTAGCTGTCGGCCACCTTGATCAAGGCCTCCTCGACGCCGTCGGAGTCGACCACCTCCCGGTGGTGGACCTCGGCTCCGAAAGCCCGGGAGTAGTAGTCGATGGCCGCCTCCAGGTCATGGACGGCGATGGCAATATGATCGATCTCGGTCAGCAGCATGGTCGTTCTCCGCTGGATTGGATGATTCGGGCCGGCAGAACCTCGTGCCGCCGCCGACCCGGCTGTGGGCCGGCGTGAGCACGAAGTCCGGAAGGTTGTGCGGTCGTGGTGGCCGAGCTAGTCGTCCTCGGCCTGGGGATCCAGGGTCTCCACCGCATGGCGATGGAACACGGTCAGCTTCTTCTCACCAATGCGTTCCCGCTTCTCGGGATCGGTGACGCCGTGGCCCTCCTGGGGGGCCAGGCACAGCACGGCCAGCTTGCCCTCGTGCAGGTTGTGGTGGACCTGATAGGCGGCCATGCCCACATCATCCAGTGAGTACACGTGGGACATGATGGGGTGGATGGCGCCGTCGTTGATCAGCCGGTTCATCTCCCACGCCTCGGAGTAGTTGGCGAAATGGCTGGAGGCGATCTGCTTCAGCTTCATCCAGAGATGGCGGTTGTCGTATTCGATCATGTAGCCCGATGTGGCGGCGCAGGTCACGATGGTGCCGCCTCGCTTGGCCACGAACACCGACGCCCCCATGGTCTGGCGGCCGGGGTGTTCGAAGACGATGTCCGGGTCGTCGCCTGCCAGTTCTCGGATCCTCTTGCCCAGCCGGCGCCATTCCTTTTCGTCCTGGTTGTGTTCGTCCTTCCAGAACCGGTAGTTCTCGGCTTTGCGGTCGATCACCGCCTCACAGCCCAGTTTGTTCAACAGCTTGGCCTTGGCAGGGGAGGACACGATCCCGATCGGGGTGCCGCCTCCGTTGAGAACAAGCTGGGTGGCGTAGCCGCCGAGGCCGCCGGTAGCGCCCCAGATCAGCACCTTGTCACCCTGTTTCATGGCCGAGGCGTTGTTGGAGACCAGCATGCGGTAGCTGGTGGAGGCGCACAATGCGTTGACGGCTGCCTCCTCCCAGTTCAGATGGGTCGGCTTGGGCATGAGCTGGTTGGCCTTGACCACCGTCAGGTCGGCCAGGCCGCCGAAGTTGGTTTCGAACCCCCAGATCCGCTGATTGGCCGCCATCATGGAGTCGTCGTGAGCCGAGGGATCCTGGTCGTCCACATAGTTGCAGTGCATGACCACGTGGTCACCGGGCTTGTACAGCCGCACGGCCGAGCCCACCTTGAGTACCACGCCGGAGCCGTCGGAGCCGATGATGTGATGGTCGCGGACGTGACGGGCTCCCCATTTGCTTTCCCGACCCAGGCGGTCGAGGAAGCCGAACGTGGGCAGCGGCTCGAAGATCGAGGTCCAGACGGTGTTGAAGTTGATGGACGACGCCATGACCGCCACGTAGGCTTCGTCGGGCGCCAGCTCGGGGGTGGGTACTTCCCCGATGTGGATGGACTTTCGGGGGTCCTTCTCGCGAGAGTCGATTCCCTCGAACATGTCGGCCTCGTCCTTGAGGACGTAGGCCGCCCGATAGGATTCGGGAATCGTCATGGCAGCGAAGTCCTCGCTGCTCGCCCCGGATTCGATGGCCTCGAGGATTTCCTTCATTGCCGAAACGTACCAGTCAGGTTTCGGTGGTGAGAAGACGGGCCGTGAGAAAGGGGCCGGCCACCACCGTGGGAGATGGCCACAATCACCATCGACTATCGTTAGCCACTACTCCGAACGACCCGGTCGTCTAGTACCCGGGGCTCACTTTGGATAGTGTGTTGATACCTCTTGTGAGAGGGGATGAGCCAACTTCAGAATGATAGAGGTGGTCTGTTCTCCGGCATCATCGGCGATGTCGGTCGCAGGCAGCCTTGGCGTGCGGCTAGCTAGGAGTTTCAGGTGGGGTTTACACCAGAACAGATTGAGGTTCAAGACTTCGACCGATCGCGGAGGGGCTACGACCCCAACGCCGTTCGAAGCTACCTCCGGCAGGTTGGCCGGGCGGTTCGGGACCTCCAGGCGGAACTGGCGGAAACCAGGGGGAAGGTAGCGGAACTTGAGGCTGCGGCCTCACAGCCGGCAGCGGTCGAGGCCGATCAATTCGGCGCGCTGGGCGACCGGGTGGCCGAGATGCTGCGACTGGCCCAGGAGTCGGGCGCCGAGATTCGAGCCTCGTCCGAGCAGGAGGCCGACTCACTGCTGTCGAGGGCCCAGTCCGACGCCGAGTCGATGACCACCGAGGCCCAGAACCTGCTGGCGTCGTCCAAGTCCGAAGCCGAGACCCTGCTCACTGAGGCCCAGTCCAGGGCCGACAATCTCGTGGTCGAGTCCCGAGTCAAGTCCGAGACGATGATCAGCGACGCCGAGTCCGAAGCCGACCGGCTGGTGTCGACCGCATCGTCGGAGTCCGAAACCCTGCGGGCAGCGGCAAACGAGGAGGCGGAGCGGGTTCGGGCAACGGCAAGTGGCGAAGCCGAGACCCTACTGCAGACGGCCGAAGCCGAAGCCAACGACTTGCGGCTCCAGGCCAACAACATCCTGGCCGACTCCAAGGCTCGGGCCGACGACATGTGGAACTCGGCCGAGTCCGAGGCGTTCAAGCTCCGGGAGGACGGCCGGCAGGAGGCCGATCAGATCCGCCAGAACGCGGTCAAGCTGGCCACCGACTACAAGGAGAGCGTGGAGCGGGAGGCCGACGAGCACCGCAAGTCGGCGGAGGACGAAGTGGCCACCCTGCTGGAGAACACAAGGCAGGAGTGTGACCAGCAGCGGGCCGATGCTCAGGCCGAGGCCGAGGCGCTGCGGACCGATGCCGAACGCATTCTGGCCGATCATCAGCGCATGGCCGAGGACAAGATGGCCGAGGCCAACCTCGAGGCCGAGCGACTGCAGGAGGAGGCCGTGGCCGAGGCCGGTCGCATCCGGGCCGCCGGCGAGGCCGATGCCGAGGCGCTACGGGCCGATGCCGAGCGGGCCAACGAGTCCCGTATGCGGGACGCCGACGCCTACGTCGATGCCCGCCGGGCCGAGGGCGACGACTACTACGCCACCAAGTCCACCGAGGCCGACGCCTACGTGATGCTCAAGCACAAAGAGGCCGACGACTACGTGGCCGCCCGCCAGGGCGAGGTGTACAAGAACGCCGAGGAGGCGGAACGGGAGCGGGACAAGGCACTGGCCCAGATCAGCGAGGCTCGGGCCCAGGTGGCCGACCTGCTGCAGCAGGCCCAGGCTCAGTCGGAGTTCATTCGGCTCGAGGCCGAGGAGAAGATCCGGGAGAAGGTCCGGGCCCACATCGATCAGGCCGAGCGGCGGATCGCCCGGCTCCGCATCACCGAGCAGGCGTCTCGGGAGCGCATCATCGCCGCCCAGAGCGAGCTCAACTCGGCCATCAGCCGCCTCGATTCCGAGCCCACCCACGAGCTGGGCGAGGGTACGCCGGATCAGGTCCTGGAGGAGGCCCGGGAGCGGGTGCTGCACAAGGCATCGGAGGCCCGAGCCCTCGAGGAGGCCCGAGCCTTGGGCAACACCGAGGACGACGAGGACATCATCGATCTCGACGCCGAACCTCAGCCGGTCGGTTCGATGGCCGGAGCGGTTGGCACCAATGTGGCCAACGACGAGTCGTCCGGTCAGTACGGCGACACCGACGACCTCCTGTCGGAGCCCGAGATCGAACCTCAGAACGAGGACGCCCTGTCCCGCCTGGTTCGGGAGGCCATGCAGCGGGCAGTGGA
>JAHEJM010000221.1 GCA_024638815.1 Acidimicrobiales bacterium | reverse complement strand
GTCGAGCGCCGTTGGCGGGCCATGGGAACCGAGGCCCAGCTGATCGTGGTCGGTGGCACCGACACCGGAACCGACGGCACCGTTGCCGAACGGCTGGAGGATCTCGCCGACCGGGCGGTCAGCCGGGTGGCCGATCTGGAGGGGCGGTGGAGCCGCTTCCTGCCCACCAGCGAGGTCAGTGCCCTGAACCGCACCGGTTGGGCCACCGTGTCACCCGAGACCTTCGCCCTTGTCGACCGGGCAGTGCTGGCCTGGCGCCGGACCAATGGCCGGTTCGATCCCACCCGGCTTGGGGCCCTGGAACAGCTGGGCTATGACCGCCCATTCGATCAGCTCGGTCCGAACGGTCGGCCGGCACCGCACCTCGTCCGCCGTACACGCCCGGTCACGCCGAGCCGGGCTGTTGTCGTCCTCGACCCCTTCACCCGCACCGTGATCCTCCCCGCCGCCTCCGATCAACAGGGCGATTGCGGTACCGACACTCGCTCGGTGGGCTTCGACCCCGGCGGGATCGGCAAGGGCTATGCCGCCGACCTGGTGGTCGAGGAGTTGCTCAACGCCGGGGCGGCCGGGGCTCTGGTGAATCTGGGCGGGGATCTTCGAGTCGAGGGCACTCCCCCATCGGACAACGGTTGGGTGCTGGAGGTGGGTGAGGCTGCGTGGTCGACGGAGCCACTGGCCGTACTCGAACTGGAGAGGGGGGCCGTGGCCACGTCCACACCATTGCGGCGACGCTGGACCGTGGCCCCGGCCACCACCACCGGGTCCGTGTGCGAAACCGCCCACCATCTGGTCGACCCCGGCACCGGTCGGTCGACCGAGAACGGTCCCGTCGTGGTCACCGCCATCGCCGGGGAGGGTTGGTGGGCCGAGGCCGTGGCCACTGCCGTGGCCGCCGCACCGATGACCGAGTGGAGCAGCCTTTTCGGTCTCCTCGACGGCGCCACCGTCGCCGCCGTCGGGGAGGCCGCCGTCGCTGCGGTCGGCAGTGACGGCGGCGTCCGGCTGCGGGGCGGATTCGAGCAGTTCATGCGAACAACCCCATCCCGACCCGAGCCCGGCCTGAGGTTCGAAGAGGAGAGCGAATGATGGAACCGATGATCGACGCCCTGCCCGATCAGCTCTGGTGGTATGTGGCTCGATCGGGCGGCATCGTGGCCCTGTTGCTGGCCGGTCTGTCCGTCATCTGGGGGCTGCTGATCTCGACCCGCCTCACCCGGGGCAAGCCGTCGCCCAAATGGCTCACCTCACTCCATCGCTACCTGGGCACGCTCACCGTCAGCTTCACCGCCATCCATGTCGCCGCCCTGGTGGCCGACAGCTATGTCGACTTCGGCTGGCGGGACATCCTGATCCCCCTTGCGTCGGAGTGGAAGCCGGCACCGGTGGCGTTCGGGGTGGTTGCCTTCTATCTGCTGGTGGCGGTACAGGTCAGCTCGCTGCTGATGAAACGAATCCCCCGCCGGTGGTGGAAACTCATCCATCTGTCCAGCTTCGGCCTGCTGTGGACAGGCCTGATCCACGGCGCCACCGCCGGGACCGATGCCGCCAACCCCGTCTATGCCGTGGCCATGGCTCTCGTGGCCTGCGCCACCCTGTTCCTGACCCTGTTCCGCATCCTGGCCGGTCGTGGTCGGCGAGAGCTTCGATCGGTGACGGCGATGGCCCGGGCGAATACCGTAGGGGCATGAGAATCCTGGTGGTGGAGGACGAAACGGCCATGGCCGAGTCTCTTCGGACCGGGCTGGAGGCCGAGGGTTTCGCCGTCGACGTGGCGGCGGACGGCGAGGAAGCTCTGTGGTACGCCGACGAGGTGGCCTATGACGCCATCATCCTCGACCTCATGCTGCCCAAGGTCAACGGGTTCGTGGTGTGCCGGACGCTGCGGGACAACGACAACTGGACCCCGGTGCTCATGCTCACGGCCAAGGACGGGCATCTGGACGAGGCCGAAGGGCTCGACACCGGGGCCGACGACTACCTGACCAAACCGTTCTCGTTCGTGGTGCTGCTGGCCCGGCTGCGGGCTCTGCTCCGGCGCCGGGGACGGGGACAGGAGCGGCCGACCGTGCTCCGGGCCGGTGCCCTCAGCCTCGATCCGGCCCGCAGGGAGGTGCACCACGGCGACGAGCCGGTGGCGCTCACGGCCAAGGAGTTCGCCATCCTGGAGTACCTGATGAGGCGGGCCGGTGACGTGGCATCCAAGGCGGACATCATGGCCAACGTCTGGGACTTCAACTTCGACGGTGACCCAAACATCGTCGAGGTCTACATTCGCTCCCTGCGCAAGAAGATCGACGAGCGGTTCGCCCTCACCACCATCGAAACCGTACGGGGCGCCGGCTACCGTCTGATCGACCCCGCCACCAGCCGGCCCGAGACCGAGCCGAACGGCACCGGGAACCGGTCCGACGGTCCGAGCGATGCGAGGGCCGAGGGATGAACCCGCTGGCCCGGCTGGGCATGCGGGCCCGCTCCGCACTGCTGGCGGCGGGTGCGGTGGTGGTTGGCCTGGCCGTCGGCGGCCTGGTCCTGCTCACGTTGTTCCGGTGGCAGTTGCTCAAGTCGCTGGACCAGACCCTGGCCCAGGCCGCGTTGGACCGGGCGGCCCAGTTGGAACAGGGGGCCGACCCCTCCACCCTTACCGCCCAGCTCAGCGAGGAATCGCTGGTCTGGATCGGCACCCCCGACGGCGACGTGGTGGCGGTCAGCGGTTATCTCATTCCCCTGGAGAACCCCATCGAGGCGGTCGACCGGTCGCGGGATGGGGACGACGATGATCGGGACGACGAACGATTGGACCAGGACGAGCTGGACGACCGCCGTCGAGAGATCGAGGACGAAGAGCAGGAGGACCTGGAACGCCGGGCCCGGGAACGACAGGAGGAGTTGGAGGACCTGCTGGATGATCTCGAGGACGAGCGTGACGACCGCGACTCGGGCGATGACGACGAGGAGGGATTCGGCCGCCCCGGCCTGCTACCACCAGGGGCGGTGATCGCCGCCGACGCCGCCCTCGTCGACCATGGCGGCTCGATCGGGGGCGTCGTCGTGGCCCAGTCCACGGAAACCCAGCCCGACACGCAACCCGAGACCCAGACCACGTTCCAACTGGCCGACGGGTCGTA
>JAHEJM010000029.1 GCA_024638815.1 Acidimicrobiales bacterium | reverse complement strand
TCACCGGGCTGGTTCAATCCTCCAGTGCCACCACCGGCATCGTGGTGGTCATGGCCGCCGATGGCCTGATCGACCTCAACACCGCCATCGCCATCATCCTCGGTGCCAACATCGGAACCTGCGTCACCGCGCTGCTGGCCTCGATCGGCAAAGGGACCGAGGGCCGACGAACGGCCATGGTCCATGTCATGGTCAACGTGCTCGGTGCCGCCGTTGCCATCTTCCTCATCGGCGCCCTGGCCGAGCTGGTTCAGACCATTTCACCGGCGGCCGACGGAACCGCGTCGCCCCGCCAGATCGCCAACGCCCACACGGTGTTCAATCTGGCCAATACCGTGGTGTTCCTCGCCTTCCTCAGCCCCCTGGTCGCGCTCGTTCAGCGCATTGTGCCGGAGCGGGACCGGCGCTCGGCCGGACTCGGTGAGGTCGCCTTCCTCGACGAGGATCTCATCGAGACCCCGGTGCTCGCCTTGGAGGTTGCCCACAAGGAGCTCATGCGCATGGGTCTCCAGGTTCGGAATCTCCTGAGTGAGGCCGTGCCGGCGGCCATGACCGGCAAGCGGGCCGAGTTGGAGCAGCTTCGGGCCGACGAGGCCAAGATCGACGATCTCCACGGCGCCATCATCGACTACCTGTCGGCGGTCGGCCAGCGATCCCTCGGCGAGGACCAGCAGGATGACATCCTTGCCCTGCTGTCGGCGGTGAACGCCATGGAACAGCTGTCGGACACCATCGAGACCCAGGTCATCAACAAGGGCATCGATCGTATCGAGCAGATGATCGAGGTCAGCCAGCCGACCAAGGAACGCATCGAGGAGCTCTACGACGCCGCGCTGGAGACCCTCGACCTGGCGCTGGAAGCCGTGGGTGACCGCAGCTGGACGCTGTCGACCGAGGTGCTGGAGAGCAAGAAGAGCTTCAAGGAACTGAAGCACTCGGCCAGCGAGCATCTTGCCGCTCGGCTGGCCTCGGGCGAGCCCCGCCGGGTCGAGGCCTACTCGTTCGAGATCGAGTTGGTGGAGGCCCTCAACCTGGTGCACAGGGGCTGTCGCCGCATCGCCCGCGACATCCGGCTTCCCGAGGATCTGAGTGACAGGGAAGGCCGCTTCGGAGTCCACCGCAGCGACGACGGCGAGACCAGCCCGGCCACCGCCACCACGCCGTCGGCCCGCTAGCTCGCTCCGGCCCAACCAGCCGGCGCGGTACTGCGGCCCAGGTTCGGCCGCTGCCGTCGCGGGTGAGCGGACACGTCGAGAACGCCGGCATTGACCGTGCTCGAATCCAGTAGCCTGCTAGCCATGACGTCCCCTTCCTCCCAAACCGGAGTCAACGCCGGGAACCACGCCCGTTCCATCCCCGTGGTCGAAGACGAGCTGGCCTCGGTCGGCTACAACTCCGACGGGCTGGTTCCCGCCATCGTGCAGGACGTCGAGACCGGTGCGGTGTTGATGATGGCGTGGATGAACGGTGAGACGCTCCGGCTCTCCCTCCAGGAGGGGCGAACCGTGTTCTGGAGCCGTTCACGCCAGGAGGTGTGGCGCAAGGGTGAGACATCGGGGGAGCGGCAGTGGATCGAGGAGGCGGCCTACGACTGCGATGGCGACACACTACTGTTCAAGGTTCGCCAGGACGGCGACGGGGCGTGCCATACCGGCAAGTACAGCTGCTTCTATCGCTCGTTCGGCTCGATCTAGCCCCCCGACCCATGACCACCACCCGCCAGGAGTTCCACGACCTGGCTCGCACCTATCGGGCCATTCCCGTCTACCGCCACCTGCTTGCCGATCTGATCACCCCGTTGGCCGCATTCATGCGCTGTGTCGGTGATGAGGCCGGGTTCTGTCTCGAGTCGGTCGAGAACGGCGAGCGGTGGAGCCAGTTCAGCTTCATCGGACGTCGACCTCACGCAACGCTCGTGGCCCGGGGCGGCGAGGTCGAGATCACGGGCCGGCTGCCCGACAACGATCTCCCAACCGATCGGGGGATCCTGGCCCCGCTGGAGATGCTGCTCGAGCGCTATCAGGCGCCTCGCATTCCCGATCTGCCGCCGTTGGTGGCCGGCATGGTCGGCTATTTGGGCTACGACGTGGTGCGGGAGATCGAACGCATCCCCCAAACCGGTGTGGACGACCAGGGCTATCCGGACGCCATCATCGATGTGATTGGGGAGCTGGCGGTGTTCGACCACTGGCGCCAGCGGGTGACGCTGTGCGCCGTCGCCTTGCTGGGGCCCGATGCCACCACCGATGAGATCGATGCCGCCTACGGCGATGCCGTGAACCGCCTCGACCAACTGGCCCTCGACGGGGCTCGACCGATCGAGGAACCGTTGGTGGTTCCTCCCGACGACTCCGATGAGGCCCAGGAGAAGGACCTGACCGAACTCTCGATCTCGGAGTCGCTGTCGGAGGAGTTGTACTGCCGGGCGGTGGACGTGGCCAAGGAGTACATCCGGGCCGGTGACATCTTCCAGGTCGTGCTGGCCAAGCGGTTCTCGTTCGATCTGGGGGCCGAGCCCATCGACGTCTACCGGGTGCTCCGCCAGATCAACCCCAGCCCGTACATGTACTTCATCCGCCGACCCGAACTCAGCCTGGTCGGCTGCTCGCCCGAACCCCTGGTTCAGGTTCAAGGTTCCACCGTGATCTCCCGCCCCATCGCCGGCACTCGACGTCGTGGTCGCAGTGAGCACCACGACCGCCTGATGGCGGCGGAACTTCAGGAGGATCCCAAGGAGCGAGCCGAGCACGTCATGCTGGTCGATCTCGCCCGCAACGATCTGGGCCGGGTCGTGGAGTTCGGTTCTCTTGACGTCGATGAGATGATGACCCTCGAGCGATACTCCCATGTGATGCATCTGACCTCGCAGGTGTCGGGCACCTTGCGGCAGGGACGCTCGATGATCGACGTCCTGCGGGCCACGATGCCGGCCGGCACCGTCTCCGGGGCTCCCAAGGTCAGGGCCATGGAAATCATCGACGAGCTGGAGCCGGTCAAGCGTGGCCCATACTCCGGTGTCGTCGGCTACCTCAGCTTCTCCGGCAACCTCGACACCGCAATCGCCATTCGAACCATGGTCTGCGGCCCGACATCGGCCTCGGTCCAGGCCGGGGCCGGAGTGGTGGCCGACAGCGTGCCCGAGCTGGAAAACAAGGAGTGCGGCAACAAGGCCAGGGCGCTGCTGGCCGCGGTCGCTCCGGCCCGGCGGATGGCGGCCGAGCGGCGGGGTGGTGGTCCGGCCGTCGAATGAGCGATCCGGCCGGCACTGTGGCCGGATTCACCAATGTCGGGCACACTACAACCATGCTCACACTGGAAGAATCCGAGGTCGCCTTCGCCCGGTCGGCCGCCTTCGTACTGACCGAGCGCGATGTGGTCGAGGTGGTGGGACCGGATGCCGCCGGCTACCTGCAAGGCCAGCTCAGCCAGAATGTGGAGTCGATGGCGGTGGGCGATGTGGCCTACACCCTCCTGCTCCAGCCGCAGGGGAAGGTTGATGCCTGGCTGCGACTACATCGGGTTGGAGACGAGCACTTCTGGATGGACGTGGAGCCCGGTTTTGGTCCGCGGGTGACGGAGCGACTGGAGCGATTCAAGCTGCGTATGAAGGCCGACATCACGGCCCGAACCATGCCGGTGTTGTCGGTCCGGGGCCCGGGAGCGGCGGCGGTGGCCGACCTGCCTCTGCCCCCCGATGCCCGGGTGTTGACCGTTCCGTGGTTGGTTTTGGACGCTCCCGATGGGCAGTCGTCCGGAGCGGACGTCTTCGTGGCCGACGCCGCCTCCGCGGCCGGGATTGTGGCCAAGTCGATACCGGAGGCTCCGGCCGGGGCGCTGGAGCTGTGGCGTATCTCCCACGGCAGGCCGGCCATGGGCACCGAACTCGACGAGTCGACCATCCCTGCCGCCGCCGGTGTGGTTGCGGTATCGGTCGACTTCACCAAAGGATGTTATGTCGGCCAGGAACTCGTGGCCCGCATCGACTCCCGAGGCAACAACACCCCGACCCGGCTGGTCAAGGTTACCATCGACGGGCCGCAGGCCCCGGCGGCCGGGAGCCCTTTGACCATGGACGACCTGGAGGTCGGAACCGTCACCAGCGCTGCGGTGTCGCCGTCGACCGGGGCCGTCGCCTTGGCCTACGTCAAGCGGGGAGCCCAAGTCCCGGGACCGGTGACGGTACATGTCGGCGACAGTGCCCTCCATGGCGAATTGACACCGATCTCGTCCCCCGGCGGCTGACCGGCTCGGCCGGTTCAGGTCCCGGGTAGACCGGGGGCTGCTCTCAGGATCCAACCGACGAGGGCGGCGACGGTAGGGGAAAGCGAAGCCGGAACATCGCTCCCGATCCGTTGGAACCGATGTCCCCGGTCGGGCTCTGAACCTCGATCGAACCACCCATGGCCGTGGTCAGCTCATGCACAATGGCCAGGCCCAGACCGGTCGAATTCTCCTGTTGCCTGTCACCTCCGCGGCCGACATAAAGACGATCGAAGATGTGGGGTAGGTCGTCGGCGGGAATACCGGGCCCGTCGTCGGCCACGACGATGTCGACGGTCGAACCGCTTGGCCCATCCACCAGGGCCGGTCGATGCTCGACCGAGACCGACACCGCCGAGCGGGCGAAACGAAGGGCATTCTCCACCAGGTTCGTGATGATCTGGTCCAATCGATCGGGATCCAGCCGGAGCCGCAGCAGTGCCATTCCGTCATCTGGACGGCTGAAGTCGACGGTGATGCCGAACTCGTCGGCTCTGGTGGCCAGACCGGCCACCGCTCGGCCCGCGACCACGCCCGGATCGACGTCGCGGTGCTCGAACCGAAACCGGTTGGCGTCCAGTCGGGCAAGATCCAGGAGATCGCCGACCAGCCGCTCCAGGCGGCGAGCCTGGCCCCCGATGATGCCGCCCACGGCCGTGGTGTCGGCTCGGTCGCTGACCGTGGCGTCGGCCAGTGCCTCGGCGTATCCGGCGATCACGGTCAGGGGGGTTCGCAGGTCGTGGGACACCGACATCAGGAACTGACGATCGAGCTGCTTGGACCGATCGAGCTCGGCTGCCATGTGGTTGACCGACCGGCCGAGTTCACTGATCTCGTCGCTTCCTGTCACCTCGGTCCGGGCCGACAGGTCACCGGCGGCGATGGCCGCTGTCGTGCTCCGGATTCGTTGTAGGGGTTCGACCAGTCGCCGACCGAGCACCAGACCGGCCGCCACGGCCCCGAGCAGCACCAGGCTGCCGGACAACAGCAACCAGGTTCTCACCTGTCGGGGCAGGGGGACGATGCGCTGGCTGGCGAGCAGAGCCACGGTGCCGTCGACTCGGTTGGCCACGGAGCTTCCGTTCTCCCCGATCAGGGTCTTCACCCCGATAACTCGGTCGCCGTCGGCAACGACCACGGTTCCACCGGCCTCCAGGGCGGCGCGCTGCTCGGCGTCGAGCGTGAGCGATGAAAGATCGGGCCCGCCGGGGTTCGATCCCGGTCGCTGCCCCGAGCGGCCACCCCGGGGTCCGGGAGTACCGAGGAGATCGACGGACCCGGTCTCGGACACCAGCACCGGCACCAGCAACTCGAAATCGAAGGCGTCCCGGGATCGATCGAGCGCCGGTGTGAGTTCCCGGGGCGACCGACGGCCATCGGCCGACAGCTCGCCGATGGCCTCCAACTGCTCGATGATCTGCCGCTCGGCGTCGCTCTGAGCCCCGAGCCTCGACATGATCATGATGCCGACCCCGACGAGCACGATCGATGCCAGGGCGGTCAGGACCAGGGCCAGAGTGAGTCGTCGCTGCATGAGAGTTCAGCCGAACCGGTAGCCGACACCCCGCACGGTGGCCAGCGGTAGCTGCTCGCCGAGCTTGCGTCGGAGTTGGCGAACATGGACGTCCACGGTCCGGGGATCGCCGATCCAGTCAACTCCCCAGGCCAGATCGAGCAGCTGCTGTCGACTCAGGGCCGTCCCCCGGTTGTCAAGCAGCGCCTCGAGCAGTGCCCACTCCTGAGAGGCCAGCTCCTGGTGGCGGTCGTCCACGGTTATCTCCCGGCGCTGACGATCGATCACGATCGAACCGACCTCGACGACGGCTCCGGTTGCGGTGGATCGACCGCGACGAAGGATGGCCTTGACCCGGGCCACGATCTCCCGGGGCGAGAACGGTTTCGTCACATAGTCGTCGCCGCCGATCTCCAGTCCGAGTATTCGATCGATCTCGTCGTCACGGGCCGTCAGGAACAACACCGGCACCTGGGAGTGTCGTCGTAGCTCGCGGCAGACATCGAAGCCGTCCATGTCGCCGGGGAGGCCGATATCGAGCACCACGATGTCGGGCTTGCGGGATCGGATCGCTTCGAGCCCTCCTGCGCCGTCGCCGGCCACATGGACCGACCAGCCCTCTTTGCGGAAGTACAACGACAACAACTGGCCGATATCGGACTCGTCTTCGACCACTACGACCGTTGTCATCGGCACCAAGGGTAAACCCTGATTGTTAGGGGATGATGAATACCGGAGCGACGTCGCTCGATTGCCGACCGCGGCGTATCGTTGCCGGCATGGCCCCAACCCGTCGATTTCGAGGATCGCTGCAGTCATGACTGCAACGTACCTGGACAAGATCCTGGACGACCATCGTTCCGAGGCCGCGGCCGACACCCGCTCTCTGGACCGACTGCTGGAAAAGGCCGCAGGCGTCGAGCCGCCCCGGGGCTTCGCCCGGGCCCTGAGACAAGCCGCCGACCGGGGCCGAGCCCCGGGCGGGGACGGCAATGGAGCAGACACCGTCGAGACCCTGGCCGTCATCAGCGAGATCAAGCGTCGGTCTCCGTCAAAGGGTGATCTCAATCCCGATCTCGACCCCGTCCGGTGGGCCGCGGGCTATGCCGCCGGCGGGGCGAGTTGTCTTTCGGTCCTCACCGATGGCGGCTACTTCGGGGGATCGGCCGATGATCTGATGGCAGCCCGGGCCGCCGTCGATCTACCGGTACTACGCAAGGATTTCACGGTCTCGGCCAACGACGTGGTCGACACCCGGCTCATGGGAGCCGATGCCGTGCTCCTCATCGTGGCCGCCTTGGACGACGTCGAGTTGGCCGACTTCCACGACCTGGGCCGGGAACTGGGGATGGATGTTCTGGTCGAGACCCATGACGAGGCCGAGGTCGAGAGGGCCGTGGCCGTGGGTGCAACCGTCATCGGGGTGAACCAGCGAGATCTGGTCACCTTCGAAGTGGATCGCGAGCGGGCCGCTCGCCTGGCCCGTCTGATACCCGACGAGGTGGTGGCCGTGGCCGAGTCGGGTATAGCCGGGCCTGACGATCTGCCTCCCTTGGCTCGAGCCGGATACCGGGCGGTACTGGTGGGGGAGGCTCTGGTCACCGGCCACGATCCCGAGTCCGGCGTGCGCTGGTTGCTCGGCGTAGTGGGCTGACGGCGTTCGTTTCCCCACCGCCCCGGAAGCCGATTCACTTCCCCAACGCCGGCTACGAAACCGCACCGACACCATATTCCGACGTCGGTCGGGGCAAGCCTGTGGCCACAACCGGTACCGTGCGTGGTGTGTTCGTGAAGATCTGCGGGATAACCGATCCCGAGGATGCGCTGCTGGCGGCCGGGCTCGGGGCCGATGCCGTGGGGATGATCTTCGCTGCGTCGTCACGCCGTATCAGCACGGCAGCCGCCCGCGACATCATCCGTCGCCTGCCACCCGAGATCCTTGCCGTCGGGGTGTTCCGCAACGAGCGGCCGGAGCGGGTGGTCGAACTGGCCAACACCATCGGGCTGCGGGCCGTCCAACTTCACGGCGACGAGTCGCCGGAGGACACCCGGTGGGTGGCGGCCAGGGTACCGGCGGTCATCAGGGCATTCTCGGTCCGGGATACGGCCCTCACGTTGGGGGCCGACTACGGACCCCACCGGCTGCTCATCGACTCACCGTCGCCCGGCAGCGGTCAAGTCTTCGATTGGTCTGCGGTCGAGCGAGTGGCCGCCGGCCGGCCGTTCATCCTGGCCGGGGGGCTGACACCGGACAATGTGGCCGATGCCATCGAGCTGGTCGAGCCATGGGGTGTCGACGTGGCCACCGGGGTGGAGTCGTCCCCCGGGCACAAGGACCCGGCCAAGGTACGGCGCTTCATCCAGGCCGCCAGGCGGGCCGCCTCCCGCCGTTCCCGGTGGCCCGTCGACCGCCTCGACGGCGGCGCATCGCTGTTCGACGATGGCGCAACACCGTTCCTGCACCATCGATCGAGCGAACCGGGGCACGTGGTTGGTGACGGGGACGACTACGGTGAATCCGATGGGCCGTCGTGGTCGTAGCCCGATGTGAAACGGCCGGCCCCAATCGATGCCGGTAGTGTGACCGGAACCGATTCCGGGACGCTGATGCCGACGAGCACCAGACAGCAACAGGATTGACGATGGTAGATACCGCTTCGAGCGTGGATGAGCACAAGTCACTGATGGACGACCCCGGTCAGCGGGGCCGGTTCGGCCGGTTCGGCGGCCTGTACGTCCCGGAGACCCTGGTTCCGGCCTGCCAAGAGCTGGAGCACGCCTTCCGTGACGCCTGGAGCGACCCGTCGTTTCGGGCCGAACTGGACGAGCTGCTCGGCAACTACGCCGGGCGACCGTCCCCGATGACCGAGTGCCGTAATCTGTCGGCCGAACTGGGCATGCGGGTCCTGCTCAAGCGAGAGGATCTGAACCACACCGGATCCCACAAGATCAACAACGTGTTGGGCCAGACTCTGCTGGCCAAGCGCATGGGCAAGACCAGGATCGTGGCCGAGACCGGGGCCGGCCAGCACGGTGTGGCGACCGCCACCGCTGCCGCATTCTTCGGTCAGGATTGTGTCGTCTACATGGGTGAGGTCGACGTCCGGCGTCAAGCCCTCAACGTGTTCCGAATGCGGTTGCTGGGAGCCGAGGTCCGTTCCGCCCTCTCCGGTAGTCGTACGCTGAAGGATGCGGTGAACGAGGCCATGCGGGACTGGGTGTCCTCGGTCGAGAGCACCTATTACTGCCTCGGCTCGGTCATGGGCCCCCACCCGTACCCGTGGATGGTTCGGGAGTTCCACCGGGTCCTGGGCCAGGAGGCCTTCGACCAGTGTCGAGAACTACTCGACGGCGGCGTTCCCGATGTCGTGGTGGCCGCAGTGGGCGGAGGCTCGAACGCCATCGGCATCTTCTCCGGTTTCGTCGACACCGAGGCCGAACTGGTCGGGGTCGAGCCGGCCGGAGGTTCGGCTGTGGGGCGGGGCCTGGTCGGCGTGGTTCACGGCTCGATGTCGTATCTGATGCAGGACGAATACGGTCAGGTCCAGGAGGCCCAGTCGGTGTCGGCCGGGCTCGATTATCCCGGGGTCGGACCGGAACACGCCCATCTGGCCGACATCGGCCGTGCCCGCTACGAGCCGGTGACCGACCGCGAGGTGCTCGACGCCTTCGAGTTGCTGGCTCGGACCGAGGGCATCATCCCGGCCCTCGAGCCGGCCCATGGGCTGGCGTGGATGGTCCGATGCCGGGACGAGCTGGCAGGCAAGACCGTGCTGCTCAATCTGTCGGGTCGGGGCGATAAGGATGTGGCCCAGGTTCAGGCCATCCTCGACGGCGATCCCGAGGCCCTCGAGACCGTCGACTTCGGAGAGGCCGGCAATGGCCACCAGTGACGTCACGACCCCGACCCCATCGACCGACGCCGTGGCATCGGCTCGTCCGGGCCGGCTGGAGAGCCATCTCCGAGCACAACGGGCCGCCGGGCGGAAGATCCTGGTCCCTTACATCACCGCCGGCTACCCGACCGACACGTGGCCGCTGCTGGTCGAGGGACTGGCAACAGCCGGAGCCGATGCCATCGAAATCGGGATCCCGTTCAGCGATCCGGTCATGGACGGCCCGACGATTCAGGAGTCGTCGTCACTGGCCCTGGGCCACGGCATCACTCCGGTCTCGGCCCTGGCCCGATTGGGCAAGGTCAACTCACCAATCCCGCTTGTGGCCATGACGTACTACAACATCTGCTTCCGTATGGGTCATCGCCGGTTCGCCAATGCCCTGACCACAGCCGGTATCTCGGGCGCCATTCTGCCCGATCTTCCGCTGGAGGAGGTCGAACCGTGGGCCGGGGCGGCTGATGAGGGTGGCATCGAGACCATCATGCTGGCCGCTCCCACCGCTCCCGATGAGCGGCTGCCCCGAATCGTGGCCCGGGCGAGAGGATTTGTGTACGGGATCGGCCTGGTCGGTATCACCGGTGAGCGCAAGGATCTGGCTGCCAGCGCCTCGGAGATGGCTCGCCGTCTGAAGGCCATCACCGACAAGCCGGTCCTCATCGGGATCGGGGTGTCCACTCCGGAGCAGGCGGCCGAGGTGGCCGAAGTGGCCGACGGGGTCATCGTCGGTTCGGCCCTGATCCGGAAGATCCTCGACACCGGCTCGATCGAGGCCGGCGTCGACTTCCTGGGCCGGCTTCGAGCCGGTCTGGACGGGGCTGCCTGACTCCGATGATCGATCGGTTCGGTGGGTTTCGGTGACCGATCGACCGTTCCCGTCGGACGAGGAGCAGTGCGGGCTGTGCCGGGCCGACCGCTTCACCCACTGGTACTGCGAGACCGAGTATGAAGGTGGCCGACTGCGAAGCCTGTGCGGTGCCCATGGTCGTGTGGTGGCACCACGGCATCGAGCCTCCAAACGCGATCCGGGCCGAGCTGCCGGCGAGCCTGGCGTTGGCCGCCGATGAGCGATTTGGCGCCGGGGAGTGGTGGCTGGACACCGAGATGCGCCAAGTGCCCGATCACTTCCACGCCCATGCTCGGGATCGGGATTGGTGAAGCCGGCGTTCGAACCGGTCGCCGTCACGGTGGTCCGGCGTCGGCGGTGATCGGGTGATCGGCTGAGATGGTGCCGTTGGCCGTTCGTCGCCGGTGACAGACGGGAAGACTGCGGCCCTTCGGCCGGTTCCCCTACCATGTCCAACACTCGATTCTCCGCCGTTGTCCCCTCCGTCACCGTGGTCGTCGTAGCGGCTGCCTTCCTGTTGTCGGCCTGCGGCAGGCTCGACACCGCCACGGCGGGCGAATCGGATTCGGGTGCGGCGGCCGATCGAGGCGGGGAGCCGGAGTCTTCGGCCGTGGCCGGAACCGGAATCGACTATTCCTCGATCGACTATGACGGCGAGCCCGGTCCATCGGCCCTCCGGGGCGACCGACTGGCGCCTGAGTTTCCGCCACCGCTGATCGATCCCGAGCTCATCGTCTCGGGTGGCGTTCCTCCCGATGCCATCGTTCCCGTCGACGATCCGACATTCATGGCGGTGGCCGACGTGCGATTCCTCCAACCGTCGGAAGCGGTCATCGTCGTCGAGGCCGGAACCGAGGATGATACCGAGAAGGACAGAGAGGTCAAGGCCTACCCGGTACAGATCATGATCTGGCACGAGATCGTCAACGATGTCATCGGAGGTGTACCGGTGTCGGTCACCTATTGCCCACTGTGCAACTCGGCCGTTGCCTTCGAACGGCAGCTCGGTGATCGTCTCCTCGACTTCGGCACCTCGGGTGAGCTGTACCAGTCGGCGCTGGTCATGTACGACCGCCAGACCGAATCGTTGTGGGCCCACTTCAACGGCCGGGGCCTGGTCGGCCACTATGCCGGGGCCGAGTTGACCGTTGTGCCGGCTCAAACCATGTCGTTCGAGCAGCTCGTGGAAGAGCATCCGAATGCGCTGGTTCTGACCCGTGACACCGGCGCCGGCCGGGCCTACGGGGTGAACCCCTATACCGGCTACGACGACGAGCAGTCCGACCCGTTCGACGCCTTCTTCGCCGGGGAGGTGGATGCCCGGCTCGATCCCAAGGCCAGGGTCGTCGGTCTCGTCGTCGGCCACGACGAGCCGGTGGCGGTTCGTATCACCGACATCGATCGGTCATCGGTCATCGAGGTGCCGGGCAGTGATGCAGCCGGGACCGATGCCGGCAACCTTGTGGTCTTCCATCAGCCCGGCCTGGCCTCCGCCCTTGATCGCGCCGCCGTTGCCACCGGTCGTGACGTTGGCCAGACCGGGGTCTTCGTGCCCCGGGCCGACGGTGGAGAGCTGAGGTTCCGCGCCACCGACGGTGGTTTTGTCGATGAGGAGACCGGCTCCGTATGGACCATTGCCGGCGAAGCGGTCGAGGGACCGCTGGCCGGATCCCGTTTGGAGCCGGTCCCGCATCTCAACACATTCTGGTTCGCCTGGTCCGCCTACTACCCGAACACGGAGATTCAGGAGACCTGATGCCTCCGTGGCGCGACATGCGCCGGGTTGTCGACCCGGGCCGTGCCAAGGTGGGACGACGAACCGAGTCGGAGGCGGGGATTCCGTTCGGTCTCGCGGATCAGGATGACGCGATCTCCATCGACCGGTTCACGCCCGACACGATGGCCCGCAGGGATGCGGTCACGATGTCGCCGTGGATTCCCACTCCCCACAGTTCCCGATCTCCGACCTTGAGTTCCATGTAACAGACCGCCTTGGCGTCGGCTCCGGCACCGATGGCGTGCTCGTGATAGTCCAGCACCCGGAACTGGCGACCAAAGTGGTCACAAAGGGCGTTGGCAAAGGCCTCGACCGAGCCACCGCCCTCGCCGTTGATCAACGTCTCCTCCCCATCGACCCGAACGGTGGCCGAGATGTGGTTTCGGTCCTCGCCGCCGATGTTCTGGGAGGAACTGAACGACACCAACTCGTAGGGCTTGGACGGCGACAGGTAGTGGGCCCGGAACTCATCCCAGATCTCGTTGCCCGTGATCTCCTTGCCGGTGGTGTCGGTGATCTGTTGGATGACCCGGGTGAATTCGATCTGCAGGCGGCGGGGCAGATCCAGCTCCTGTTCGGTCTTGAGCAGGTAGGCCACGCCACCTTTTCCCGACTGGGAGTTGACGCGGATGACGTCCTCGTAGGTTCGGCCGACGTCCCGGGGGTCGATGGGCAGATAGGGGACCTCCCAGAGGGTCTGCCCGGTCTTGCCCATGGCCTCGAAACCCTTCTTGATGGCGTCCTGGTGGGAGCCGGAGAAGGCGGTGTAGACCAGGTCGCCGACGTAGGGATGACGGGGGTGAACCGGCAACTGGTTGCAGTGCTCGGCGATGCGGCGCAGCTCGTTGATGTCGGTGATGTCCAAGCCGGGGTCCACGCCCTGGCTGAACAGGTTCAGCGCGAGGGTGACCACGTCGACGTTTCCGGTTCGTTCACCGTTGCCGAACAAGGTTCCCTCAACCCGATCGGCTCCGGCCATGACCCCGAACTCGGCGGCCGCCACCGCCGTCCCCCGATCGTTGTGGGGATGCAGTGAAAGGATGATGGTCTCACGGTCCTTGATGTTGCGGTGGAACCATTCGATCATGTCGCCGTAGGTGTTGGCCGTGCTCATCTCCACCGTGGCCGGCAGGTTGACGATGAGGCGATTGTCGACCGTGGGTTGGAAGACGTCCATCACGGCCTCGCACACATCCAGGGCGAAGGGCAGCTCGGTACCGGTGAAGCTCTCCGGGGAGTACTCGTAGCGGATGGCGGTCGAGCCGACATGGGCCTCGTTGGCCACGCAGCGCTCGGCCCCCTTCACCGCGATGTCGACGATGCCGGCTTCGTCCAGGCCGAACACCACCCTCCGTTGTACGGTGGATGTCGAGTTGTAGAGGTGGACGATGGCCTGCTTGGCCCCCTCCACGGACTCATAGGTCCGGTCGATCAGCTCGTCACGGGCCTGGGTCAGAACCTGGATGGTCACATCGTCGGGAATGGCGTTGTCGGAGACGATCTGCCTGACGAATTCGAAGTCGGTGTCCGACGCGGCGGGAAAGCCGACTTCGATCTCCTTGAAGCCGATCTGCACCAGCTTGTCGAACATCATCCGCTTGCGCTCGGGATCCATGGGCTCGATCAGCGCCTGGTTGCCGTCGCGTAGGTCGACACTGCACCAGAGGGGGGCCTGGGCGATGGTGGTCCCCGGCCAGGTGCGGTGACCTAGTTCGACCGGGGGAAATGGCTGGTACTTCTCGATTGGCATGCGGTTCATGGCTTCTCCCATGGTTTGTCGGCCCCGAAGTTGCGGTTTGAGGCCGGGCGGCGCTTTGCCTGACGCCGAGGTGTGATCATTGGATCGCGGGTGTCGTTGGGGGCACATGTGGAACGACATGTGGCCTGCGTGAACCGGATGTGAATCCGGCATCGAAATCACGACCTTTACCCGGGACGGAGCTCGCCGTCCCGATGTCTTGGCCGAATCCCAGCCGGCGGAACACCCGAGTCGACATCGTTACCAAACGGTGTGGCGACCGGCTTCCCAGGCTGGTGTGGAGCTTCGAACCTGATTGATCCCGACGCGCTTGATTAAGCGGCCGGGCCAAGAAGTCGAAGGTCGAGCTCACGATGCACGAGCCCGATGGTAGCAGCATCCTCGGCCGTTGCTACCCATTTCGGCGGTCCCTGTGCTCGGCGTCCTCAATCGGATTCCTCGGTCAACCGCAGGCCGAAGGCACCGAGCTGGTCGAGGATCTCCGAATCGACAGGGCGGCGCCGTCGGGCCAGGCCGGCCTTGATCTCCTCGTACACGGCGGCCTCGTGATGGCACGGATTGCACTTGTCGAGGTGGGCGGCCACCCGGCGCGCCGTGCGAGCGTCCACCTCGCCATCGAGATGGGACTGTAGGACCTCCAGAACGTCCTGGCATGACAGTTCGCCTCGTAGGCGTTGCAGCAGTCTCATCGACCCACCTCCTTGTCCAGCCCGGTCTCGTGTAGATGGTCGCGTATTCGGCCCCGAGCCCGATGCAATCGACTCATCACCGTGCCGATGGGAATGTCGAGCGTCTCGGCCGCCTCCTGATAGGACAGGCCGTTCAGGTCGACGAGCTCGACGATCTGCCGGAAGTCGGACGAAAGATCGGCGAAGGCCCGTTCGATGGCGCCATCGAGTTCCGGCTCGATGACCAGCGTCTCAGGGTCGTCGTGGTCGGCGAAGTCGGTTGAACGCTCAAAGGTGAGGTCGGGCTCGGCCAACAGGTCGGGCGATTTCTTGCGGACCCGGTTGATGTTGGCGTTACGCATGATCGTGAGCAACCAGGCCCGGGGGTAGCGGCCATCGAATCGCTCGATGGAGCGATACGCCCGTAGCAGGGTGTCCTGCACCAGGTCCTGTGCGTCGGCATCGGATCTGGTGAGAGTCCACGCGGTGCGGTACAACACCTCCAACTCGGGGAGAACGTGACGATCGAAGAGGATTCCGGCTTGCGATTTCGGCTTGTCGGTCACGATCACCATCCACTTGGGAACGGGCGATGGGGGCGGGTTATTCCCGCAGCGGCTCCGGCCCGGCCGGCGACTGGGTGCACTCAGTCGCGTTCGAATGACCACCCTAGAGGCCGGTCGCCGTCGTAGGGCATGGTGCCGTGAAACTGTCGCGGATCATCGTCGAATACCAGGGGCAGGAAGTGCCGGTCGCCGGGCCACATCGGCAGATCGGGCCCGTTGTCGGCGACTGGTGCCGAGCGCCCACCGTCGGTTGCGGCCCGGTGGTCACAGGCGGCCAAGAGGTGAACCCGGTTCACCCACTCCAGCGTGCCTTCGGGGTTCCGCGGCGGTGGCACGCCCTTCCACCCGTCGACCAGGAAGATGAAGCCCAGCCATTGCTCATGTCGGGGCCCGAAGTTGGTCCAGGTGACGGTGCCCCGCAGCCGGTACGACGTCAACTCGACATCCGCCTCCTCCCGAAGCTCCCGTCTCAAGCCATCCACCACCGACTCGTCCGGCTCGAGCTTGCCTCCCAATCCGTTGACCTTGCCCAGGTGGACATCGTCGGGCCGGGCGTTGCGGCGAATCAGCAGCACCCGGTCGGTGTCGTGATCCCACAGATAGGCGAGGGTTCCGACCAGTGGTGTGAACGACATCAAGGCCACAATATCGGGGTATCCGACCCGAATGCCCCGTTTCTGGCTAGTCTTGGCCCCGGTTTGTGATTTGCACGGACCGCCCGATACATCACTGTTGGAGCGGATCCACGTCGGGAAATCCGGCATGGATCCTTGACATTGTCATTCGAGTCGACTCCACTTTCGGAGTCTCCCGATTGTGGCGGGCTGACGAAAAAAGGAGTTCGCATGAACAAATCTGAACTTATCGACCGGGTCTCGGAGAAGACCGGCCTGAGCAAGAAGGACGTCGACGCCTCGATTTCGGGAATGTTGGATGTCGTGGCCGACTCCATTTCCCATGGTGAGGATGTGACGATCCAGGGATGGCTCAAGTTCGAGCAGGTCACCAGGAAGGCCAGGATGGGGCACAACCCCCAGACCGGCGAGAAGATGCCCATTCCCGAGTCGAAGGCAGCCAAGGTCAGCGCGCTGACCAAGCTGAAGACGGCGGGAAAAGGGCGCTAGCCCGTTAACGAACGGGCAGGATGCCTCCCGACCCAACCCTCACCGTTGGCGTTAGGACGCAACCCACGGGGTTGGAGAGAGGACGCAACCCACCGGGTTGGACAGACGTAGTCGAACACGATGGGTGCCGGCAGGCACCCATCGTGGCTTTTCGTCGCCGGTTCCGACCCCGTGGTTACCATGAGTTCATGAACGCCGGCCGATCCCTTCCATCACCCGTCGATGTCCTACCCCACCGGGATCCTTTCCTGTTCGTCGACGAACTGGTCGACCTGCACCCGGGGCAATCGGTCGTCGGCCGTTGGACACTCCGCGGTGACGAATGGTTCTTCGCCGGCCACTTCCCCGGACGCCCCACCCTTCCCGGTGTGCTGATGCTGGAGTCTCTGGCCCAGGTCGGAGCATGCGGCGTGCTCACCGAGCCCCGTTTCGCCGGACGAATCCCACTTCTGGCTGGAACCGACAAGGTCAAGTTCCGCCGCCAGGTTGTGCCGGGCGACACCCTGGAACTGACCGTCGAACTGTCCCGACTGGGTTCACGAGCAGGCAAAGGACACGGCACGGCGGCCGTGAACGACGAGACCGCCTGTCAAGCCGATCTCCTGTTCGTCATCGCCGATCCCTGATCGCTCGGTGACCGGCGAGCCCGGGCCGGTTCGATCCGGCGGCTGCTCCCGGTCAGTCCGAGGGGGCGGGAGCGATGACAACCGAGCCGTTGTGACCCCCGAACCCGAAGCTGTTGGAGATGGCCGGCCCCGGCTCCCATGGCCTGGGTTCGCCCATCACGAGGTCGATGTGGGGGAGTTCCGGATCGGGTTGTTCCAACCCGAAGGTGGGGGGAATGAGGTGGTTCCGGATCGAGAGCACGACGGCCGCGGCCTCGAGAGCCCCGGCTGCGCCCAAAGCGTGGCCGGTCACGCCCTTGGTGGAGGTTACGACAGGGCCGGGGGAGGGAAAGACCTTTGCCACGGCCATGGCCTCTGCTGCGTCGTTGAGCGGCGTCGATGTGCCGTGGGCATTGATGTGGGTGACGTCACCGGCCGAGATCCCGGAGTCGGCCAGGGCTGTCTCCATACAGAGCACGGCGCCGCTACCACCGGGGGCCGGAGCGGTGATGTGATGGGCGTCGGCCGTGCTGGCCGATCCGAGCACAAGGGCGAGGATCTCGGCGTCCCGGGCCTCGGCCCGTTCCAAATCCTCCAGAATCAGCACCGCTGCACCCTCGGACATGACGAATCCGTTGCGACGCTGGTCAAAGGGCCGGGACTCCCCGGTCGACGACAGCGCCGTCATGTTGGTGAAGCCGGCAACGGCCGTCGGGGTGAATGGTGCCTCGCTCCCACCGGCAATCATGACGTCGCATCGGCCGGCCCGGATGGCGTGAACGGCGGCACCGACCGAGTGGGTACCGGCAGCGCAGGCGGTGACGATGCTCTCGCACGGGCCCTGAAATCCGAATCGCATGGACACCGAGGCCCCGGCGGCGTTGGGCATCATCATGGGAATGAGAAAAGGCGAGACGCGACGATCGCCCTTCTCGTGGCGGTTGACGATCTGCACCTCGTTGGTGCTGATCCCGCCGATCCCGGTACCGATCATCACCCCGACCCGCCACGGTTCGGCGTTCAGATCGCCGGCCTGCTCGAGGGCCTCGGTGGCGGCGGCCAACGCGAACTGGGTGAAGCGATCGGCCCGACGCGCCTCTTTCGGGTTGTGGAACCAGGCCGACGGGTCCCAGTCGGGAACCCGGCGATCGCCGTGTTCAGGGACTCGGAGAAGACCCTGCCAGAAGGCGTCGGCGCCGACCCCGCAAGGGGCGACCACGCCCAGCCCGGTGACGGCGACCGCCCGGGCCATCAGAGTTTGCCGACCACGAGGTCATAGGCGGCACCGACCGTCTCGATACCTTCGAGTTCCTCTTCCTCGACCGACACCCCGAACTCCTCCTCGAGGGCCATGACGAGCTCGACCAGGTCGAGGCTGTCGGCATCGAGGTCCTCGGCGAAGCGAGCTTCGCGGGTCACTTGGTTGGCGTCGACCGAGAGCACCTCGACGGCACATTTCTGAAAGGCCTCGAATCTCGAACTGTCGGTCGCTGTCTCTTCACTCACTGGGTTCCTCCTGGAACTGTCCTGCTGGCTCCATGCGCCAGACTTCTCTTACGCTAACGGTGGCGAATTCAGCCTCCAAGGCCTCCGCCCATACCCAATCCGCCGTCGACGGCGATGATTGCCCCGGTGACGTAGCCCGCCGACTCCGAGGCCAGGAAGGTGACGGCTGCCGCCACCTCATCGGGTCGTCCGATACGACCTACGGGCACCGCCTCGATCATGGCGGTGACCGCCTTGTCTCCGGCTGCCGCCAACATCTCGGTCTCGATCGGCCCGGGGGCGACCAGATTGACCGTGATGCCGCGGGAGGCGAATTCCCGGGCCAGGGACCGACCCAGCCCGACCAGCCCGGCCTTCGATGCCGAGTAGTTGGCCTGCCCGGCCTGACCGAGGCCCGCGACCACCGATGACATCAGAATGATCCTGCCCCAGCGGGCCTTCATCATCGACTTCACTGCCCGCTTGGCCAGCCGGAACGACCCGGTCAAGTTGGCGTCGACCACCGCCTGGAAGTCGTCTTCCGCCATCCGCAGGACGAGGGTGTCCTTGGTAATGCCGGCATTGGCCACAAGGATGTCGACCGACCCCACCTCGGCCTCGATGGTCGAGAAGGCGGCGTCGATCGATTCGCCGGAGGTGATGTCGCACTCGACCCAGCGCAGATCGGGGTCGAGGGAATCCGGCTTCGAGCGGGACCCGACGACGACGGTGTTGCCGGCGGCGGTCAGGGCTCGGGCGCAGGCCAGGCCGATTCCGCGACTTCCCCCGGTCACGAAGGCCACGCGGTTGGGGGCCGAGCGGCCGCCGGCCGGGTGTTCCGGGTGGTGGTTGCTCTCGGTCGCTGTCATCACGCCCACCGTACAATGGCGCTGGCCCAGGTCATGCCGGCGCCGAATCCGAGGAACAGCACGTTGGTGCCGGGCTGAATCCGTCCCTTGTCGAGGGCGCTCTGGAGGGCGAGTGGAATGGAGGCGGCCGAGGTGTTGCCGGTGTGCTCGAGCACCATCTCGGTCTTCTCCATGGAGAATCCCAGCTTCTTCCAGGCGGCCTCGACGATTCGGATGTTGGCCTGGTGGGGGATGATCAGATCGATGTCATCCACCGTCAACCCGGCCCTCTTCAGTGAGTTGGTGGCCGACGTCTGCATGACGGTGACCGCCTGACGAAACACCTCGCGGCCATCCATTTTGAGCACATCGCCGTGTTCGGCGTACAGGATGTGTACATAGTTGCCGTTGGAACCCATGTCCCACGACAGCAGCCGTCCGGCGCCGGTCTCGTCCCTGTCGACGATGGCGGCTCCCGCCCCGTTGCCGAACAGGATTCCGGTTCCACGATCGTGGTAATCGGTTATGCGATCGAGCGACTCGGCCCCGATCACCAGGACACGATTCATGCCCTGGAGCAGGAGCCCGTTGGCCACCACCAGGCCGTAGACCCAGCCCGAGCACGCAGCCTGGACGTCGAACGCACCACACTGCAGTCCCAGTTCCCGGGCCACAGCAGGAGCCGTGCCGGGGCAGATGTGGTCGGGAGAGGTGGTGGCGAGGATCACCTGTTCGATGCTGTCCACCGGCACGTCGGCGTCCTCGATGGCTTGGCGGGCGGCCTCCGTGGCCAGGCCGGACGTGGATCCACCGATCCGCCGCTCGGCGATACCGGTTCGTTCTCGAATCCATTCGTCGGATGTGTCCATCCATGCCGTCAGATCGCTGTTGGCCAGGATCTTCTCGGGAAGGGCAATACCGACACCCGACAGTGACAGTCCCCAGGGACCGATGCCGTGGCCCTCGCTTGATGACGGTCCGGATGTTGGATTGGAGATCATGATCGGTGCTTTCGTGGCGAGTGATCGAGTCTGGTCTCAGGCCGGCATTGCGGCCCGGCGACATCGACGACGTCGCAGGTCGGCCACCGAGCCCCCTGGTCAGTGGGCCGATGCGGTAATCACGGGGTCCCCACCGAGGGGGTTCGAAGCCATGCCAATGGTTGTGACGTTGTCACCCTCTCGCCATTCAAGGCAAGGAGGCCTTCAAGGCTGCCATCGAAGGCGGAACGAACCTCGGTGTTTCCGACCATGCCGACCGGCTGACCCCGCGCGACGTCCTGCCCGGTGCGCATGTCGGTGTGGGGTTGGAAGACACCGGTTGTCGGACTCACGATGAGTCGTTCCACCGCGTACAGTCGTTCACCTTCGGCCACCGCGCCGGTTTGGCTGGCGTGGGACAGGTCCTCGAGCAAGGTGTCGACATCGGCCGGTGAGTTCACGCCTAGCGCCATCCGCCCCTTGAGCGTGCGCTTCACCAGCCCGGTCAAAGTTGTCCCCGGTCCGAGTTCGAGGAAAACCGTGGTGCCGGCGGCGTCGAGGGAGTGCAGGGTCTGGCGCCACAGGACGGGGCTGGTCAGCTGAGCACCCAAGAGCCCGGCCCACTCGGCCGACTTGGTGTGGGGTTCTGCGTCGACGTTGGCATAAACCGGTCGGTGGGGGTCACGAAGGTCCGTCTCTGCCAATGCCTTGTGTAGCCGATCCCGGGCCGGTGACATGAACGGGGTGTGGAACGCCCCACTGACCTTGATGGGCAGGATTCGCTTGGCCCCCAGTTCCTTGGCGATCTCCGCTGCTTTGGCCAAGCCGTCGGGATCGCCGGCGATGACCACTTGGCCGGCCGAGTTGTAGTTGGCAACCCAGACCTCGCCGTCGGCTCGACGGCAGGCAAGGTCGACCTTCTCGTCATCGAGCCCAAGCACGGCTGCCATGGAACCCTCGGTGGCCTCGGACGCAGCCTGCATGGCGTCGCCTCGTTCGGTCACCAGCTGGACGCCGGCGCCGTAGGAGAGCACCCCGGCCCCGGTCAGTGCCGAGTACTCGCCCAGGCTGTGGCCGGCGTGGAATGCCGGTTCGAGGCCTGTCCGCTCCACTGCATCGAGCACGATCATGCTCATGACGTAGGTCGAGAGTTGGGAGTTACGGGTCTGCCGCAGTTCCTCTGCGTCGGCCCTCAGCAGCAGGTGTTCCACATCTCGTTCCGACGCCTCCGATGCTTCGTCCACCAACTCCCATGATGGATGGTCGGTCCACGGCTCACCCATGGCCGGGGACTGGGACCCTTGGCCCGGATAGGTAAAGGCAATCATCACAGCGGTCATTGAACAGTCTGACTTCGCGTCCGGGCAGAACGTTTCATCCCCTCGACCCCTGCGGGCGCCCGTCGTCGTTCGCCACACCGGCCTCAGCCATTCGACCAGGTGCCATGGCGGACGTTCCCTCGGTGCCCGGTACCGGCGAAAGCCATGGCGTTGGGGGTGTGGAGTTGTATGCTCTATCAGGCCGCAGACCACAAGTATCTGTCCACTGATCCCGTCAGGTTCTTGTCAATGCAGTCATTGATGCCCGGGTGGCGGAATGGCAGACGCGGCGGATTCAAAATCCGCTGTCCGAAAGGGCGTGTGGGTTCGACTCCCACCCCGGGCACCAGGCCGACGTCAACGACATGAGCTGATCGCCATGAGTGAAAACCCGTACAACATGACAACCAACAGTTCCGGAACCGGGTGGGGACGGGCTGCCCCCCGGTCGGCCTAGTCCGGGGAAGCCCGTGTTCCGTCGATCGGTGGAGAAGAAGCTGATGGCCGTCACTGACGAGGCCCGCAGGCTTCGCGAGGAGCTGGGGGTCATCGACGAACAGCTTCGTCAGGTAACCGACGAGGCCGAGGATTCACGCCTTCGGGCCCTGGTGTCGGAAACGCCCCAGGCGTCGGCCGATCATCGCGACGCCGCCCGGGCGGTGACCGCCCTCCAACGAGACAGGGATGCCAAACTGAAACGCCTGGCGGAACTCGAACTGGCGCAGGACCGTTTGCTCGACCAGTTATCGGAGGCGCGTTGATGGCGGCGAAGCGAGTGGTCATTGCCGAAGACGAACCCCTCATCCGGCTCGATCTCCGCGAATCGTTGCAGGAGGAGGGCTACGACGTCGTGGCCGAGGCCGGCAACGGTGAGGAAGCGGTTGAGCTGGTTCGCCGCCATCGACCCGATGTCGCCATCCTCGATATCAAGATGCCCGAGGTCGACGGCCTGGCCGCGGCCCGGGAGATCGTGGGTGAGCGGCTGGCCGCGGTGGTCATCCTCACCGCCTTCTCCCAGCGGGATCTGGTGGAGCAGGCTCGCGATGCCGGTGCCCTGGCCTACCTGGTCAAGCCCTACCAGCAGTCCGAGTTGGTTCCCGCCATCGAGTTGGCGGTTGCCCGGTTCCGGGAGCTGGTTGCGTTGTCGGAGCAGTCGGAGTCTCTGGCCGAGCAGCTCGAGACCCGCAAGGTCGTGGACCGGGCCAAGGGTCGGTTGATGGACGAATACGACATGGGTGAGCAACAGGCCTTCCGATTCCTTCAGCAGACGGCCATGAGCAGCCGGACCTCGATGAAGGCGGTTGCCGAGAAGATCATCGACGGCGAGCTGTCACCCTGAGGTCCGGGTGTCCCGGCCGACGGCCGAGCCCCCGTCTTTGACCGGGTTGGGTGAACTTGGCGCCGGGTTGAATGATTTCGTCACCGAGGAAACCTGGTACGGCGAGACGGTGCTCTTGCCGACGGCCGAAGACGGCTTGAGTTTGGCCTCCGGCCAAACGTCGCCGAAACTTGACTCAATCGTGAACATCCAAGCACCAAGCGAAACTAGGCTCGATATCGATGCCGACCTTGATGCTCATCGACGGGAACTCACTGACCTACCGGGCCTTTCATGCCCTGCCACAGGATCTGGCCACCGCCAGCGGGCAGATCACCAATGCGGTGTTCGGTTTCACGTCCATGCTGATCAACCTGATCCGCGACCACCAGCCGGGCGGTGTGGCCGTGGCCTTCGACCGGCCCGAGCCGACGTTCCGTCATGAACGGGTCGTGACCTACAAGGCCAACCGGTCGGCCGCCCCCGACATTCTCAAGCAGCAGATGGGGTTGGTTCGGGAGGTGTTGGACAGCCTCGGTATTCGCCAGCTGGAGAAGCCCGGCGTCGAGGCCGACGATATTCTGGCCACATTGGCCGACCAGGCCGCCGCCGCCGGACTCGACGTCCTCATCGTGACCGGTGACCGGGACAGCTACCAGCTGGTGGCCGATCCCCACATCAAGGTGGTGTACAACAAGCGGGGGGTCAGCGACTACGCCGTGTACGACGAGGCCGGCATTCTGGACCGCACCGGGGTGCCACCGGAGAAGTACGTCCAGTACGCCGCCCTTCGCGGTGATACGTCGGACAACCTGCCCGGCGTACCCGGGGTGGGGGAGAAGACCGCTGCCAAGCTGCTGAACAAGTACGGCGATCTCGACGGCATCTTCGACCATCTCGAGGAGCAGACACCCAAGTTGAGGGAGAACCTGACCGAAGCCGAAGACCAGGTTCGGGTCAACGCCATCGTCATGGAGCTGATGCGGGATGTCGAGCTGGATGTGGAGCCCGAGAACCTTATGGGACTCAAGCCCTACGACCGGGACGAGGTCCGCAAGCTGTTCGACTTCCTCGAGTTTCGGACCCTTTTCAACCGCCTGGAGGAAGCGTTCACCGGTACGACTGTGTCAGCCGATCGCCGGGACTTGGCCATCGAGCTGGTGGTCTACGGTGATCCCGACGCTGCGGCGGCCGGTTTGCGGGAGCTGTCGGATGAGGCACGATCGGCTCGGCCTCCGACCCGTATCGCCGCCGCCGGCTTGCTGACGCCGACCACGGTGGCGGCCGGAAACGGTTGGAGGCTCGACGGATTGGCCCTGACCACCACCGGTCCGAGCGACGGTCCGATCGACGTACGGTGGTTGGCCGGTGCCGATCTCGACGCCCCGAACGTGGCGGCCGAGTTGGTGACGCTGTTCGGATCGGAGGGACCCGGCATCGTGGCTCATGACGCCAAATCACTGGTCCGGGCGTTGCTGTTGCGAGGAATCGACACCCCGGGACTGCGACTCGACACCATGCTCGCCGCCTATCTCCTCGATCCCGGTGGCAACGCCTACCCGCTCGACGCCCTGCTGGCCGATCACACCGAGTTCCGGCTTCCCGAGGGGACGGCGGTTCCCGACGGCCAGCTCGACTTCGGTGATCAGGCCGTCAGCCCGGCCGACGAGACCGCTCTTGGGGCCGCCGGCGTGGCTGTCCTGGCTCGGCCGCTGGCCGAGAGTATCGAGGAGCACGGCCTCACCGCCCTCAACGACGACGTCGAAGTCCCCCTGGTCACGGTGCTGGCCCAAATGGAACACATGGGGATCGCCGTCGATCGGGAGGAACTCGAATCGCTCAATCGGTCGATGACCGATGAGGCCGAGGCTCTTGCCTCCGCCATTCAGGAGGACGCAGGCGAGGAGTTCAACGTCAACTCCACCAAGAAGCTCCAGGAGATCCTGTTCGATCGTCTCGGTCTGACGCCGGGCAAGAAGACCAAGACCGGCTATTCCACCGATCAGGCCACGCTGGAGAAGCTGAGCGGTGAGCACCGCATCGTCGACCACCTACTGCGGTACCGGGAGGTGGAGAAGCTGCGCTCCACCTACGGTCAGCCGCTGCTCGACGCTGTGGCCGACGACGGCCGAATCCACGCCACCTTCAACCAGACGGTGGCTCGTACCGGGCGGCTGTCCAGCGAGCATCCCAACCTCCACAACATCCCGGTTCGGACCGAACTGGGTCGCAGTTTCCGAAAGGCCTTCGTGGCCGCCGACGGCTGCGAGCTGCTGGTGGCCGATTACAACCAGATCGAGCTGCGCTGCATCGCGCACCTGGCCGACGACCCCGGTCTGATCGGGGCATTCACCTCGGGTGATGACGTCCACGCCATCACGGCGGCCCGGGTGTTCGATGTCGAACCCGACGGGGTCAGCTTCGAACAGCGGAGCAAGGCCAAGATGGTTTCGTACGGCCTGGCCTACGGGATGGAGGCCTACGGATTGGGCCAGCGACTGGGAATCCCGACCCGGGACGCGGCCACCATCCTCGACGCCTATTTCGAGAGCTTCCCGGCGGTCAAGGCCTACATGGAGGCCACCGTCACCGAGGCCCGCAACCGGGGCTACACCGAGACGTTGTTCGGCCGTCGCCGGGCCATCCCCGAGCTGATGAGCGACAACCGCAATGTCCGCCAGGCCGGTGAGCGACAGGCCATGAACGCCGGTATCCAGGGTCTGGCCGCCGACATCTTCAAGGTCGCCCTGGTCCGGCTCCACCGGTCGTTGGCCGATGGTGGGTTCACCAGCCGGCTGGTTCTCCAGGTCCACGACGAGGTGATTCTCGAAGTACCGCCGGACGAGCGGGACAAGGTGACCGAGGTGGTGCTGGCCGATCTGGGTGGCGCGTTCGATCTCCGGGTCCCGCTTGAGGTGAACTTGAGCTTCGGTCGAACCTGGGCTGCTGCCAAGGATTGAAGGATTGATGATGGATTGGTGGCCCGGCGATGTTTCGCCGAAGGCGAAACTCGGGTGCCCCGAAGGGGCAACGCCGGGCGATGTTTCGATGGAGGCGAAACTCGGGTGCCCCGAAGGGGCAACGCCGGGCGATGTTTCGATGGAGGCGAAACTCGGGTGCCCCGACGGGGCAACGATGGCTGACTTCGACCACTGGTTCGAGCCATTGGCGGACCACATGGGGTCGGCGTATCTGCGCTACTCGTTCACCAAGGGCACCGACAACGAGGTCGACGCCATCCTCCAGTTGGCCCGGCGGGTATGGTCGGCCGACGGTACGGCGAGTGAGCCACCGGCGATCCGGAACCTTCGTGTCCTTGACGTGGGTTGCGGCCCCGGTCGTCACAGCCTGGCTCTGGCCCGCCGGGGATGTACGGTGCTGGGCGTCGACATCGCCGAGCGTTTCGTCGACCTCGCCACCGAGGCCGCCACCGCCCAGGGCCTGGCCCACTGTCGATTCCTGAGGGTCGACGCCGCAAACCTGTTGGCCGACCATCCCGACCTGGCGGGCTCGTTCGACCTGGTCGTCTCCTTGTGCCAGGGAGCATTCGGCGTGTCCGGAGGTCCGGTCGCGCCCCGCTCACCGGCGACACTCGAGCTCGATGAGCCCATTCTCACCACGATGGCTCGGGCCGCCCGCCCCGGCGGGCTGGTCGTGGTCTCGGCGTTCTCGGCCTACTTCCAGGCCCGGCATCGTGACGAAGGCGACAGCTTCGACGCCGAGTCCGGGGTCAACCACGAACACACCGAGGTCATGGACGACGACGGACGAGTGATGCAGGCTGAGCTGTGGACCACCTGCTACACGCCCCGGGAACTGCGACTGTTGGCCCGGGCCGTTGGTCTCCATCCGTTGGCGGTGCACGGTGTCAGCCCGGGTCGCTACGGTGAGCGGCCCCCGACTCCCGACGATCACGAATTCCTACTGGTGGCCCGCCGCCGGCGGTGACGGGGTCGTCGGTCGACAACCCGGGACCGGGTGCGCCGTCACACCCTATTGTTCCCCGTCCAGTTGCTGATAACCTGATCAGTGGCCGGGACCGTCCCGCCCTCGTTTGCGTGCCCTCAATCCAATCCAGGGCCCCCGGAGAAGTCGATGAACAGCCGGGCAGACGACGATCAGAAAGCATCTCCATTATCCGTGTCGACCACCGACGTAACAACAGAAGCAAGTATGAGCGATCCCCTCGCTGACAACCAGCCCACCGAACAGTCGAGCATGACCGAACAGGCGGCCGACGCCTCGGCCGACGAGTACGTTCCCCGCCAGATAACCGCCAACGATCTCGAGGGTTCGCTCGATGACGCCTATGCCGCTTCCATGGTGGTGGTCGATGACGGCCAGATGGTGCACGGCACCGTTGTTCGGGTCGACCGCGACGAGGTCCTGGTCGACATCGGCTACAAGAGCGAGGGCGTGATCCCGGCTCGTGAGCTGTCCATCCGCAATGACGTCGATCCCGGTGAACTGGTGTCGATCGGCGATCAGGTCGAAGCCCTTGTCCTCCAGAAGGAGGACAAGGAGGGGCGTCTGCTCCTGTCGAAGAAGCGGGCCCAGTACGAGCGGGCCTGGGGCACCATCGAGGCCATCAAGGAACGCGACGGGGTGGTCGAAGGCCCGGTCATCGAAGTGGTCAAGGGCGGTCTGATCGTCGATATCGGGCTGCGGGGCTTCCTGCCGGCATCGCTGGTCGAACTCCGTCGGGTCCGCGATCTCCAGCCCTACATCGGTCGTTCCATCGAGGCCAAGATCATCGAGCTGGACAAGAATCGTAACAACGTCGTGCTGTCCCGCCGGGCCTACCTCGAGGAGACCCAGAAGGAGCAGCGGGAGAACTTCCTCACCAACCTCACACCGGGCGAGATTCGAACCGGTGTGGTGTCGTCGGTGGTCAACTTCGGTGCCTTCGTGGATCTCGGCGGCATGGACGGCCTGATCCACGTGTCCGAGCTCTCCTGGAAGCATGTCGACCACCCGGGTTCGGTGGTGTCGGTCGGTGACGAGGTCACGGTTCAGGTGCTCGAGGTCGATCTCGACCGGGAGCGCATCAGCCTGTCCCTCAAGGCCACCCAGCAGGATCCGTGGCAGGAGTTCGCCTCCACCCACCAGGTGGGTGAGCTGGTGTACGGCCGGGTCACCAAGCTCGTACCCTTTGGTGCCTTCGTCCAGGTGGGCGAGGGAATCGAGGGTCTGGTCCACATCTCGGAGATGTCGGCCCACCACATCGACCTGCCGGAGCAGGTGGTGACCCCGGGCGAGGAGCTTTGGGTCAAGATCATCGACATCGACCTGCAGCGTCGCCGCATCAGCCTGTCCATCAAGCAGGCCGCCGAGGGTGGCGTCGTGGCTCAGGAGTACCAGGAGCACTTCGGTGAGCACGCCTTCGACGACGAGGGCAACTACATCGGACCCAGCGAGGTCGACCCCGATGTCGAACAGGCGTGGGCCGAATACTACGCAGAGCTGGAGGGTGACGAGCCGGCGAAGTCCGAGGCCGGCGACGAATCGGCCTGATCCCGTCGTCGCAAGGGCCGATGGTCTGAGGGGCGTTCGTCCCGATCGAAGAACATAGGCGGTCTACCGCAACCGGGTCGCTACCGCAGGCCCGGATAGACCAGCCAAAGAGAAGACAGAGGCCACCGGAGATCCTCCGGTGGCCTCTGTCGTTTTCGATTTCTGCCGGCAATCGCTAAGCACGTGCTTCGCTACCGCCGATGAGGATTCCAAGTAAGCGAGGCAGCGTCTTGCTGCCATGACCGAGGAGAGTGTCGTGAGTTCACGACGGACGGTGATCCTGATTGTTGCGGTGGCTCTTGGTGCTTTCGCCGCGCTTGGCCTGCTCAACTACGTCAAGAACGCAGAGAGCGGGGCTGGTGAGGCCAGCTCGCCCATCGAGGTGTGGGTTGCCAAGGCCCCTGTCCCCAAGGGAACGTCGGTCGAGGACGCACTCGATCAGGACCTGCTGGGCCAGGAACTGGTGGCCCAGAAGCTTCGACCGGCCACCGCGGTCCGGGACCCGGCCACCGAGCTCGCCGGTCTGGTGGCCGTTGCCGATCTGCCGGTGAACATCCCCATTGTCACCGGCAGCTTCGTTTCCCCCAGCATTGTCAACACCGGAATCACCGATCGGCTGGAGGAACGTGGGCTGGTCACCGTGACCATCAGTGTCGACCAGGTGCGGGGCGCCGCCTACCTGATCGAGCCCGGGGACTTCGTGAACATCATGCTGGAACGGGAGTGGGTCTCACCGTTCTTCGAGAACGATCCGCCGCTCGCAATGACGCCGGAAGCCACCGCCGAGCTGGCGGCCGAGCTGGCTGAGAACGACGCCACCCGGCCCTTGATCACCGACCTCTATCCGGTGGAGACCCGCATGGTGTACCAGAAGGCCGAAGTCCTGGCCGTGGGATCGCAGCTCACGCCCGATCTCGGACAGACGACGGTCGAGGACGATACAACAGAGGGACAGGCCAAGGGTCTCATCACGCTGGCTGTGCCTCCTGAGGCGGCACAGGTCATTCTGAACGTGGGTCGTGACAACCTCTACCTGTCGCTGGTGCCCGATGACTACGAGCCGCGGGCCATGCTGCCGCTGGACCCGACCACCCAGGTGCTACCGGGTGAGAGTTCGAGCCGTCTCACCCCATACCAGGGTGTCGAGGGCGTTGACGACCCGGCCAGCGAGGCGAGCGCCCTGGCCTTCGACGGCGAGGCCGGTGATCGCATCGGTGTCGCCCCCAGTACCGGTTCCAATGGCAGCGACGCTGGACCTGGCGATCTGTCGGGCCCCGAGCCTGAGCCGACACCCATCCCCGAACCGGAACCTGAGCCGGACGTGACCGAACCCGAGACCCCCACCACCGAAGGAGGGGAAGGCTGATGACGGACTACGACTTCTCCAGTTTCGACTCCAGCTTCGACGACTTCGACAGCGGGCTGGCTGTGGCCGAACCCGAATCGCCGGTGTCGACCGGATCCGGGGTGGCTGTCGTCGACAGCGATAATGCGGTGCGGGACTACCTGGTCGGGCTGTTCGAGCATCCGGTCGACGAGGCCGCCGACCTGATCGAGATGGAACACCTGCTGACCGGAGAGGTCTGTGTCGTGGTGCTGGGTCCGTCGTGTGCCACCTCCGAACACATGACCCATATCGAGGAATGGGTCCGTAGCCGGCCGAATGTCGGAACCGTGCTCGTGACCTCTGAGCTGACGACTCAGCTGCTCCACAAAGCCCTTCGTGTCGGCGTGAAGGACGTGTTGTCGGCACCCATCGAGCGGGATCAATTGCTGGAAACGGTCGAGAGGGTGGCCCAGGCCCTGCGACCGGTCGAGACCCATCCGGCTCGAACCGGGGCGGCCGACCAAGCGGTGGTACCGAGCGGGGAGCTCGGTCGGGTCATCAGCATCTTCTCCACCAAGGGCGGCTCCGGCAAGTCCGTGACGGCCACCAATCTGGCCGTCACCCTGGCCCGCAACTGTGATCGCCCGGTTGTTCTGGTCGACGGACACCTGCAATTCGGCGACGTTGCCGTCATGCTCAAGCTCTACCCGGAAACCACGGTGGTCGACGCCGTGGCCCAGATGGAGTCGGTCGATTCCGAGATGCTGCAGGAGATCATGACGCTGCACGAGCCCAGCGGACTACTGGTCCTGGCCGCACCGGCCGAACCGACATTCGCCGATCAGATTTCGGGTGCCCACATGGCTCGGTTGATCGAGGTGATCAGAACGTTTGCCGCCTACGTGGTCGTGGACCTGCCGGCCATCTTCAGCGACGTGGTACTCAACGTGATCGAGGCCAGTGACGAGATCGTCCTGGTCGCCGGCCTCGACATTCCCAACATCAAGAATGTCAAGATCGGCTTCAGCACCCTGGCGCTGCTCAATGTGCCCAAGGAGCGGCTACATCTGCTGCTCAATCGGGCGGACTCCAAGGTCAAGCTCGACGTCGGCGAGGTCGAACGGTCGCTGGGCATCGAGACGGCGGCTCATGTTCCGTCCGACGTCGTCGTTCCCATCTCGGTCAACAAGGGCTCCCCGGTCGTGCTCTCAGCCCCCAAGAGCAATGTGGCCCGCGCCTTCGAGCAGCTGGCCGCTCGCTTCCTCGAGGGCCCGGTCACCTCGGCCTCCAGCCAGAGCCAGGGACTGAGGAAGTTCTTCGGCTGACGCCGCAGCCCACACCTTTCGTCTCGTGTCCCCCAAAGCATCACCGGAATCCCCCCCCGAACCGGCCGCCACCCCGTTGGCCCGTCCGAACCCCCGTCCTTACTGGATCTAGGAGCTCTTGATGTCCCTCTATGAACGGCTGAACGAGGGGGCCGCCAGCCCCCCGAGCAAGATGGCCGGACGTAACCGCAGCCTCGACGAACTGCGGCACCGCATCCATAGTTCCCTCATCGAGGAACTGGGTCCGATCCTGTACGACAAACGGCTGTCCGAGGACGAGCTGCGACGCAAGGTCCGGGACGCGCTGCAAACCGCCCTGGCCCAGGAGCGGGCTCCCATCTCGGCTGCCGACAAGGCCCAGCTGATTCAGGACGTCTCCGATGACATCCTGGGCTACGGTCCGATCGACAAGCTGTTGCGAGACGACGATGTCTCCGAGGTCATGTGCAACGGACCCGATCAGATCTTCGTGGAACGCAGCGGCAAGCTGTCGGTGGCGAACGTGACCTTTGTCGACGAGCTCCATCTGCGGCGGATCATCGACAAGATCGTGGCTCAGGTCGGTCGTCGGATCGACGAGTCCTCACCGTTGTGTGACGCCCGCCTGCCCGATGGCTCCCGGGTGAACGCCGTCATCTCGCCCCTGGCCATCGGTGGACCGTTCCTGACCATCCGGAAGTTCGCGGCCGACCCGCTCCAGATCGACGACCTGATCCGGTTCGGCACCCTCAGCGTGCATGCCGCCCGTTTCCTTCAGGCCTGCATTGTGGGCAAGCTCAACGTCATCGTCTCCGGCGGTACCGGTACCGGTAAGACCACGACCCTGAACGTGATGTCTTCCTTCATCCCCGACGGTGAGCGCATCATCACCGTCGAGGATGCAAAGGAGCTTCAGCTCAATCAGGAGCACGTCCTGTCGCTGGAGACCCGGCCTCCCAACATCGAAGGCAAGGGCGAGATCACGATTCGAGATCTGGTCAAGAACACCCTGCGGATGCGGCCCGATCGTATCGTGGTCGGCGAGTGCCGGTCCGGCGAGGCGCTCGACATGCTGCAGGCCATGAACACCGGCCACGACGGCTCGTTGACCACCCTCCACGCCAACAACCCGAGGGATTCGCTTTCCCGTCTGGAGACGCTGGTGCTGATGGCCGGCTACGACCTTCCGGTTCGGGCCATTCGGGAACAGATCTCCTCGGCCGTGGACTGCATCGTGCAGCTCCAGCGCCTCCGGGACGGTTCCCGCCGTATCACCCACATCACCGAGGTGGCGGGAATGGAGGGCGACATCATCACCCTCCAGGACATCTTCCTGTTCGACTTCTCGGCCGGTGTCGACGAGCAGGGCCGATTCAAAGGCCAGCTGAAACCGACGGGGGTCCGGCCCAAGTTCTCCGAGAAGCTTGCCGAGAACGGCATCCGACTCGGTCCCGAGATGTTCGCCCCCAGCGGAGGAGAGGGAACCGCCATGAATCGAGGCCGACGATGAGGCCCACGTCGCCGGTCCGCCATCGGGGAATGGTCCTGCTGCTCGCCACGGCCGCACTCATGGTGTCGATGGTGCCGGTGGCAGCGGTGTCGGCCCAGGCCGATGGAACGCCGGTCCCGATCGAGGCGACCATGGTCGATGCCACCGGTAACGATGTCCAGGCCGTCTTGTTCGGGACCGGCGGTGAGGTCGACCGATCCCAGGTGGCGGTGACGAGAGGCAATGAGGCAATCACCGTCCGCGACGTCGCCTCGGCCACCGACGCCGGATGGCAAGCCGAGATCGTTTTTGTGGTCGACACCGACAACACCAATACCTCCGACGGTACGGACAGGTCGATCCGGATCGCCATTGTCGAGGCCGTCGCCGATCTGCCCGCCGGTACCAGGGTCGGGCTGGTCAGTGCCGGACGCACGGCCGAATTGCAGCTTCCGCTGACCTCCTCCACGGCCCGGCTGGAGGGGGCGTTGAGTCGTCTGGTGGCCGAGCAGGGCTCGGCCCTTCTCGACGGTGTCAGCCGAGCCGGCCGGCTGTTCTCCGACGAGCCGTCGCCGATGAGAACGGTGATTGTGTTCGCCGGCCGTCCCGACCACGCTTCAACCGGAACCGTGGCGTCGGCCACGGCCGGCCTGGTACAAGCAGGGTCCCAGCTTGTCGTGGTGGCCAGAGACGCCGTCCCGGATCGCCTGTCCTCGATCATCGAACAGGCCGGTGGGCACGGACTGGTGGTAGGTTCTGCCGCTTCGGTCGACGGTGAGAGTGACTCGGTCGACACGTCGCGCGCCCTGGGGGCGGCCATGGGCGACGCCGTCGCACTGGCTCGCGATCGCACCATCGTCAGCTTCGCCCCGGCCGAGCCCGACGCCGAACCGGCCAACGTCATCGTGGCTATCGGCGAACGATCGACCACCTTCAGCTACCCCGACGGGGTACTGACCAGGAATCCGCTACAGCTGGCTCCCTACGAGATATCGGAGCCGGGCCGGTTGGCCTTCTTCGGTTCACCTACCTTCCTCTATCTGTCGATCGCCCTCGCCTTTCTCGGCATCGCCATGGGCGTCTGGTCCATGGGTTCGATGTTCATCAAAGGTGAGGAGCCGCTCGATCTCCTCCTGGCCCGATACGCCGAGGGTGAGGAGCTGCCGGAGGAGCAGGTCCAGGAGCTGATGGTCCATACCGCCATGATCCAACGGGCGGTTGAATTCACCGAGTCGTTCGCCGAACGGCGAGGTTTCCTGGGCCGTATCGAAGAAATGCTGGAGCGGGCCGACATCCCGATTCGAGCCGGGGAGGCCATGTTCTTGCTCGTCGGTTTCGCTCTGACCATCTTTGGTCTGGTGACCGTGGTGTCCGGAAGCTTCTTCGCCGGCATGCTGCTCGGCATCATCGCCGGTGTGGTCGGCTTCGTGGTCATCGGGATGATGGCCAAACGAAGGCTGAAACGGTTTGAAGCCCAGCTTCCCGATGCTCTTCAGCTCCTGGCCGGAACCCTTCGAGCCGGCTACTCATTGCCCCAGGGCATCGACGCCGTATCCAAAGAGATTGCCGATCCAATGGGTGGGGAGCTTCGCCGAGCCATGACCGAGGCTCAGCTCGGCCGCGAACTCGACGGGGCCCTGGGCGCCGTGGCCGAGCGGTTGGGATCCGATGACTTCGGTTGGGCGGTCATGGCCATCGGCATCCAGCGTGAAGTGGGCGGCAATCTCAACGAGTTGCTCATGACCGTGGCCGAGACCATGGTTCAACGGGAGCGCCTGACCCGCGAAGTGGCGGCGCTCACGGCCGAGGGTCGGGTCTCGGCTCTGATCCTGTCGATGATGCCGCCGGGCCTCGGATTGGTGTTGTGGATCATGAATCCCGACTACGTCGAGATCCTGTTCACCCGCACCCTCGGACTGATCCTGCTGGGTCTGGCCGCCGTGAGTGGTCTGATCGGGCTGTTGTGGATGAAGAAAGTGATAACGATCGATGCCTAGTTTCCTGACGTCCATTCCTGCAGAGGCCTTCGTCGTCGGACTGGTGGCGGCCATCGGGCTCGGGGCTTACCTCATCCTTGCCCAGATGGAGGAGCGGTCGGTGGCTCGCAGCACGCTGCGCCAGCTCGACGGCTTCCAGATCGAGGATCAGCGGGAGAAGGAACTTCTGGCGCCCCTTCACCAGCGCATCCTCGGGCCGATCGTGGCCGCCTTCAGCCGACTGGGGGGTCGATTCAATCCCCCCGACTACGTCGAACAGGTGGAACGCAAGCATCTCCAGGCCGGCATCATGTCCAGTACGGCGGTCGAACGGTTCCTGGCCACACGAATCCTGCTACTGGTGATGACTCCGGTGTGGCTCATCGTCGTCTTCATCGTCAATCCGCTGAACATGTCGGGCATGCTGCAGTTGCTGCTGGGTGTGGTCGGTGTGGCCGGGCTTGTCATAGGTCCCAACTCCAGGCTGAACTCCAAGGTCGAAGCCAGGCAGCGCTCGGTCCAGCGCTCACTTCCCGATGTTCTCGATCTGCTGGTCATCTCCGTCGAGGCCGGTCTGGGTTTCGAGCAGGCGTTGGATCGGGTCATCCACAATGTGCCCGGCCAGCTGTCGGAGGAGTTCGCCCGGGTCCTGGGCGAGACCAGTGCCGGCTCGACCCGGGCCGATGCCCTGCGAGGGCTTCAGGATCGGGTGGATATTGCGGAAATCCGTTCGTTCGTCATGGCCATGATCCAGGCCGACAAGTTCGGCGTGAGCATCGGCCGGGTGCTGCGGTCTCAGGCCGACGAGATGCGGATCAAGCGCCGCCAGCTGGCCCAGGAGAAGGCTCAGAAAGCGCCGGTGAAGATGCTGCTTCCCATGGTGTTCTGTATCTTTCCCGCCCTGTTCGTGGTCATTCTCGGGCCGGCGATGATCAGCATCGTCGAAACCCTGGGTTGACGGTCCGGCCATGACGGCCACCGAAACCGGGTCCGACCATCGAGTTTCCGGCCCTGCGTCGGGTGGTTTCGTCCGACCTGCCGATCGCCGTGCGAGCGCGCCGCGGCAGTGGTGGCGACCGACGATGGCAACCGGATTCGGGTCGGCCCTCGCCGTACTCGGGTTCGCAATCGGGTCTCGACCCATCGGCGACAACAGCTTCCTGACCCATCTCGCCACCGGTCGGCTGATGGCCGACATCGGCTCGGTGCCGGTGGCGGATCCGTACTCGGCCGACTTCGCCGGGCGGGCGTGGACGGTTCAGAGCTGGCTGGCCAGCGCCGTCTATCACGGCCTCGAGGTCGTGTTCGGGCTCCGGGCCCTTCCCGTGTTTCACGGCATGCTGGCCGCAGTTCTGGTGGCTGGGATCTGGGCCATGGTCGGGCCGTGCCGCCAGCTGGTGACCCGAATGGCCCTGGCCACGGTACCTCTGGTGCTCGGAGCGTCGTACTGGTCGCCCCGACCACTCATGATCGGACTCGTCGGTCTGCTCGTTGTGCTGGCTGTGATCCGCGGTCGGCTGCCCCCATGGATGCTGATTCCGACCATCTGGATCTGGGTCAACGCCCATGGCTCGTTCCCGCTGGCTGCGGCCCTGGTCGTCTTGGTTTTGATCGGCTCCGCCATCGACGGTCGGTCGATTCGATCGGCCCCGTGGTCTCTGGCGGGCTGGACCGCCGCCGGCTTCCTGGGCTCAGGCCTCAATCCGCTCGGCCCCCGACTGTGGTGGTTCCCGCTACGTCTGCTGTCGTCGCGCCAGAGTCTGGAGGGGGTGGTCGAGTGGCAGGCCGCCCGGTTCGACTCCGCAGGGCAGTTGCTGTACCTGGCTCTGGTGGTTCCCCTCGTCCTGGCCGCCCGGAAGCGGGCCGGATGGGCCGACCTTGTGCCGGCCATCGTGTTCTACGGCTTCGGGTTTCTGGCCATACGTAATCTTGTACCGGCCGCCATGGTGGTGGTGATCATGATTGCGCCGGCGCTCAGGAATCTGGTCGGTTCCGAGACCGGCGAGCAACGGTCGCCGGTGGCGGCGGTGCTGGCCGTAGTGGCCGCAATCGGTGTCACCGTCGGATTGGCACTGACCGTTGCCCAACCTCCGCTGCTGTTCGAGCGCTACCCGGTGGATGCCATCGATGTGCTCGAACGGCAGGGGTTGGTCGGCGGCAGTGCGGTGGCGTCCGTGGTCCATCGTGACGGCGTGGGCAACTACTTGACCCACCGCTACGGCCGCTCGGCCTCGGTCTTCATCGATGACCGCTTCGACTTCTACCCCTTGGACCGCACGCAGGCCCATCTCGAACTGCTCGACGGCGGCGAGTTCGGCACGGTTCTCGACACGGTTGGAGCCGACGTGGTGGTGTGGGAGTCCGAGCGTGGCCTGGCCCGCTGGCTGGAGGAGTCGCCGGCCTGGGAGATCACCTACCGGGACGAGGGTTGGATCATCGCCTGTCGTCGTGCCGGCACTGCGATTGATCACTGTCGAGGTTGATCGACCGTCGACCCAGTCCCGCAGGTTGACTCGTCTGCCTCTCGATGCCATTGGCCTCCAGTCGCGGTGCTCCGCATTCGGGCCCGTGAAACCCAAGGACCGGGGTCGACCCCGGTCCTTGCTCACCGATTCGTCATCGGGCCGCCGAGCCCGCGGGCTCGGCACGACGTGTTGGTCCAGCCAGATGGGTAGCTCCAGGAGTCAGTGGTCGTAGGCGATCAGTGAGTGGGGTGGTCCGGGTCGTTGGTGGTTTCGTTTTACCGGATCACGGTGGTGAGCGCCAGGATGTGTTGCAGGATCCGGGAGCACACCCCGGGTTTGCTTCGCCCGCCGTGGCGTTCGAGGCGGAGTTGGGCTTTGAGGGTTTGGTTCACCGACTCGATGATCTGGCGGAAGGCGGGTAGGCAGCCGCGGCCTGGCCGTTTTGGCTCGGACTTGAGGGCGGGTCGGAACAAGGTCATGCCGGCATCTGCGAGTTCTCTTTCGAAGCCGGCTCGCCGGTAGCCCTTGTCGGCAATGAGGGTCCGGCCTGGAGTGTCGAGGCCGCCGAGAGCGATCATGTCCGTGGCGGTGTCGAGTTCATCGGCTTTGGCGCCGGCGAGTGCGTAGGCGACCGGTGTCCTGATGGTGTGTTGATCAGGTGCAGGCGTAGCCCCCAGCAGAACCGTGAGTGCGAGGCGCAGTAGCCGTATTCGGCCCAGCCGGCGAGGTCGGACCGTTCGTGATTTCGCGGCTGCGGCTGCATTCGACCGGGGAGTCCACGAGCTACAAGTCATCGGTCCATGAGGAGCAGGATCGGGCCAGGTAGGCGATTACGTGGTGAACAACTGGCAGCTGTGCCGCAGGCGCTTGTTGCAGCCATGCCGGTCGGGCAGATACGCGAACCAGGGCCGTGGATGGGCGTGGGCGTAGCGGATGAACCGGGCTTCGGAGCTGAATCCGAGCAGTGTTTGGCTCACTGCCAAGGTTACGAACTCGGCGTCGGAGAGCTTGGGGGCAACCCCTACCGCTGGGTGTTCCGATGCCCATTCGGGGTGATCGATTAATGCATCGTGGATCGTTCGTTCCAAGGTCCTCCGGGATCAGGGTCTGTTACGCACCCTTGATCGTGGACACCCTCGCACCCACAGTGATGGATATCTTGCGGATCGCGCGCACCCCTTGGAACTACTGGTCGAGATGATTGGCTCCAAGAGGTGACGGCGGCCATGTCGGGTTCGCAGGGTTCGGGGTCAGGTTTGACGGCTGGCTGCCAGCGAGTCACGCCACCACATGGCGACCGTTCCGGCCCGGCACACGCCCTCGTTGATGGAGTGTGAATCGGCAGATCCATCCACAAATAGAAGCCAAAACAGCTTGTGCATCAAACATACGTTTGATATAATGAAGGCATGACCGACGGCGGGTTGCCACCACAACCACACAGCAACGATCTGGCGCTGATCGAGACCGCCCTCGATGCGATGGTGACAACCGGCCTCGACTGCCTCCCTGTGGCCGAGCTGCTGGACCGGGCCTGCCGACTGCAGAAACTGTCGGCCCGGATCGACGCCGCACGAGCCGCGGTGTTGGCTGCCGCCGATTCGGCCTCTGAGGCACCTGGTGTACTACGGGACCTCGGGTTCCGAACCGCGTCGCAAGTTGTGGCGGCCGAAACCGGGGCGCCGGCCCGGGAGATCCACGCCACCGCCCGCACCGGGCAATGGCTCGACCAGTTCCCGATCTTTGCTGCGGCGGCTACTGAAGGGGTGTTGACCCTACGGCACCTGCGGGAATTGAAGAGCTTGGACAAGCCCGACCGGCGAGACGCCCTCGTTGCCTCCCAAGACGAGCTGGTTTCCGCCGCCCGAGACCACGACTTCGTGGAGTTCACCAACCGGCTCGCCGCCTGGTTGATCAACCACACCACGTCCGACGAGGTGGCAGAACAAGCCAACAAGACCTCATGCATCTGGAACACCAACACCGACGGGTCCATCGACGGCCGGTTCCATCTGGACCCGCTGTCAGCGGTGGGGGTGGGCACCGCACTCGGTGATGAGATGCAGCGACTGTTCCGCCAACAATCCGAAGGCAACGGCAAAGCCGACACCATCAACCGGCGCCGAGGTCAAGCCCTGGTCGGCCTGATCGTTGGTGGGGCTGAAGCCCCGGGTCGGCCACCACCACCCCACTGGTCAACCTGGTCATCGGCCAGAAGATCCTCGAGAACCTCCTCGAGCG